>NZ_JAEQBP010000001.1:0-318929 GCF_017846595.1 Campylobacter sp. JH23 | reverse complement strand
GTCCGTGATTATACAGATGTGGAAACGCCTTGCTCCATCCCGAACCAAGAAGCTAAGCACATCGTGGGTGATGATACTACGCCTTACTGGCAGGGGGAAAGTAGCTCATTGCGGACTTGTTAATTCTACTTTATCTTATTCTTATAGATTTAAAATCTTAGTTTTTATATGTCAATCGTTGTTTTTATATTTAATTATTTTTTTATGTTTATTAAATCTATTATTGTATTAATTATTTTTTTATTGATTGAATTTGTTTTTATGCCAATTAAATATGTTTTTGTATTCATTGTTCTTTTATGTTTATGTTTATGTTTAATTGGCTTGGATTGATTTATGCTTTTGTTCTAATTGTATTTAATCAGCTTAGAATGCTTTGTATAATGCTTTTACTTATCTACAACTTATTATTTTTATATTCAATCATTAGTTTAATTGATTTATGCTTTTGTTGGTTTTAAATACTTTATTAGTCATTGCTTGATTAGTTTATTAATTTATTTAATTTAATCAGTTAGGTTATATTCATTGGTTTGTTTGATTAATTAGTTTGAAGTTTAATTAGCTTGGGTTGATTTAATTTGTAGTTTTATATTTAAATTGATTGGTTGGGTTGTCAGCTTAGCTATGGTTGTTTATTAGTTTGGGTTGATTTAATGGTTGTTTGAGTTGTTTAGTTTATATGTTTTTATATCTCAATTATTCTTTTTATTTATTAAATCTTTTGTATCAATAATTAATCTTTATGTTTACTTGTATAGGTTTATTTATTCAATCTATTTTTATGTGTCAATTGTTCTTTATATGTCTAGTTTATATTTTATTATGTAGCTTGGGTTTGTTCAATAATTGGGTTGGATTTTTAATCACTCAAGTTTATTTTATAGTGTTTATTGAGGTTTTATGGTTGGGGGTTGTTTATGATGAAATAAATATTGCTGTAAATACATGCAAGGGTTTAGTGTTGTCTAAAAAAAGATTATTTGCTTTAAATTTATCTTTTTTATTCAATAAAACTCTCACTTCTTAAGTGGGAGATGAATTGCTTACAGTGTTAGTTGTACGGCTCTAGTTAGGTTATTTGACATAATCAGTAATTTTTTATAGAATACCTATGCGGAATAATGCTAGAAACTCTTAAAAAATATGCAGAAAATCAAGGCATAGAAGATAATTACCCTAAAAAAATATATAACCAAAAAGAAAAAAAGCCCTAATGGAACAAAGCAATGCAAATAACCAAAGGTTTTAAATATAGAATTCTACCTAAACAAAGAACAACAAAAGCTTATTAATCATCAATGTTTCATCTATATCAAGCCTATAATATTTGTTTAAATTTACAGCAAGAGCAGTGGGATAAAAATAAGAATTTAGATAAAAAAGATAGGAGTTATTTAAAGGCAAGTAAGATAGATAATCAATAAAACTAGCCTTATAAAAGCAAGAGAATTAAGCTATAAAAGTGTTGTAACCCAACAAGCAAGGATTAATCTTCTCGTGCCTTAGAGCAAGCAATTAGAGATAAAAACAAAGGCTTTCCCAAATTTAAAAACTCTAAATTTGCAAAGCAAAGCTTTAATTGGAATAATCAAGCCTACAAAATCAAAGATAGTGATACTACTAAGTTTAAGATATTTAGACTTATGAATACATTTTTTAAAATGCGTTATCACAGAGATTTACCAAATACTTATAAGTTTAATCAAATCACTATTATCAAAAATCACAATAAATACTATTTAGCTTTTAGTATCATTTATGATGAATCAAATATTTCTTTAATATCTAGCAAAGATTTTGATATTAAAAAAGCAGTTGACATTGATTTAAATATCAATGAGATTACCTTAAGCAGTGGAGAGTTAATAGCTACTAACTCAAAGCTACTTAGTAGAGCTGAATATGATTTAGCATTTAAAAGATTGCAAAGAAAACAAAGTAGGAGAATATTAAAAACAAAAAAGGAGAAAACAAAGTTAAGCCATAATTTCAAAAAAACACAATTAAAATTAAATAAAATCTATGAAAAAAGTTCAAATATCAAAAAGGATAGTTATCACAAGATAACTTCAAAACTCATACAAGAATTTGACTTGCTAGCAGTCGAAGATTTGCAAATTAAGAATATGTCTAAAAGAGCTAAATTAAAGAATATAAAAGCTAAAAGTGGTTTAAATAAATCTATTCTTAATATTTCATTCTATCAATTCTTTCAATATCTAGAGTATAAAGCAAAGCATAATGGTAAATTCTTTATAAAAGTCAATCCACAATATACAAGCAAAACTTGTAGTGTATGTGGAAATATCAAAAAAAATCTTATGTTTAAAGATAGAGTGTATCTTTGTGAAAAATGTGGCAACACTTTACATAGAGATATTAATGCTGCAAATAATATCTTAAAGCGTGGATTAAAGTCGTTTGGGTTAGGAATTAGCCTTGAGGACTATAAACTCAAAGCCTTTCGAATTAGCTAATACTAGTTAGCTTTAGCTAGGAAGCTTCTACTTCTAAGCGTTAGCAAAGCTGGAGTGATTTGCATTAAAAATAGAGTATATTGTGAAAGATTTAGCTTAATTTATATACCAATGGTATTTTTATATGAAAAGTTTTTTCATATTGTGGAAATTTTTTAGAAGCTATGCGTATAGTTTCTAAAGCACTTTTATTTAGAAAATCATATTTTGAAGGTTTAAGTATTTTTAAATTTTCTAATTTCTTTTCTTTTGTCCAGGTAAATTCTACAAGAACCTCCCCACTCATACGCATTTTTCTAGCTTGTCTAGGGTAGATTAGGGCTTCATCGATTGCTGATTTTATTTCTTTTAAAAATTCACTATTGCTAGTTAAGGATACGCTTTGGTAAGAGCTGGCTTGTGGAGTTTGTTGCTGCATGATTGGTTGCTGCATGTTTGTATCTTTTTTGGGTTGACTTATTGCCTTTGCATTTGCTGGAGGGATTATTTTTTTAGGTTTAGCGATAGGTTTTTCTTTTCTCGGTTTTATTTTTTTTATTTCTTGCACAGGTTCTTTGGGTTGCACATTCGAAGGCTCTTGTATAGTTTGTGTGGGTTGTGTCGGTTTCATATCGGAGGAATTTTGTACAAAATGTTTGATTGCCATATTAAATTTATTTTCTTTAATAGTTTCATTGGGTTGTATGTGTAAAAAATCTTTAGAATAAAGAAAAACAAAAAATAAAGGTGTAAAAACAAATAAAGTGATAAAAGAAGATTGGTTTTTATGATTGCTTATAAATGTTTTCATCTTTTACTCCGTTATGATTTTATTTTTTGATTTAAATATCTTTATTTCTTAAACACATTCTATGGTAAATTGTTTAAAAAGATAAATTTTGAAACAAATTTCACAGAGAAAAATAACAATCAAATAATCAAGCTTGTATCTAAAAGATATTTAATTTTTGCTATTTACTTCTCTAAAAAAACTTATATTTTTAAGAATTATAGCAAGAAAAAATAAATTTTTAATTAATACTAATTATCACAATTGATACAAAATTTATCTTAAATTAATAATTATTATCATAATATTCTGATTTCTAATTAATATTTAACAAAAGGAGAAAAATGAAGAAATTATGTCTATCGGTTTGTGCCATTGGCCTTTTGGCTTCTAATGCTATATCGCAAAATGTAGAGCTAGACAGTTCGATCATTAGTGCTTCTGGATTTGCTCAAGATATTAAAGAAGCTCCTGCTACTATCAATGTTATTAGTAAAAAAGAATTACAAAGTAAGCCTTATAGAGATGTTGCAGAGGCTATCGCAGATATTCCAGGCGTTGATTTATATGCTAGCAAGGGAAAAACAGGTTCTTATAATATCACTATGAGGGGTATTACTGGATATACTTTGGTTTTGATTGATGGGCGTCGTCAGGGTATTGGCGGAGAGGTGGGCCCTAATGGTTTTAATGAAATTTCAAATTCTTTCTTACCTCCAATTTCTAGCATAGAAAGGATAGAAGTTATAAAAGGTCCTATGAGTACTTTATATGGCTCTGAAGCTTTAGGCGGGGTGGTAAATATCATTACCAAAAAAGTAAGTGATAAATGGGAAACTTCTGTAAGTTTGGATGCTCTTTTAAATGAAAATAAAGATTGGGGTAATACTTATGGAACGAGTATTTATTCTAGTGGTCCTTTGATGAATGACAAATTGGGTCTAACACTTCGATTTAGAGAATTTTACAGACAGCAATCTAATGTTGAATTTACAAATGGAAGTGGACAAAGAGTTCAAGGGGATCAAGCTCAAAGTCCTACAAAGGCAAATAATTTCAACATAGGAACAAGAATTAGTTATTTAGCTAATGATTATAATACTTTTATATTTGATATAGATTTTTCAAGAAATCATTACGATAATAAACAAGGTCAATTAGGAACTATTACAAGTCCAGGTAGAACACCAGGTAGCTTAACGGGTGGTTATGCAGATATTATGGAAGTTGATAAATTTGTGACTTATTTAAGTCATGAGGGTGTTTATGAAAATTTTTCTATCACTTCTGGTTTGCAATATAATAGAGTGAGCAATGATGGCCGCGAAGTCGTAGGGCAATCTACACAGCCGTTTTTAGGAGAAAATAGAGATATAGTCGCAGAAGATATTATCTTAGATACTAAGTCTGTTATTCCTCTAGGACAAAGTCATATTTTAAGCGTAGGCGGTGAATATAGGCTTGAAAAAATGCAAGATAAAATAGCTAGTCCTACTAATTTTGATCAGTATTTATTGGCAATTTTTGCAGAGGATGAGTATAGTATAAAAGATGATTTAAGACTTACTTTTGGAGCAAGATATAATCATCATGAAATTTTTGGAAACAATGTTTCGCCAAGAGCTTATGTGGTTTATAATCCTACTAATGAGCTTACTTTAAAAGGCGGTGTATCTACAGGCTTTAGAACCCCTTATGCAAACCGTTTGATAAATGGAACTTACAGTTATAGTGGCCAAGGCAGATTTCCTACATATGGAAATCCTGATTTAAAAGAAGAGACATCTTTAAACTATGAAATAGCAGCTATTTACAATAATGATTTATTTTATGTTTCAGCAACAGGTTTTTTAACGAATTTTAAAGATAAAATTTCAAGTCAAAGTTATAATAATAGCGAACCAATCCCAGGTATTGGCACTTGTGATGCTGATAGATGTTCTAGAGCAATCAATCATGGCAAGGTTGAATACAAAGGTGTAGAACTTGGAGCAGGGATAAGCCCTCTTGATAATTTAAATGTAAATTTTGCTTATACTTATCTTGATACTGAAGTTAAAGAAGCACAAGATAGAAGTGTGATAGGTAAACCTGAACAAGATAGTTTAAAACACAATATCATGTTAAAAACCGAATACAGCTTCTATAATAAATTCACTCCTTGGATAAAAGGCGAGTGGCAAATAGATCGCTATATGGGTGATACTAATATCAATAGAGAATATTACAAGGATATCTTTTTAGCTTCCATGGGTGTGCGTTATGATATCAACAAACAATGGAGTATCAATGCAGCTATTTATAATCTTTTTGACAAAAGCTTTACAAATGGCTGGGAATCTTATGCAAGTGGGAGTGGTAGCACTTGGGTAAATACCTATAACCGCATAGAAGAAGGAAGAAGAATGTATATTTCTATCAATGGTAACTTTTAAGCTTTGATAGAAGAACCAAAGAGCTTTCAAAGGCTTCTTTGGTTTTTTATTTTAATATCTTATACCTTTAAAAAACTAGACAATCAATTCAATTTAAAATTTTCATCTTATTTTTATCATTGCATTTTCAATCTTAAAAGATAGCTTATCCTTATAAAAAAGTAACTAACAAAACTTTAGTCATATTGACTAAATAAAATTAAGTATATTTTTTTATATTTATACTTGACAAAATAACACTCAATGTTGTATAATATATCTAGCAATCAAAAAATAGAGTGCTAGATATGAAGGAAAATATGATGAAAAGTCGAGATAAAAAGGATTTGATTTTAGAGTCTATTATTCAAACTTATCTTTTGGATAATGCACCTATTGGTTCTAATGAATTAAATTCAAACCTTTGCATACCTGCTTCGACTATACGCGTTTATCTTAAAAGACTTAGCGATGAGGGTTTGATCACTCAGCTTCATATAAGTAGCGGTAGAATTCCTACTATTTTAACGATGCAAAATTATTGGCAAAATTTTTGGGAAAAAGAGCAAGATAAAAACATTCATATCAAAAATGAAAGCTTTTTAAAGGAACTAAGCAAGGAATTTGAAATTTATTGTCTTGTTTATGGAGGTAGAAGTTTAGTACTTAAAGAAGTACTTGATCTAAATGCTAAGTTTATAGTACTTGATTTTAAAGAAGAAGAGCTCGTTTTAAAATATGAAAAAGAAGCGTGGAATTTTTTACAAAGTCTTATAGGACTTGATCTTTCTAGTATAGAAAAAATAGCTTTGAGAGTTCATTTTATAGATCTTGTAGAAAAAATAGCTAGCTTAAGACAAAATTTGATTTGCTATAGAAGCAATGAAGAAAGAGCTTATCAAATTTATCAAAATGATGAATTTGTTAAGCTCTTAGATTGTCAAATTCACCGTCATTTTAAAGAAAGTCTTGAATTTGAACCCTTATTTAAAGAGGGTTTTATGGGGCTTAAGGTGGATGCGCAGTTTTTGGGCGAGGATGTAAATATTATCTTAGCAGGTAGTGTTTATACGGATTATAAAAAGATATTACAATACATAAAGGAGGCGGCATGAGCGAACAAAAGCAAGAAATTGAAAATGAAAACGCAGAAAATTCTGAACATTTGCAAGATGAGAATTTGCAAAATATCGAAGATGTTGAGCAAAACAAATTGCAAAAAGACTATGATGAATTAAAAGACAAATATATGCGTGCAAACGCTGAATTTGAAAATATTAAAAAAAGAATGGAAAAAGAAAAGCTAAGTGCTATGGCTTATGCAAATGAAAGCTTTGCAAAGGATTTGCTTGATGTTTTAGATGCTTTAGAAGCAGCTATCAATGTCGAATGCCAAGATGAAATTAGCTTAAAAATCAAAGAAGGAGTGCAAAACACTTTAGATTTATTTCTTAAAAAACTTGAAAAACATGGAGTGGCTCTTATCAAAGATGAAAAAGAGTTTGATCCTAATTTACACGAAGCGATGTTTCATGTAGATAGTGAAAATCATCAAAGTGGTGAAGTGGTTCAAGTGCTTCAAAAAGGTTATAAAATAGCCGATCGCGTGATCCGCCCAACCAAAGTTAGTGTAGCAAAATAAATTTTAATAAAAAGGATAAAAAATGAGTAAAGTTATAGGTATAGATTTAGGAACAACCAATTCTTGTGTTGCTGTGTATGAACGCGGCGAGAGTAAAGTAATCCCAAACAAAGAAGGAAAAAACACAACTCCTTCAGTAGTTGCTTTTACAGATAAAGGTGAAGTTTTAGTAGGCGATAGCGCAAAACGCCAAGCGGTAACAAACCCTGAAAAAACTATTTATTCTATCAAAAGAATTATGGGTTTGATGATCAATGAAGATGCGGCTAAAGAAGCCAAAAATAGACTTCCTTACCACATCACCGAAAGAAATGGTGCATGCGCGATAGAAATCGCAGGTAAAATTTACACCCCACAAGAAATTTCAGCAAAAGTTTTGATGAAATTAAAAGAAGATGCAGAAGCTTTTTTGGGTGAAAGTGTTACTGATGCGGTGATTACTGTGCCTGCGTATTTTAATGATGCACAAAGAAAAGCAACGAAAGAAGCAGGGACTATCGCAGGACTTAATGTATTAAGAATTATCAACGAGCCTACTTCAGCAGCTTTAGCTTATGGGCTTGATAAAAAAGATAGTGAAAAAATCGTAGTTTACGATCTAGGTGGGGGAACCTTTGATGTTACCGTGCTTGAAACAGGGGATAATGTAGTAGAAGTTTTAGCAACAGGTGGTAATGCTTTCTTAGGTGGTGATGATTTTGATAACAAGCTTATCGATTTTCTAGCAAGTGAATTTAAAGATGAAACAGGTATAGATCTTAAAAATGATGTTATGGCTTTACAACGCTTAAAAGAAGCTGCAGAAAATGCTAAAAAAGAGCTAAGTTCAGCTAATGAAACAGAGATTAATTTACCATTTATCACAGCTGATGCGAGTGGCCCAAAACACTTGGTTAAAAAACTTACTAGAGCTAAATTTGAAGGTATGATTGATTCTTTAGTAGCTGAAACTATCACTAAGATCAATGAAGTGGTAAAAGATGCAGGGCTTGATAAAAATGAAATTAAAGAAATCGTTATGGTAGGGGGTTCTACTCGTGTTCCTTTAGTGCAAGAAGAGGTTAAAAAAGCTTTTGGAAAAGAACTTAACAAATCTGTAAATCCTGATGAAGTTGTGGCTATCGGTGCGGCGATTCAAGGTGCAGTTATAAAAGGTGATGTAAAAGATGTACTTTTACTTGATGTAACTCCACTTTCTTTAGGTATCGAAACTTTAGGCGGTGTGATGACTAAAATCATCGAAAAAGGTACAACTATACCAACCAAAAAAGAGCAAGTTTTCTCAACTGCAGAAGACAATCAAAGTGCTGTAACTATCAATGTTTTACAAGGGGAAAGAGAATTTAGTCGTGATAATAAATCTTTAGGAAATTTCAACCTTGAAGGAATTCCACCAGCACCACGCGGTATGCCACAAATCGAAGTAACTTTTGACATCGATGCAAATGGTATTTTAACTGTTTCTGCAAAAGATAAAGCAACAGGTAAAGCACAAGAGATCAAAATCACAGGTTCAAGTGGACTTAGCGAGGAAGAGATTAATAACATGGTAAAAGATGCTGAACTTCACAAAGAAGAAGACAAAAAACGCAAAGAAGCTGTAGATGCTAGAAATGCAGCTGATAGCTTGGCGCATCAAGTGGAAAAATCTCTAAATGAGCTTGGAGAAAAAGTAGCTGATAGCGATAAAGAAAATATCCAAAAAGCTCTTGATGATTTGCGTGAGACTTTGAAAAATCAAAATGCAAGTAAAGAAGAAATCGAAGCTAAAATGAAAGCTTTAAGCGAGGTTTCTCATAAATTGGCTGAAAATATGTATAAAAAAGATGAGCCAAATGCAGCAAATGATAAAAAGAAAAAAGACGATGATGTAATCGACGCTGAAGTCGAATAAAACTCTCTAAGATCTTTAATCAAGCCTTTTTAAAAGGCTTGAAAATTTTATAAAAATTTTCAAGAGATGATAAAATCTCTAAAATATAATTCTTTAATCAGCTTATTGCCTAATTTTTCATTAATTTTTTTAACCAATTCTCTTTGAAGTTCTAGTTTGAAATTAGAGAATTCAATTTCTTGTATTTCTTTTGCTAGAATGGTTTGAATAATAGTATCTCTAATAACGGGTGAAATTTTTGTAAAATCTTCTAAAGAAATTTCTTTTATTAATTCTAAATCAATGGTGCAGTGTGTATATTTTTGTCTGCCAGCTTGTGGTAAGTTAAGAATAAAAGGATCTAATGAATAAAAATAATTTGTATGAAAGTGTTATATGAAAAATTTTCTTGTCTTATGCTTTTGGAGGGCTTGTTAAGTAAAAAAAGGTAATAAATATAATACAAGATAAAATGCATGCAAATAAAAAAATAATTAATACTTCTAGTGGTTTTAGTATTCTTTTTTTTGACATTTTCTTCTTTTGGAATAAAATGTAAATTGTTTGGATTATTTTTAAAATTAACAATACTTTGTTTAAGTCTTGCTAGATCGTAACGAATAAGATTTGTTACGATATTTAAATCCATGGCTACTATTATGTGCTGCAATATTTCTACTTTTTGAGAGTCTTTTCATATCTTCTTCACAAAAAATTACCATAACTTCAGCATCTGCACTATCTTGGATATTTTTTATCGTTTCTTTAATGTTGATTAGTGACATGAAAATAGCTTTTTGTTTGATTTCATTTTTTAAAGCTTGCATAAGCTCGCCTTTGGTTTGTTTAAATATAAAATCAATTTCTTGAAGTATTTTGTCTAGTTTATATAAATTTTATTTTTACATCATTTTATCCAATATTTGATTTGGACATTTTAACACAAGTAAACCAAAAACTTGTGTAAAATAAAATTAATCTAAAAATTTCTTGGATATAATTTTAATAAACATAAAAAAGGAAAAAATTGAATTTGTCATTTAAAACCTTTGATCTTTCGAGTAAAGAACGCCAAAAAGCTAAAAAAGTGCAGGGTAAAAAATATGAAATTTTTCTTAATGAAAATCCCCAAACACATAATGCTTTTAAAGTGTCTTTTAGGGAAGTTTTGAGGTATTATTATCTTTACCCTAAAAATGCTAAGGCGACTTTTAAACTTCCTTTTTTTAAGCCAAATTTAAAGTATGTTCGTACTCCGCACATCACTTGGCTTGGACATTCATCGCTTTTTGTGAGTTATAAAAACTATAAAATTTTAATCGATCCTATCTTTAACACTCACGCTTCACCTTTTTCTTTTATTAATAAAGCTTTTAAAAATGCACCTGTTTATAATGCCAATGATTTTGATGAAATTTTTGCCGTGATTATCACTCATTCTCATTTTGATCATTTAGATGAAAAAAGCGTGAAAACTTTAAAAGATAGGGCTAAATTTTTTATCGCGCCTTTAAAAGTAGGAAATTATCTAAAAAGTTATGGAGTGAGTGAGAAAAAAATCATAGAGCTTGATTGGTGGAGTGGGGTGGAATTTGATGATTTAAGGATTGTTGCAACGCCTGCGCAGCATAGTTCAAGCAGGGGCGATGGGTTAAATAAAACTCTTTGGGCTTCTTTTGTGATGGAATTTTTAAGCGCGGACAAAAGGGTGTTTTTTAGTGGCGATGGAGGATATTTTACACATTTTAAAAAAATCGGGGCTTATTTTGGTGGTTTTGATTTAGTTTGTCTTGAAAGCGGTCAATTTAATGCCGCTTGGCCTTTTTCGCATTCTTTTCCTGATCAAATTTTAAAAGAAGCAAAAGATTTGAATGCAAAAGCTTTAATGCCTATACATTGGGGAAGGTTTTTAGCAGGAACTCATGCGTGGAATGGAGTGGTAGAATATCTTTATGAGAATTCAAATTTGCCTTTGATTACACCAAAAATGGGCGAAGCTTATGAGGTGGGAAGTGAGTTTGAGCAAGATTTTTGGTGGAAAGAAGGATAAAATTAACACAAGTTTATAGTCTGTGTTTTGATTTTTGTTACAATCTTATAAAATTAAAAAGGAGATTTTATGAAAATCACTCAATGGAATAAAGCGGATTTTAGCCCCAAAGAAGTAAAAATCAATGTTTTAATCGATGATGAGCACAGCAAGGAAATTCAAATTTTACTTGCTAAAGATAGCGTGATGAAAGAGCATAAAGCACCCTTTGCTATCCGCGTGCAAGTTTTAAGTGGTAAAATTTGGTTTGAAGTAGAAAATGAGAAATTTGAATTCAATACTTTAGATATGATAAGCTTAGAAGCAAATGTGCCTCATTCTTTAGGAGGATTAGAAGATTCTGTGATAAGACTTAGTTTAAATAAACTAGATAAAGTCCAAAGAGTAAATGCAGTGCTTAAAAAACCTTGATTTTTTGGTTTTATTTTGAAATTTGGGTTTGAGAAAGTTTAAATTTGGGTCATTTGAATTTTATTTGATTGCCTAACAAAGTTAGCAATTCTAGGTTTTAAACCTAGAATTATTTATAATTTTTAATAAAATTTGCTATTCTTTCTATGCCTTTTTTGATAAGTTCATCGCTTGTAGCATAAGAAAGTCTAAAATATCCATCCATGCCAAAACCGATACCTGGAACTACAGCAACTTTTTCTTGTTCTAGTAATTTTTGGCAAAATTTCATAGAATCTTTTTCAATTTTTTGAGTATTTACAAAAAGATAAAAAGCTCCTTCAGGCTTATAGACACTAATATTTGGAATTTGATGAAGCATATTTAAGGCTAAATCGCGACGCTTTTCAAAAGCTTGACGCATTTTTTCTATATCCTCATCACATTCTCCATTTAAGGCAGGTATGGCAGCGTGCTGAGTGATAGAGCAGATATTTGAAGTGCTTTGGCCTTGAAGTCTTTTAACAGCTGAAATCAAGGCTTTGTTTTTACTTGCCATATAGCCAAAACGCCATCCAGGCATAGCACTGCATTTACTAAGTCCATTGATGGTCACAGTGCGATTTAAAGCATCTTCGCTTACACTTGCAAAAGCTACAAATTCAAAGCCATCGTAGCGAAGTTTTTCATACATTTCATCACTTAATACGATAATCTTTGTACCCTCTAAAACCTTAGCAATACTTAAAAGCTCTTCTTTGTTGTAGATAGAGCCTACAGGATTTGAAGGAGAATTAAGCATTAAAATTTTAGTTTTAGGAGTGATGGCTTTTTTAAGCTGCTCTGCGTTGATTTTAAAGCCATTTTCTTCTAAACCCTCGATAAATACAGGCTTTCCACCTGCAAATTTAACCATTTCAGGATAGCTCACCCAATAAGGACTAGGAATGATGACTTCATCGCCTTCTTCAACTAGACATTCTATACATTCAAAAAGAGAATGCTTTGCCCCTACATTTGTAATAATTTCACTTGTTTCATAGCTAAGATTATTGTCTTTTTTGAGTTTGTTTTGAATAGCTTTTAATACATCAGCAATTCCTGCAACAGCAGTGTATTTACCACAACCCTTTTCTATGGCAGCAATAGCTGCATTTTTGATGGTTTGCGGGGTGTCAAAATCAGGCTCACCTGCGGAGAAGCTGATCACATCTTCACCCTTAGCTTTTAACTCGTTAGCAAGCGCAGTGATTGCTAGAGTGATGGATTCTTCTAAAACTTGTGATCTTTGGGTTAACATCTGTTGTCCTTTTGAATTTTTTGTCTAATTTTAGCAAAAAAACACACTTATGCAGTGAATTTAATTAAAAATTAATAATGTAAAAATGAACTAATGTGCAAATTCGTTAAAGGTTAAAAAATATAAAATAATATATAAGATTTTTATATATTATTTTATATCTGATAAAGCTTTTTCAAGTTCTGCAATTTTTCTCTCTAGCTTTTCGAGCTTGTCTTCGCAGTTTGCATCAACAGCCCTTGTGTTTTCCTTGTTTTTACGACGCTCTTCTACTATATAAGCAGGAATTCCTACTGCGGTTAAATTTGCTCCTACATCTTTAACAACAACGGCATTGGAGCCTATTTTGGCATTTTCTCCTATAATGATATCACCGAGTACTTTTGCACCCGAGCCTATAATCACTCCTTTTTTGATGGTAGGATGGCGTTTAATACCCTTTTCAAGACTGGTTCCGCCTAGGGTTACGCCTTGATAGATTAAAACATCATCTTCTATGACCGCGGTTTGTCCTATCACCACTCCATTAGCATGATCTATAAAAATGCGTCTGCCTAAAGTTGCACCCGGATGTAGATCTACGCCTGTTAAAAATTGTGAAATTCCGCTGATTATCCTAGCGGTGCGCTTGAAATTTTTTGTATAAAAAAAATGCGCAAAGCGGTAATTTACTACCGCCCATACACCCGGGTAATTGAAAAAAAGTTCTACAAAAGAATTATACGCTGGATCTTGTACTTTTGGTTGGGAAAAATCTTCTTTTATAATGCCGAAAAATCCCATTTATACTCCTATGCTTTTTAAATAGCCATTATCATTTAAGAAAAGATAAAGTTCGCCTAAAATGTGTTTTTTCTGCTTTTCATTGACAAGCTTAGAATTGCTAATGCGTTCATTAAGTATATCCATAATCGTATGTATATCATAGTCTAGATCTTCTAAAGCATCAAGTATGGATTGAGCTTCTATAATCCCTTCGATTTCATAGCCTTTTTCATTGACACTTATCGTTGCTTCGGTAGGATGGGTAAAAAGATTGTGCTTCATTCCAAGCACTTCTTGATAAGCTCCTACAAGGAAAAAACCTAGAAAATAATTTTCTTTTTCTACATCTACATCATGCAAAAATAAAGGATTGTTTTTAGAATACGAAATTTCGCCATCGCTATCGCAGGTTATATCCCATATGCTTGCGCTTCTTGTTGGTTCTTCGTCAAGTCTATCAAGTGGCATGATAGGGAAATTTTGCTCCAAGCCCCAAAAATCAGGTATGCTTTGAAAGAGTGAAAAATTTACCAAATACCTTTCTTGCACTTCATCTTGTATAGCAAGTAAATCCGCAGGATTTTGCTTATCACCTAAAAGCAAAATGGCTTTTTTTGTGATTAAATGTGTTAAAATTTCAGCATTAGAACGATCTTGCAAATCCACATAACCTAAGTCAAAAAGTGTTAAGATGCTTTCTAAATGATCGATACTATCGTGCAAATATTCTAAAGCATTGGAAGGCTTTATGCTTTTGTAAAGATCGTAAAGTTCATCGATAAGTTTTGGATTTTGCTTTTTTAGTATAAGCTTGCTTTCTGTGTATTCTTGAGAGAAAAGCTCTAAAACAGGAGCGACTAAAACGGCGTGATTGGCCGCGACAAAACGCCCGCTCTCTATAAAAATATCAGGCTCAAGATCTTTTTTTTGCTCGGCTATATTTTTCAATATAAATACCACATCGTTAGCGTATTCTCTTAAGGTATAATTTCTACTTTTTTCATTTTTAAATTGCGAGTATTCCACTGCTAAACCGCCACCTAGATTGATAGCTTTTAAATTTTTAGCCCCCATTTTTCTAAGCTCGGTATAGATGTTACCTGCTTCATTTAAGGCTTTTTTAAGAGGATGAATTTCAGTGATTTGCGAACCAAGATGAAAATGTATCATGGTAAATTGCTCTAAAAGCTTGTTTTCTTTGAGTAAATTTACAGCTTCTATAAGTTCAGTAGAGGTAAGTCCAAATTTAGAATTAATCCCCCCGCTTTTTGCCCAAATTCCTACACCTGCAGAGTGCAAACGCACACGCAAGCCTATATTGGGTTTAGGCTTAAAGCGCTCCTTAGCTATATCAACAATGGCTTCAAGCTCGTTTAGTCCTTCTATGGTTAAGGTGATATTGTGTCCCATTTCAGCTGCGATAAAGCCTATATTGATAAGCTCTCTATCTTTAAATCCATTTACGGTAATAGGCGCATCTTCGTTATTGTAAGCCATGGCAAGTAAAAGCTCAGCCTTAGAACCTGCTTCAAGACCGTAATTATAATCCTTACCTAAACGAACGAGATTTTTTACAAAACCAGGATATTGATTGACTTTTAAAGGATAAACGGCATTGAATTTTCCTTTATAATTAAATTCCTTTCTTGCTTTATTAAAACTTCCATAAATACTTTCAATTTGCTTTTGAATCAAATGAGGAAATCTTAAGAGCAAAGGGCCTTTATATCCATCATCTCTTAGCTCTTTTACTATATCGATAATGGCAGGTTTTTTTTCGTGATTGATACAAACTTTACCATTTTTGATGATAAAATTATCATTTCCCCAGATATCAATTCCATAATTCATCATAAAGCATTCTCCAAATCTGAAATTTGAATCACTTTTTCATCTTTGTTTTCTAAATTTTTATAAAACAAACTTTCGCTTTTTGCTTCATTTTCCCCCATGCAAAGAAAATGTTTTGAATTTATCTTATCTCCATTTTCTAAGTGCTTGGCAAGTTTTCTAGCTTCATAGCTTAAGATTACTTTGTGTTTTTTTCTAAGCTTGGTAGCAATTTGCAAAAGTTTTGGGATATAAATTTCATCCATAGCACAAAGATAAATTCCCTCTCTTTTTTCTAACTCTTCTTTTTGTTCTAAAATGGCTATAATTCTTTCTATACCCATGGCAAAACCTATACCATAGCCACTTTTTCCACCTAAATACTCTATAAGTCTATCGTAGCGTCCTCCACCTGCAATGGCGGCTTTTGCTCCTATTTCATCGCTTATAAATTCAAAAGCCGTTTTAGAATAATAATCCAAGCCCCTCACAAGTTTTGAATCTAACTCAAATTTAACTCCATTATCCTTTAAAATTTGTTGTAGTGTTTTAAAGTCTTTTTGGCAAGAGGTACATAAATTATTGATTAAAAGTGGAGCATTTTCAAGCAAATTTTGACAATATTCATTTTTACAATCCAAAACGCGAATAGGATTTAAATTTTTTCTACGCAAACAATCTTCGCAAAAACCTTCTTTAGAATCTAAGAATTCAACGAGCTCATCGCGGTATTTTGGCAAGCATTGTGAGCAGCCTAAAGAATTAAGTTGAAGTTTGAAATCAATACTAAGGCGTGAGAAAATTTCTACTAGCATTAAAATAATACTCGCATCTTCATAAACGCTAGGTATACCAAAGCTTTCAACTCCAAATTGATGAAATTCTCTTAAGCGACCCTTTTGAGGTCTTTCATAACGAAACATAGAGCCATGATAAAACCAACGCTTTACGCTGATGTTTTTATCTAATTTTTTTTCTATATAGGCACGCACGACTCCTGCTGTGCCTTCAGGGCGCATACAGACTTCATTGCCCCCTTTGTCTGTAAATTCATACATTTCTTTACCAACGATGTCAGAACTTTCTCCTACACTTCTTTTAAAAAGTATGCTTTGCTCTAAATGTGGAGTATTGATGAAATTAAACCCGTAGTTTTTTGCAACTTCTTCGCAAGTTTTGATAATTTTTTCATAATATAGCGCATCTTTATCGCTTAAATCTTTCATACCTTTTAGAGCATTAATCATTGTAAAAAATCCTTTATTTTTTGGTGTAAATTTTCTTTTGTATCATTTGCATTTAGGGTTAAAACTTGAAGATTTATTTTTTCTTTTAAAAAATAAAGAGTATTTTCAAGTTTATCTTGGACACTTAAGAAATAATCAATTCCGCGTTTTTCTATAGCATCTTGCTCTTTTTGGCTAAGACGTTCTTTGATTAAATTTTCATCGCCTTTTAAAAAAATAACTTTTTGCGGGAAGAAATTTTCTAAAGCAAAGGCATTAAGTCTAAAAAGCTCTTCGTTTTCAAAATCTTTTGCATAAGCCATGCCTGAAATAAAACTTCTATCGCTAATAATGAGTTTATCTTGATTTGCTTTTAAAATTTCCTCACAGTGCTGCGCACGATCAGCTAAAAAAAGCAAAAGCTCGGTTTTTTTGTCAAGTTGATAGGGTTTATAAAGTAAAAGCTCTCTTAGGTGATTGCCTAGTTTGGTTCCCCCAGGCTCTGCAGTAAAAACGGCTTCTTTAAAACATTCTTTTAAAAGTGAAATTTGCGTACTTTTACCAACACAATCCACCCCTTCAAAAACTACATACAAGGCAAATCCTTTAAAAAGGGTAAAATTTCTTTAGGGACTAAAGTGCTGATATCTCCTCCATGGGAAGCAATAGATCTAACTATAGAACTTGAGATAAACGCATTTTTTAAATTTGGCATTAGGTAAATGGTTTCAATCTCTTCCCAAAGGGCGTGATTAGCATAGCCAATTTGTAGTTCGTATTCAAAATCACTTACTGCTCTAAGTCCTCTTACTATGGTATTTACTTTGAGCTCTTTGGCTAAATCTACAAGGAGATTATCAAAAGTGATAATTTCTACATTGTTTAAATGTGAAGTAGCAAGCTTTGCAAGCTCCTTTCTTTGTTCTAAGCTAAAACAAGGCTTTTTATGCTCGCTATTTGCTATAGCTACAATCACTTTATCAAAGATTTTAAGCGCTCTTTTAATCACATCTAAATGTCCATTTGTAATAGGGTCAAAAGTCCCTGGATATAAACAAGTCATTTTTACTCCAAAAATTTTTAAAAATATAACAAATTTAAGCTAAAAATTCTGCCATCTTTCGTATAAATTATGAGAAATTCCTAAAAGATCTAGCCATTTTCCTATGATAAAATTTTCCATTTGTTCTAAATTACTAGCATGAGAATAGCTCGCTATAATAGGAGGTGCGATGATAACACCTAGTTGACTAAGCTTGTGCATATGTTCTAAAATTAAAGTTGAAAAGGGCATTTCTCTTACTCCTAAAATCAAACTTTTTCTTTCTTTTAGAGCCACGGCAGCAGCTCGCATCAAAAGTGTGTCGGCTAATCCTGCGTGAATTTTAGCAAGGCTCGAGATAGAGCAGGGTGCAATGATGGTTTTTTCTATACTAAAAGATCCGCTTGCAACACTTGCGCTTAGGTTATTATCATTTAAAAAACAGATATTTTGAAATTGTTCTTGACAAATTTTTTCCAAGTTTTTCTTATTTTCAGCTTCAAAACTTATCTTTGCACCTTCAGTAATAATACAATAAAGCTCGCATTTATTTTCCAAATTTTTTAAAAGTTTAAGTCCTAAATGCGTACTACTAGATCCTGAAATTCCTAATAAAATTTTCATTGTATAATCATCCTATTTTTTCCTGTAACTATACCTTGCATGACTTTACCCTCTTTGTTTTTTGCTCGAATTCTTTCTCCCATATCGGCACTGTGTAAGGCTGTGAGTTCTATTAATACATCAACATTTCCATCACTTAAAACACCTATTATAGGGTCATTGCGGCGAATAAGAGCCATGGTTTTAAACATATTTTCTTTTAAAATAGTATTTTTACTGATATTGCTTTTTGCTATGAGATTGTGAGTGTCTTCAAGAGCGAGAGCGTTAGAGGGAACTTTATCAAAGTCCATAAGTACGCTTTTATAGTCAAAAGCGCCAAGTTTATCTCCTCTTTGTATAGAGCGCTCACTTTTTAATACTTCTAAACTTGCTTGCATAAAATAACGAAAAAATACATTTTTTTGTATATTTTGTGGGGTTTTAAATTCAGCCCTTATAAATCCTTGCGCTTGGTTAAAACGAGCATTGGCTATTCTTATAAATTGATATTGTTCGAAATCTTTAGGTAAAGTAGTGATTTTTAAATCGATATTTTTGATGATTAAACTTGGAAAATTGTTTTTAAATTCTTTGACAAGTGCAGTTTTAATCTCTTCTAAATTTGCACCATGGCTTAAACCAATAAAAACAAAAAAAATAAAAGATATAATTCTCATTGCCAGCCTAATATGGTATTAATCTTTTATATTTTACCCAATACAAATTTACAAAGCCTTTAAAGGCTTTGCCTGGATTAAAAAGTAGGTATAACAGAGCCTTTGTATTGCTCATTGATGAAATTTTTTATTTTATCACTGGTTAGAATTTCTTTAAGAATTAGACTTTTTTCGTTTTTTTCATCACCTTGTCTTACTGCCAGAACTATAGCATATAAGCTGTCTTTATCCTCTATAAAAATTCCATCTTTTAGAGGATTAAGTCCTGCGCCAAGGGCATAATTTGTCGTAATGACTGCTAAATCTACATCATTTAAAGCTCTTGGAAGTTGTGCGGCTTTTAGCTCTATAAATTTAAGATTTTTAGGATTTTTACTGATATCAATCGGGGTTTTAAGAGTGCTTGAAGTTTTAAATTCGATCAAACCAGCTTTAGCAAGCAAATCCAAAGCTCTACTTTCATTGGTAGCATCATTTGGAATAGCAATTTTAGCACCATTTGGGATATTTTTAATATCTTTAATATCATTAGAATAAATAGCCATAGGAACTAAAACAATAGAACCCAAAGAACTTAATTTTGTGCCTTTGTGAGCGTTAAAATCCTCTAAAAAGGGTTTGTGTTGATATAAATTTGCATCTAAATTTTTTTCATTAAGTGAGATATTAGGTATATTATAATCACTAAATTCTTTTACTTCAAGATTCCAACCTCTTTCTTTAAAAATAGGTTTTGCAAAATTTAAGATTTCAGCATAAGGAGTAGGCGTTGCTCCTATAATGATACTCTTTTCGGCTCCAAAGAGAAAACTTGTTATGCAAAAAACACTCAGTAATATTTTTTTAAATTTCATAAAAACTCCTTAAAATGCAGGGATTAGTACATCTTTATAGTGCTCATCAATAATATTTCTAAATTTATCACTTCTTAAAATTTCATCTATGATTTTAGTTTTTTCATTGTCTTTATCTTCAAAACGAACCACAACATAATTTACATAAGGGCTATTTTTATCTTCTCTAAAGATGGTATCTTTAATCGGATTCAGTCCAGCTCCAAGCGCAAAATTAGAATTAATCACAGCAATATCCACATCATCTAAAGCTCTTGGGAGTTGTGCTGCTTTTAGTTCTATAAATTTAAGATTTTTAGGATTTTTCTTTATATCTAATGGGGTTTTAAGAGTATTTTGATTTAACTCAATCAAGCCAGCTTTTTCTAAAAGCTCCAAAGCTCTACTCTCATTTGTAGCGTCATTAGGTATAGCAACCCTAGCACCTTTTTTAAGATTCTTTAAATCTTTAATTGTTTTGCTATAAATTCCTACTGGTGCGATGACAACAGGCGTTGTTGGGGTTAAATTTGTGCCTTTTTGAGCATTGTATTCTTCTAAAAAGGGTTTGTGCTGATATAAATTTGCGTCAAGTTCTTTTTCTTCTAAGGCTCTATTAGGCAGTATATAATCAGAAAATTCTATTATTTTTAATTCATAACCCTTATCTTTAAAATCATCTTTAACTTTTTCTAGTAAGCTTGCAAAGGGATTTGGTGTAGCTCCTATGGTTATGGTTTTGGCAAATATAGGACTTAAATTCAGTAAGCAAAATAATAAAATAATTTTAAATAATTTCATAAAAAACTCCTTTGGTGATTAAAAAAAGAAGAGTCCCTAAAAAAGGGACAAGGATTAAAATGCAGGTAGAATTGAGCCTTTGTATTTTTCGATGATAAATTGTTTAACTTTCTCACTTTGTAGAGCTTTTGCTAAAGCTTGGATTTTAGGATCATTTTCATTTCCTGTTTTTACTACAAGGATGTTTGCATAAGGGCTTTCTTTATCTTCTATAAATACGCCATCTTGAGCTGGATTTAAATTCGCAGAAAGTGCATAGTTAGAATTAATTACAGCAAAATCCACATCATTTAAAGCTCTTGGAAGTTGAGCAGCTTTAAGCTCTACAAATTTTATTTTCTTTGGATTTGTTGTGATGTCAAGTGGAGTTTTAAGAGCTTTTTCTTTAAATTCCACCAAACCTTTTTTTGCGATAATATCTAAAGCTCTACTCTCATTGGTTGGGTCATTTGGTATAGCTATAGTAGCACCTTCTTTGATATCATCTAAACTTTTATATTTTTTAGAATAAACAGCCATAGGTTCGATATGCACATTAGCTACTTTGGTGAGTTTGGTACCTTTATTTTTATTGAATTCTTCTAAATAAGGTGTGTGCTGAAAGAAATTTGCATCCACTTCTCCGCTGTCTACGGCTAGATTAGGTAAAACATAATCTGTAAATTCTTTGATTTCGAGTTTATAACCTTGTTTTTCTAGTTCAGGTTTTACCTGCTCTAATATTTCAACATGAGGAACTGGAGTTGCTGCGATACTGATAGTTTCTGCGGCTGTTAAATTTACAGCCAAACCTAAAAAACTTGCTACGATTAAATTTTTGATATTCATTTTAATTTCCTTATATAGTCATTTTTGTGCTTGCTTTAATCTTAATCACTCTGACTATCAGGAAGAAGCATTATGAGAAATCTTGATAGTCAGACTAGCGCATCTGAGGCATCATCTGTTAATCCTTTTAAAAATTTTTTGGCTTATTCTACTTAAAAAAACTTATATTTAAATTAAAACCGGATTTAATTTTTTATTTTTTAAGGAATTTATAAATAAAACACAGAGCAAGAACGATTAAAATAATTGCTTGCCAAACAAAACTTTCATCGTTGTTTATATTGATGATTATGCTAATTACAAATAAGGCTATTAAAGTAGCAAGAATGTATAAAGTTTTGCTATTTTTAGCCCAAGTGTAAAATAAATTGCCTAAAATTTGAACCAATTGCACCAATACAAGTAAGATAACTACCGTTTGAATCATGATTTCTTTATTAAAGCGTTCATAACCATAGCGAATCGCCACATCTCCAAGTCCGCCACCACCGACAGTTCCTGCAAGGGCCGAAAAACCTATGGTAAAAATCAAAGTCAAAGTTATACCGCTAATAATATTTGGCAAGGATTCGTTAAAAATCACTTTAAAGATGATTTGAGTATTGCTTGCACCGTAGCTTTTTGCAGCTTCTATAATGCCATGATCTACTTCCTTAAAAGCACTTTCTAACATCTTTGCCAAATAAGGTGCTATACCTATAGCTAAAGGAACTATGGCTGCATTTGTGCCAATACTAGTGCCCACTATAATTTTAGAAAGAGGTAAAAGCACAACAATCAATATAAGAAAAGGAAAAGCTCTTAAAAGATTGGTGATAAAATCTAAAACCGCATAAGCGATTTTATTATACTTGATACCATTTTTATCCCAAATAGCAAGTAAAATTCCAGGAATTATAGCTAAAATAAAACCAAAAAATACAGCCATTAAACTCATATAAATAGTTTCATTTAAAGCAGGTTTTAAAATATTTTCATAGTTTTGTGCAAAGGTGCTGATGGAATTTAGAGATACCTCTTTGATACCTTGCCAAGAAAATTCAGTAAAAAATTGCGAAATTCTTCCCAAAAATGCATCAAATATAGACACTTCATTCATGATACTACCTCCCATAAAACCCCACTTTGTTCTATATAATTAAGAACTTTACTTTTATCCTTTTCATCGATATTAATCACTAGATTTCCCAAAGCATTTCCATTAAGCTTTTCAATTTTACCCCAAACAATATTAAAATCGATATTAAGAGTTCTTGCCATATGCGTAATAATACTATTTTGCGCTACTTCTTTTGGGAAGTAAAGCTTGATATTTAAACCTGTTGAAGGCAAGAAATCACTTTCGCCCAAAAATTCTTTCATTTTTTCATTAGGTTTTAAAAAGAGCTCATCAATTGCGCCACTTCCTATAATCTGACCATGTTCTAAAAGTAAAGCTTTTTGAGCAACATCTTTTACAACATCCATTTCGTGTGTGACTAAAACCACGGTTATTCCAAATTCAGCATTGATTTTAGCAATGAGTTCTAAAATATTTTTTGTTGTATTAGGATCAAGAGCTGAAGTGGCTTCATCACTAAGTAAAATTTTAGGATTTAAAGTCAAGGCTCTAGCAATGGCCACGCGTTGTTTTTGCCCCCCACTAAGTTCTCTGGGGTAGGCTTTGTTTTTATGATCAAGCCCTACAACATCAAGCAAAGAATTGACTTTTTGATTTAAATCTTTTTCGCTCATATATTCTTTGCCAAAAAGCTTAGAATAAATTTTGCATTGGCTATAATGCATTCTTAAAGGCATTGCAACATTTTCGAATACATTTTTTCTTTCCATTAAGGCAAAATTTTGAAAAATCATACCTATATCTTTTCTTAACATTCTAAGCTTTTTAGGATTATTTTGACTTAGATCTTTTATTTCAGCATCAAGCACTTTTAAACTTCCTTCTTGATAGCTTTCAAGTCCATTGATACATCTTAAAAGAGTAGATTTTCCAGCACCGCTGTGTCCTACGATAGCATAGATTTCACCTTTTTTTATCTCCAAGGAAACATCATTAATAACCAGTTCTTTTCCGTAATATTTTTTTAAATTTTGTATTTTTATCAAAGTTTTTAACCTTTTAAATTTGCTAGTTCAGCTGATATTTTTTCAAGCTGAGTTTTTAAATTTGCCAAAGCTTCTTTATTCTGTTCTACGACTTCTTTAGGCGCATTGGCAATAAATTTTTCATTTGACAACATAGCATTTAGTTTGGTACTTTCTTTTTCTAGCTTTGTTTTTTGATTTTCAAGCCTTGTTAAAATACCGCTTAAATCTACATTATTAAGCGTGATGAAAATTTCTAAATTTTCACTTACATCGCAAATGGCTTTTTGTAGTTTGTTTTCTGTAAATTCTATATTTTCGCATTTGGCAAGCATGGTGATGAACTTCATATAGGATTTGATTTCATCTTGCATTTTTTTATCATTTAATTTAATATAGGCTTTTTCTATTTTTGAATTTCCTAAATCCACAAGGCTTTTAGCGCGGCGTATGCTAACAATGCTTTCTATGATCAAAGAGAAAATTTCTTCTATATTGGAATTTTTTGCATGAAATTGTGGGTATTTGCTTATCATTATGGAGGCACTTGTTTTAAGTTCACTTTTACTAAGCTTGTGATACAGATACTCACTGATAAATGGCATAAAAGGATTTAAGAGTTTTAAAGCCTCTTTGAAAATGCTTCCTAGTTCTTTTACTGATTCTTTTTGAGCTTTGCTAAGTTCTATCCCCCAATCGCAAAAATCATCCCAGAAGAATTTATAAAGTGTGTTTGCAGCATCATTAAAGCGATAATTGTCTAAATTTTCTCTCACATTTTTTACACAATCTTGAAATCTAGAATAAACAAATTGAGCTAATGCGCTTTTAAGTTCTATCTTTTCTAAGTCTTCAAATTGCTCTTCATTTAAAAGTAGATAATTTGTCGCATTATAGATTTTATTTGTGAAATTTCTAACTTGTAAAAGTTTGTCATTGCTAAGCTTGATATCGCGTCCTTGTATAGCAAGCAAGGCTAAGGTGAAACGCAAGATATCGGCGCTATATTCTTTAATGCTTTCATTTGGATCAATAACATTTCCAAGACTCTTACTCATTTTTCTACCTTGCTCATCTTTAACAAGAGCGTGTAAATAAATATCTTTAAAAGGTAAAGCCCCTAAAGCATTTGTACTTTGAAACATCATTCTAGCTACCCAGAAAAACAAAATATCAAAACCGGTTATCAATAAAGAATTAGGATAAAATTCTTTTAAATCTTCTTCAAACCAGATTTTATCTTTTCCCCAAGTATCATTTCCCCATCCAAGTGTACTTATTGCCCAAAGTCCCGAAGAAAACCAAGTATCGAGTACATCTTCATCTTGTTTGAAATTTTGCCCTCCGCATTTTGGACAAGCTTTTGGTGTATCTTGACTTGCCCATTCATGCGAGCATTCACAATAATACACAGGAATTTGATGTCCCCACCAAAGTTGTCTTGAAATACACCAAGCCCTTAAATCTTTCATCCAAGCATTAAAGCTATTAACCCAATGGCTTGGATAAAATTTACTCTCACCAAGAGCTACTTTTTCTATACTTTCTTTGGCGATTTCTTGCTTTACAAACCATTGTTTTGAAATATAAGGTTCGACTATATTGTTGCAACGATAGCAATATCCTACTTGATTGTTATGTTCTTCTATTTTATCTATAAAGCCAAGACTATCCAGTTTAGCTACAATTTTATCTCTAGCTTCTAATCGTTCTAAGCCTTTAAATTCCAAACAATGCTCGTTTAAAATTCCTTTTTCATCAAAAACACTTATAAATTCTAAATTATGTCTAAGTCCTACTTCATAGTCATTCATATCATGAGCAGGGGTAACCTTTACAACCCCTGTTCCAAATTCTTTTTCTACATGTTCATCAGCTATGATTTTAATGGCTTTATTGCTCAAAGGCAAGATCAGTTCTTTTCCTATAAATTGTTTATAACGCTCATCATCAGGATGAACCATGACTGCAGTATCACCAAAAAAAGTCTCAGGACGCGTTGTTGCTACGACTAGGTATTCATCACTATCTTTTAAATAATATTTTATATGATAAAGTTTGCCTTTGTTTTCTTTGTATTCTACTTCTATATCACTTAAAGCTCCATCGTGAGTGCACCAATTGATCATATAGTTTCCACGCACGATAAGTTTTTTATCGTAAAGTTCCACAAAAGCTTTTTTTACAGCATTTGCTAAGCCTTCATCCATAGTAAAACGCAAGCGGCTCCAAGCAGGAGTAATTCCTAGAGTTCTCATTTGATCTAGGATTTTTCCACCGCTTTGTTCTTTCCATTCCCAAATTTTTTCTATAAATTTTTCACGACCCAATTCTTCTTTTTTAATGCCTTGAGCAAGAAGTTGTTTTTCTACAACATTTTGAGTGGCAATTCCTGCATGGTCAAGTCCTGGTTGATAAAGAACTTTATAGCCATCCATTCTCTTATATCGTGTCATAATATCTTGCAAAGTAAAGGTTAAAGCATGGCCTATGTGTAAAACGCCTGTTACATTAGGCGGTGGCATCATGATACAAAAATTTTTATTTTTTTCTTGTATGGCTTTATTTCCATCGATTTCAAAATACCCACGCTCTTCGCAAATTTGATAATATGTTTTTTCTATGCTTTTATCATACATTATTTTTTACCTTTTTTACGCGGCTTATTTTACGGAAGTAATTTCTATGATTTCACAAAATGGAAAAAAGTATTGAGCCTTGTTAAGTCCAGTTTTTAAGCTATTTATATGCTTAGAAAATTCACTTCCTTTTCCTTCTTTTTTAGTTTGAAGCTTAAATCTTTCTATAATTTCTTCGCGTGCTACATATTGATTAAGCACTTCAGGGGTTTTAATATAAGGTGAAATTTTATCCATACTTATATATTTATAAGATTTTTTCATATCAGAGAAAATAATATCTTTATTGTAAATAGTTAAACTCATTTCTCCCTTAGGCAGCATTTTAACAAAAACACTAAGAAAATAGTCTTTAGAATTATCTTCTATAATCGCTAACATATCTTTTAAAAGCTTGATTCTATAATCGCTTAAGAATTTACCATCAAGCACATAAACTTTCATATTTTCTGTACTTAGTTGAGGTTCAAGGCGACTATTTTTTCCCAAGCTTAAATATTCTTGCGCTGGGCTTAGTTTTTTAGCTTGATAATTTGTTTTATTGTTATTTGTATTTTGAGGCTTAAATATTTTTTCTTGTTCTAAAATTTTTTGCTGTTTACTGATTTCTTTTTCAATCGCTGCTAGTTTTTCTTCATTGTTTTGTTTTGTAATTTGAGAAGATTTTGTATCGCTTTTGTTGTCATCGTTAATGATGTTATTTGCATCCTTTTCATCTTGCTTGTCTTGTATTAAATTTATATTTTCATTATTTGTATTTGTAATATCAGAAACATAAGAGTTTTGGGTTGTTGTATGGGTGTTATTGCTGTATTGGTTTTGTTCTGTTGAAGTTTGTGTTATAGGTGTATAGCTAGGTTTAGAATACTCAAAAAGATAGTAATAAGTTCCGCTAAGTATTAAAATCACAACGACTAAAATCCCTACAATAATAGAAAAAAATTTAAAATTCATCTTTAATTCCTTAACAAATAAAATAAATTGAATATTGTACTATATATTAATATAAATAAATGTTAAATTTTTATATTTTTAAGCATTTTTTTTCTATAATTCGTGCTTTTTAAGGAAAAAAATGCCACTTTCTAGATTAAATGAAGAGCAGTATTTAGCTGCTACTGCAAATTTTGGACACAATCTGATCATAGCAAGCGCGGGGACGGGAAAAACTTCTACCATAGTTGCAAGAATTTCTTATCTTTTAAGCCAAGGTGTATCGCCGCAAAAAATCATGCTTTTGACTTTTACTAATAAAGCCAGTAAAGAAATGATAAGCCGTTTGGGGAAATATTTTGACAAAAATATTACAGGAAAAATTTTAGCAGGAACTTTTCATAGCACAGCCTATACCTTGCTTAAAAGCGCAAATAAAGATGTGGTTTTAAAACAGGCCAGTGAGTTAAAAACCCTACTTAAAAGTGTTTATGAAAAAAGAACCTTTAGACATTTAAGTGATATAAAACCTTATCAGTCAAGCTATTTATATGATATATATTCTTTATTTCAAAACAAGGCTTATGATCAAGATTTTTACCATTGGTTTTGCGTAAATTATGAAGATCAAAGTATTTATGCAGAAATTTATGAAGATATATTAAAAGAATACAGTGAAGAAAAAAAGCGTTTTAATTATGTAGATTTTAACGATTTACTTTTGAATTTAAAAACTCTTTTAAATGAAAAAAAATACGAATTTGATGAAATTTTGGTAGATGAATATCAAGATACTAATGCGCTTCAGAGTTCTTTAATCGAGGCTTTTGAGAGTAAGAGCTTATTTTGTGTGGGGGATTATGATCAAAGTATTTATGCTTTTAATGGTGCAGATATTAACATAATAGGTGGATTTAAGCAGCGTTTTAAGGATGCTCAAATTTTTTCTCTAAACAAAAACTACCGTTCTTCAAGAAGTATTCTAGCTTTGGCAAATAAGGTAATTTTAAACAACGAAAGACTCTATCCAAAGGAGCTTATAGTTACAAGAAAAGATGAATTTAAAGCCCCTTCTTTACTGACTTTTGAAGAATTGTTTGATCAATATCAAAATATAGCCAAAATGATACTTACTAGCGGAGTGAGCTTGGAAGAAATTGCTGTTATTTTTCGCAATAATTCGAGTGCAGATGGTATCGAGGTGGCCTTAAGAGAGCAGGGGATCGCAAGTGTGAGAAAAGGCAGCGGGAGTTTTTTTGAAAGCTTGGAGGTTAAAGCCTTTAGTGCTATGCTTGCTCTTGTGGTAAATCCTAAGGATATCATGGCATTTATTCATTTGGTTCAGTATACCAAAGGAGTAGGCGGAGTTTTAGCAAAGGAAATTTTTGATGCTCTTTTAAAATTAGGTCATGGTAGCTTGATAAGGGGTTTTTTAGAACCTGATAAAAGTGTAAATTTGCAAAACCATCAAAAAAGAAATTACCAGCTTGGGCTTTTTGCAGACTTAGAAGAACTAGCCAGTGAAAATCGTTTTAAATTTGAGAGTGAGTTCAATGCTCATCCTATCTTAAAACTTTCAAAGATTAATGATTTATGTGCTAAAAATTTAGAAAAAATTTATTTTTTCTTAAAAAAAGCTATGGAAACAAAACATTCTTTAGCACTGGTTAATTTAATTTGTGAAAATTCTTTTTATAAGGAAATTTGCGAAGAATTAGCCATCAAAAGAGCGACAAATAAAGCAGGGCAAGTGGATCTTTTAAGAAAAAAAGAAAATTTAGAAAAGATAGAAACGAAATTTAATGTTTTAAAAGAACTCACTAAAAATTATAGCGATATTTATAAGTATTATAATTTTTTAACCCTAGGTGCAAGCGAGATGAGTAATGGCAAGGGTGTAAATTTGCTTAGCGTGCATGCAAGCAAGGGTTTGGAATTTGATTTGGTATTTGTGATCGATCTTGCACAAGGGCGTTTTCCTAATCAAAAACTTATGAGCATGGGCGGAAGCTTGGAAGAAGAAAGAAGGCTGTTTTATGTTGCGGTAACAAGGGCTAAAAATATACTTTATCTTAGCTATGCAAAATACGACAAAAATAAAAAAACTGCTTTTACACCTTCGCGTTTTCTTATAGAAGCAGGGCTTTGCAAGGGAGAGTTAACCATAGATTGATAACATTTTCTTTCAAAATAAATATCATTGAAAGAAAGGTTTAAAATATGAAAAAATATTTATTTTTTTAAGTTTAGTCGCAGCAAGTTTTTTAAATGCTGAAGTTTTAATTTATGGTCCTGGCGGTCCTGCGCCGGTTATGAAAGAACTAGCATTGAAATTTGAAGAAAAAACTAAAGAAAAAGTTGTAGTGACTGCAGGTCCTACCCCATCGTGGTTTAAAAAGGCTAGAAAAGATGCGGATTTGATTTTTTCGGGTAATACTTCTATGATGGATGGATTTATCAAAAGAATTCCTAGCTTGAATTTAGAAGATTTGGTTGTTTTAAATGCCCGTCCTTCAGGTATCATCGTGCGTCCTAATAACCCAAAAATATCAAAAGTTTTGAGGATATTTTAAAAGATAATGTAAATGTTATGGTTGTTGATGGTGCAGGTCAAGTTGGACTTTATGAGGATATGGCTTTAAAAGATGGTAAAAGAGAAAATTTGGTCAAGTTGCGTAAAAATATTAAAGTTTATGCTAAAAATTCTAAAATAGCTATAGATGAGTGGAACAACAATCCAAACATAGACGCTTTAATTATTTGGTCGCATTGGGCTAAGGTTTTAGGAGATAAGGCTTTGTTTATCGAAGATGAAAAAGCAGCAGTTTATTGCACAGCTGAAATCATTCCTACCAAAAAAAGGACTTCAAAATAAACAAGCTTTAGAATTTGTGAAATTTATTCAAAGTAAAGAAGCCCAAAAAATTTGGAAAAAACATGCTTGGAATGAAGTTGAGTGATTTTAAGCTGAGTATTTAAAGAATTAATAATAATTATTAAGATATAATAATTTTCGAAACATTAAAATTACAAAAATGTTTCAATTTATAAAAATAAAGGATGACAAAATGAGTTCAGTAAATTTTAAAGGAAACCCAGTAAAACTTAAAGGAAATTCAGTAGAAGTTGGAGCAGATGCTCCTAAAGTAGGACTTAAAGCTAAAGATTTAAGCACGATTGAAATTGGTGCTGCAGGTAAAACACAAATTGTTTTAAGTCTTCCAAGCTTAGATACTCCAGTTTGCGCAACTGAAGCAAGAGAATTTAACAAAAAAGTAGCAAGCTACAATGGAGCTGAAGTTGTGGTTGTAAGTATGGATTTACCTTTTGCTATGGGTAGATTTTGCAGTACTGAAGGTATAGAAAATCTAAGTGTTGCTAGCGATTTTGTAGCAAAAGAATTTGGAGAAAAATATGGCGTTTTAATTGGTGAAGGTCCACTAGAAGGTCTTTTAGCTCGTGCTGTATTTGTAATCAAAGATGGTAAAATCGCTTATAAAGAATTAGTAAGTGAAGTGACAGAAATGCCAGATATTGCAAAACTTGATGCATTTTTTGGTGGCTCTAGCTGCTGCGGCGGATGCGGTTGTCATTAATTTTCTACATATAAAGCCCCCAATGGGGCTACTTTCTTAGCTTTTCAAACAAAATCATTTATCAAACATTATTTTATATTTTTATTAGATTAGAGTTTTCTAGCCTGTTTTATTTTTTATAATCTTATTATTTCAAAAATGATAAAAGGACAATAAAATTCCTATAAAATAGGGCTTTAAAATTATTATTTTTTGCAAAAAATTCAAGATAATTTTATTTTCTATTTTTTATAATAAAATGATTTTTATTATTTTGGAGGATTAGAGTATGAATAGAAGGGATTTTATTAAAAATACCGCTATTGCGAGTGCTGCTAGTGTTGCAGGTCTTAGTGTCCCAAGGCCAGTATTTGGCGCACAAGAGGAAGAATGGAAATGGGATAAAGCCGTTTGTAGATTTTGCGGAACGGGCTGTGGAATTATGATAGCTAGAAAAGATGGCAAAATTGTAGCAATCAAAGGTGATCCTGCTGCTCCTGTAAATCGTGGCCTTAATTGTATTAAAGGATATTTTAACGCTAAAATCATGTATGGAGAAGATCGTCTTGTTATGCCTTTGCTTCGTATGAATGATAAGGGAGAATTTGACAAAAAAGGAAAATTCAAGCAAGTTTCTTGGCAAAGAGCCTTTGATGAAATGGAAAAACAATTTAAAAAAGCCTACAATGAACTCGGCGTTACAGGTATAGGGATTTTTGGTAGTGGGCAATACACTATCCAAGAAGGTTATGCTGCTTTAAAACTTGCAAAAGCGGGTTTTAGAACAAATAATATCGATCCAAATGCAAGACATTGTATGGCCTCTGCAGTGGTTGGTTTTATGCAAACTTTTGGTGTAGATGAGCCATCAGGCTGTTATGATGATATAGAACTTACCGATACTATCATCACTTGGGGAGCTAATATGGCTGAAATGCACCCTATACTTTGGTCAAGAGTTAGCGATAGAAAGCTAAGCAATCTTGATAAAGTTAAAATTGTGAATTTAAGCACTTTTTCTAATCGTACTTCAAATATTGCTGATATTGAAATCATTTTTAAACCTAATACAGATTTAGCTATTTGGAACTATATAGCAAGAGAGATTGTTTATAATCATCCTGAAGCTATGGATAAAAAATTCATTAAAGATCATTGTGTATTTGCAACAGGTTATGCAGATATTGGTTATGGCATGAGAAATAATCCAAACCATCCTAAATTTAAAGAAAGCGAAAAAGATACCGTTGCAAAAGAAAATGCAATCACTTTAGATGAAGAAGAAGCAACCTCTCTTTCTTATCTTGGTGTGAAAGCAGGTGATAAATTTGAAATGAAACATCAAGGCGTAGCTGATAAGAATTGGGAAATTTCTTTTGAAGAATTCAAAAAAGGTTTAGCACCTTATACTTTAGAATATACCGCAAAAGTAGCCAAGGGTGATGATAATGAATCTTTAGAAGATTTTAAGAAAAAACTCCAAGAATTGGCTAATTTATATATAGAAAAAAATCGTAAAGTAGTGAGCTTTTGGACTATGGGCTTTAACCAACACACAAGAGGCTCTTGGGTAAATGAACAAGCTTATATGGTGCATTTTTTACTTGGCAAACAAGCTAAGCCAGGTAGTGGGGCTTTCTCTTTAACAGGACAACCAAGTGCTTGTGGAACTGCTAGAGAGGTAGGAACATTCTCTCACCGCTTGCCTGCAGATATGGTCGTGGCAAATCCAAAACACAGAGAAATTTCAGAAAAAATTTGGAAAGTGCCTGCAAAAACAATCAATCCAAAACCAGGTTCGCCTTATCTTGGTATTATGAGGGATTTAGAGGATGGTAAAATTAAATTTGCTTGGGTTCAAGTAAATAATCCATGGCAAAATACCGCAAATGCAAATCACTGGATCACAGCAGCTAGAGATATGGATAATTTTATCGTTGTGAGTGATTGTTATCCTGGAATTTCAGCAAAAGTAGCCGATCTTATCTTGCCAAGTGCGATGATTTATGAAAAATGGGGTGCTTATGGTAATGCTGAAAGAAGAACTCAACACTGGAAACAACAAGTTTTACCTGTAGGTGCTGCTATGAGTGATACTTGGCAAATTTTAGAATTTGCAAAACGCTTTAAGCTTAAAGAGGTTTGGAAAGAACAAAAAGTAGATGGTAAGCTTACTTTACCAAGTGTACTAGAAGAAGCAAAAGCTATGGGTTATAGCGAAGATGATACGCTTTTTGATGTTTTATTTGCCAATAAAGAAGCAAAAAACTTTACTTCAAATGATGCTGTTATGAAAGATTATGACAATAGTGAAGTTAAGGGTGATGAAAGAAAAATTCAAGGCAGTGATGGAAAAGAATTTAAAGGATATGGCTTTTTTGTTCAAAAATATCTTTGGGAAGAGTATCGTAAATTTGGTTTAGGCCATGGTCATGATTTGGCTGATTTTAACACTTATCATCAAGTAAGAGGTCTAAGATGGCCAGTGGTAAATGGTAAAGAAACACAATGGAGATTTAATACTAAATTTGATTATTATGCCAAAAAAGCTGCTCCAAATTCAGATTTTGCTTTCTATGGTGAATTTAATAAAATGCTTACCAATGGGGATTTGATAGCTCCTAAGGATGAAAAAGAACATAGTATTAAAAATAAAGCTAAAATTTTCTTTAGACCATTTATGAAAGCACCTGAAAGACCAAATGAAGAGTATCCATTCTGGCTTTCAACTGGAAGGGTTTTAGAGCATTGGCATAGTGGGACTATGACTATGCGTGTGCCAGAGCTTTACCGTGCTGTTCCAGAGGCACTTTGTTATATGAGTGAAAAAGATGGTGAAAAATTAGGTTTAAATCAAGGAGATTTAGTTTGGGTAGAATCGCGTCGTGGTAAAGTAAAAGCAAGAGTAGATATGCGTGGCAGAAACAAACCACCTGTAGGACTTGTTTATGTGCCTTGGTTTGATGAGAATGTATATATCAATAAAGTTACTCTAGATGCAACTTGCCCACTTTCTAAGCAAACTGACTTTAAAAAATGTGCGGTAAAAATCTATAAAGCTTAAGATAAAGGTTTGATTTGATGAAAGATAGAAGAGAATTTTTTGCTAGTGCTTTTAAAGGTTTGTGTCTTTGTACTGCGGGTGGATTTTTGGCAAATTTAAGCTTAAAGGCTGACGATGATTACGCCTTGAGGCCACCAGGAGCTGAAGATGAGGCGAGATTTTTAAGCAAATGTATTCGTTGTGGTTTGTGTGTAAAAGCCTGTCCATACAATACTTTAAAACTTGCTACTTTGTTAGATAGTGCAAAAAACGGAACTCCTTTTTTTAAGGCTAGAGAAATTCCTTGTTATCTTTGCAAGGACATACCATGTATTAAGGAATGTCCAACCGATGCTTTGGATAAAAAACATTTAGAGCAGGGCATAGAATCTTTAAAAATGGGTATTGCGATCGTAGATAGTGCTTCTTGTGTAGCGCATTGGGGAATTCAGTGTGATGCTTGTTATAGAGCTTGTCCTTTGATAGATAGGGCTTTAAAACTTGAACTTAAACGCAATGAGCGCACTGCTAAGCACGCCTTTTTATTGCCTAGTGTTGATCATGAAGTATGCGTAGGCTGTGGGCTTTGCGAGCTTGCGTGTATTACGGAAAAGCCTGCTATTCGTGTTTTACCACGCGAGTATGTTTTAGGTAAGGCTGGTTCGCATTATGTAAAGGGCTGGGATCAAGAGGATGAAGATCGTATAAAAGATGCAGATACTTCTAAATATTTTGATGCTAAAAAGGCAACAAATTATTTAAATGAGGGAGAATTTTGATGAGGTATTTAATCGCTAGACGCATCGTTCAAATCGGAATTTTAGCTCTTTTTAGTTTTAAGGCTACGGATTTTATCTTAAAAGGAAATTTAAGTTCTTCTAGGCTTTTTGATACCCTGCCTTTAAGTGATCCTTTTGCAGTGATTCAAATTTATTTAGCAAGTTTTAGCATAGATTTAATGGCACTTATGGGAGCTTTGATCGTTTTAATTCTTTATGGAGTTTTCTTAGGTCGTGCTTTTTGTGCTTGGGTATGCCCTGTAAATTTGATTACTGATTTTGCTGCCTTTGTTCGCTCTAAAATGGCTTTTAAACAGAGTAAGGTTTTAATCTTAAGTAAAAATTTAAGATATTATATTTTAGCTTTGAGTTTAATTCTTTCTTTTGTATTGTCTTTGCCTGTATTTGAAAGTATGTCTTATATAGGCATTATACATAGAGGGATTATTTTTGGCACCACTTCTTGGATATTTATAGCTTTTATACTTTTTTGTATAGATGCTTTTTTGAGTCCTAGAGCGATATGTTCGCATTTGTGTCCTTTAGGGGCTTTTTATGCTCTCATCTCTCGTTTTGCGCTTTTAAAAATCAAGCACAATCATCAAAAATGCACTAAGTGTTATAAATGTATTGGAATTTGTCCTGAAAAACAAGTTCTTTGGATGATAGCTAAAGAAAGCGCGAGTGTAAATTCGGGGGAATGTATAAGATGTGGACGCTGTGTAGAAGTGTGTAACGATGATGCTTTAAATTTTAATATATTTGATTTAAGGAAAAAATAATGAAAAAGAAAACGATTTTACTAGGAAGCGTTGCTATAATGTTTTTAGCCGCTTGTGCGTTAAATAGTGGGGTGAGTTCAGAGCAAATTGGACTTAGGAAAGCAAGTTTGGAAAATGAAAATAAGGTAGCTTTGGTCGATGCTAGTTTTACTGCTTTACAGCCAGGTGAATCTGTGCTTTTTGAGCGTTCTTTTGAAAATGCACCACCGCTTATTTCGCATACTATTGAGGATATGTTGCCTATTACTAAGGATAATAACACCTGCCTTAGTTGCCATGATAAAGCAATTGCAACCGATGTTGGCGCAACTCCTCTTCCTGCGAGTCATTATTATGATTTTAGAACTAATAAAACCACAGGAGATGCGATCAGTGATTCGCGCTTTAATTGTACCCAATGTCATGTTCCACAAAGTGATGCAAAACCTTTAGTTGGAAATAGTTTTAAGGCTGAATTTAAAAATGAAGGCTTGAAAAATCGTTCTAATTTAATCGATGTAATTAATGAAGGTGTTGAGTAAAATAATGAAAAAAATTCTTTTCATTTTAAGCTTTTTATATATTTTATCTCCTGCTTATGAGCTAAAGCTTAATTCAAATATTACAGCTTTAAAGCTTGATCAGCAGGAGCTGTATATAGGCACTGATAAGGGTGAGATTTATGAGTATAATCTAAAAGATAAAAGCTTAAAAGAACTTTTATCTTTGCCTAAAATTAAAAATTATTATGAGGGTGATTTTGCTAGAATTTATAATATCGATGTTTATCAAAATTCTCTTTTGATACTTAGCGAAGGCGATTTTGGAGCAAAAAATTTAAGCCTTTATAATAACAATCTTCAAATTCAAACACTTCAAGAAAGCAGTGTTAAAGAGGCTTTTTTTATAGATGAAAATACCTATCTTTTGGTTTTATTGGGTTCTAAAATAGAGCTTGTTGATAAGGATTTAAAGCGTATAAATGAGTTTAAATTCTCTCATTCTAGTTTAAATGATGCAGCTTTAAATGAAGAAAAAACCAAGTTTATAGCAGGATTTGAAAGTGGGGAGGTGGAACTTTTTGATTTGAAAAGTTGGAAAATATTAAAAAACTATGATAAAATGCACAAAGATAATATCTATCAAGTTGATTTTAAAAATGATATTCTTATAAGTTGCGGCACAGATAGGCGTATAGGTTTGGTAAAAAATGAAGAGCAAACTTTTTTGCAAAAAGATTTTTTAATCTATACTTGCGCTTTAAGTCCTAGTGGGAAATTGGCTGCGTATAGTGATAATGAAGAGGGTTTTAATGAGGTTTTTGATACAAATACCCTAAAAACTGTTAGAATTTTCAAGGATGAAAATTTAATGAGTGAAATTATCATTTTTATCAACGAAAGAGAATTGATTATCTCAGGCTTTGGAGATAAAATTGTATTTAGGAGTTTAGATGAATCTTTCTAGCGTTTTGATCGTAGCTAAAGTACAACATATAGATGAATTAAAAAAAGAAATCTTAAAAATTCCTTCATGTTCAATAGAGCTTTGTGAGAATGAAAAAATCATCGTTGTGATAGAAAGTGAAAGTTTAGAAAAAGAGCTTGAGTCTTACAAAATGCTTGAAAAATTACCTCATATTATCAGTATAAATATGGTTTTTTCTTATCAAGATTTGGATAAAGATATCCAAAAAGCTATAAATAGCGGAGCGATACAAACTATAGAAAAAAATGAAAATGCTGAAAATATTCGTTATTATGGTAGTATTTACAATCAAATGTCTTGATTAAAGCTTTTAGATGGTTTTTTTAATTCCTTTGCTTATTATTATAGCTATTATTTTTGGTATTGATTATTTGTATTTTAATGATGAAAATGTCAAAGTAAAAGAAGAGCGACAAATTCATAAAAGCGATCCAAATTTAGATAAACAAAGAGAAGAATATCTAAAACATTTATTCAAAGAGAAAAAATGAAGCAAAGAGAACTCTTTCTTCTTACTATCCCTGTTTTAATGGGTTATATCCCTTTAGGGGCTGCTTTTGGAATTTTAGCTGCTAGTAAAGATTTTTCTTTGTTTGAAATTTTGCTTAGTTCAATTTTTATTTATGCAGGTGCTGGGCAATTTCTTTTAGTAGCTTTAGTGGCGCAAAATGTATCTTTTTTGATGATTTTTTTTACTTTGTTTTTATTGAATTTTCGCCATTTTTTCTATACTTTATCACTTTTAAAAGAGCTAAAATCCATTAATTTTCTAAGGCACTATATTATCTTTGCTTTAACAGATGAAAGTTTTGCTCTTTTAAGCTCTATTAAAGAGAAAATCAAAAATCTTAGTCGTGCGCAAAGATCGCTTATTATGTTTGAAGTTTGTTTATTGAATCAAATTTATTGGGTAATAGGTTCTGTTTTGGGTTATTATTTTAAGCAGGGTTTAAATATTGATTATTCGGGTGTAGAATTTAGTCTTAATGCCCTTTTTATTGTGCTAGCTTATGAGCTTTATAAACAAAATCCTAATTTAAAAATTTTACTTTATTCTTCTTTTGTGGCACTTTTTGCTTTATTTTGCATAGACAAGCCTTATATGTTGGCTTTTTGTATTTTTATCGCTCTGATGATTTTGATTTTTGGAAAAAAATATGTTAGATAAAAATATTTTATATGCGATTTTAGCAGCTTCTTTAGCGACTTATTTAACTCGTGTTTTAGCTTTTATTTTGTTTAAAAATAAAAAAGAAAACTATCACTTGCTTTTTGTGCAGTATAATATGCCTTTAGTTATCATCATCATTTTATTTTTTTATACTTTTTATGAGGTGGATTTTTATTCTTATCCTTATGGGCTTGATTTTATTGTCTCTTGTATTTTGGTATTTTTGATACATCTGCTTTTTAAAAATGCACTTCTTAGCATTATTTTAGGAACTATTTCTTATATGTTTGTGTTAAGATTGTTTTAATGGACTATACTTTATTTATCTTGACTTTTGTTTCGGTTTCTTTACTGCCAGGATTGTGTATGAGCCTAGCTTTTTCCTTGGGACTTTCTTTAGGATATAAAAATACTTTATGGATGATATTTGGCGAGCTTGTGGGATTAGCATTAGTGGTTTTGTGTTGTGCTTTGGGGATAGAGTTTATTTTGCGATATGAAAATTTATTTAAATTTTTTCAAATAGCGGGTGCTTTATATCTTTTATATATTGCTTTTATATTGCTTAAATCAAAAAGTCAAATTACTCAAGAAAAAATCATCCATAAGAAAAAATTTTCTCTTATCATCCAAGGCTTTATAGCTTCATCTTCTAATCCAAAAGCATGGATTTTTATGTTTTCCATCTTGCCTTCTTTTTTAAAATTTCAAGTGAATGTAAATATTTTGCTTTTGATTATTTTGTTGATAGAATTTTGCTCTTTAAGTCTTTATGCTTTAGGTGGAAGTATATTTAAGATCTTTATGAATAAGCATTTAGATAAAATCAATAAAATCAGCGCTTTGTTTATCTTTGCAATGGCTCTTAGCGTATTATATAAAGTTTAACTTAAAATGCTTTTTGCTAAAATTAAAAAAAATATTAGGAAAGATAATGAAAAACACAGTTACAGAAGCTTCCATTTATGAAGCCCAAGGGCTTAAGGATGAAGCTTTAGAGATTTATAAAAATATTTTAAAAGAAGATCCTAATAACCAAAATGCAATTGATGCAGTGCGTCGTCTTAGTGGGTTTCGTTCTAAGCATCAGGATTTAAATACTCAAATGCTTGATTTTTTTATAAATATGAAAAGCGATGAAGAGATCAATGAATTTAAAAGGTGGTTGATAAAAATATGAATTTAGAAGATTTGGCAAAGAAAACTATCAGTGAAGTTAGCTCTATCATGGAAGAACAAAGAAGGCAAAGTGAAATTCTAAAAGAACAAGAAGAGCTTAGAAAGACTCAAATTCAAGAGGATATGCCTACGGTTAAACTTAAGGAAGAGCCTATTTTGGAGCAAGAATTAGAAGATAAAATTTCTATGGCGAAATTTGAAGAAGAGCAAAAAATTCAAGAAGAGATAAAAAATTTAGATGAATTAAATCAAGAAAATAAAGAGCCAGTTAAAGAAGAGGCTGTTTTGCAAAGTGAAATTTTAAACCCTAGTATTATAGCAGAGGTGCAAACTCTTAATGAAGATATATTTTTAAAACACCTTAGAGAAAGAATTTTGGTTCTTTTTGAGGGTTTAAATAGTGTTAAGGAGGAGAATTTGGAACACAGACTTCAATTAACTATTAATTTTTTAGAGTTTTTGCTTGCAAACATCGAAGATAAGCTTAAAAAATAATGCAGATTTAAAATTTGTCATTGATTTTCTAAGTCCCTATACTCAAAGGGCTTATTTGGTTGGTGGGAGTGTAAGGGATTTATTTTTAGGTTTAGAAATTTATGATTATGATATAGAGCTTTACGATATAACGCCTAGTGATTTTGAAAAAATGATGAAAAAACTAGGCGCGCAAGGCTTTGGAAAAAGTTTTTTTGTATATAAATTTAAAAATTATGATTTTGCTCTTGCTAGAACTGAAAACAAGACAGGTTATGGGCATACGGGTTTTGAGGTGCAAATTTGTAATGATGAAAAATTAGGCGCCAAAAGACGCGATTTTACTATAAATTCTATGATGATCAATCTTTTTAATGATGAGTTTTTAGACTTTTATGGAGGATTAAAAGATCTAGAGCAGGGCATTTTAAGGCATATTGATCAAACAAGTTTTCAAGAAGATAGTTTAAGAATTTTAAGAGCAGTGGCTTTTGCTTCAAGATTTGATTTTAAAATAGCAGATGAAAGCTTAAAATTAATGCAAAGCATGAATATAAAAGATCTTAGCAGAGATAGGATCAATGCTGAGCTTTATAAATTTTTTAAAAGCTCTAAGCTTGAAGTGGGCTATAAATATTTACAAGAGCTTAATATGGAAAAAGAAATTTTTGGCTTTGATAGTGCTTTTAAAAGCATGGAATTTCAAGCTTTGCTTAGAAAAAGTAGAGAAGTAGTTAAAGACGATGCTTTGTTTTTGTATTTGTATTTAAATTTTTTTAATTTAAACAAAGAGGAATTTTTTAAAAAAAGCAAAATAAAAAAAGAGTATTTCAAAAAGGCAAATCAAGCTTTTTATCTTGATGAAATGAGTGATTTTGATTTAGCAAGTATTGCTTTGGATATGCCTTTAAAAGAATGGCTTGGGCTTTGGGATAAAGAGCGCATAAAGTGGGCTAAAAAATTCAAACTTTATGAGAACAAATTTAAAACAAGTATTTTAGCAAAAGATTTTCTTGATGCTGGAATTTATGGTAAAATGTTGGGTTTAAAGCTTAAAGAAGCAAGAGAAAATGAATTATATGAATATATTAAAAGGTTAAATTAAATGATTTCTGTATTAAAAATTTGCACCAAGGATCAAAAAGGTTTGATTTATCGTATTTCTGATGTGATTTTTAAATATCATATCAATATAGTAAAAAATGATGAATTTGTGGGCGAAGAAATGTTTTTTTTCCGCGCTATTTTAGAGGGTGAATTTGATAAAAAAGCCTTTGTTGGGACACTTGAGGCGATGTTGGGAGAAGAAGCTTATATAGAGCTTTGTGAAAAAAGAAAGAAAGATATTATTGTTTTTGCTACTAAAGAAAGCCATTGTTTGGGAGATTTATTGATCAAGCATTATAGCAATGAGCTTGAGGCTAATATCAAAGCCGTGATTTCTAATCACGACACTCTTAAAAACTTAGTAGAAAAATTTGAAATCCCTTATCATTGCATCAGTGCAGAAAATTTAAAGCGCGAAGAGCAGGAAAAACAAGTTTTAGAATGTTTAAAAGAATATCAATTTGATTATTTGGTTTTGGCAAAATATATGAGAATTTTATCCCCTGATTTTGTCAAACATTTTGAAGGAAAGATAGTTAATATCCATCATTCTTTCTTGCCTGCATTTGTGGGAGCAAATCCCTATAAACAAGCTTTTGAGCGTGGGGTGAAGATTATTGGAGCTACGGCACATTTTGTTAATAATAATCTTGATGAAGGGCCGATTATCACTCAAGCAGTTTTGCCTGTAAGTCATGAATACACTTGGCAAGATATGCAGCAAGCTGGACGCAATGTTGAAAAAAATGTGCTTTCAAAAGCTCTTGATTTGGTTTTTGATGATAGAATTTTTATACATAAAAATAAAACCATAGTATTTTGATAAAAGATTGAGTATTTTTAAGCAAGTAAGTTTTATATTTTTATATAAAAATATAAAACTTAAAACATTTTAAGTTCTCTTTTAATTATAAAGAATATAATTTTTTCCATTTTTAAAATTATCTTTATAAGTAATGAAACAAGAAGAGGATATGGTATGTTTATTTTTAGTCCTTTGTTTACGATTTTTATCTTACTAGCAGGTGGGTATTTTGCTAAAAGAGTGGGTATCTTAAAACAAAAACAAGCAAGAACCTTTTTAGATTTTGCTATCGTTTTTGCTTTGCCTTGTTTAATTTTCGATAAAGCTTATCATTTAAATTTTGATTTCTCTTTGATTGTTTTGATATTTATAGGATTTTTTAGTTGTGCTCTTGCTGCTTTTATAGTCGTATTTTTAGGTTTTATTTTTAATTTTTCAAAAGCAACACTAGTGAGTATGTTTTTACTCTCTTGCTTTGGAAATACTATTTTTGTGGGTATGCCTATCGTTGAAGGCATTTTTGCTAATGCGCAATTTGGCGCAGAAGTAATACTATATGATGCTTTAGCTACTACTTTGCCTATTTCTCTTTTGGGGCCTTTTATCCTTTCTTTGGGAAGTGGTGAAAAAGTAAGTTTGGTAGCAAATATTAAAAAAATTCTTTCTTTTCCACCTTTTTTGGCTTTGCTTTTGGGTTTTTTGTGTAAATTAATATCCTTGCCTGAATTTATTTTTTCCCCTATTCGTTTATTTGGTGGTGCAGCTACTCCAGTGGCACTTTTTGCCATAGGTTTGGGGCTTGGTTTTATGGCGATTAAAACTGCTTATAAACCTACTATTCTTGTGATTTTAGCTAAAATGGTTTTAGCACCTTTAATTTTTGTGCTTTTATTAAAGCTTTTTGGTTTTGAAATGAAAGCTTCAATCATAGTTGCCATCATAGAAAGTGCCACGCCTACAATGACTTTAGCAGGAGCTATGGTAATGAAGGCTAAATTAGATAGCAATCTAGCTGTAAGTACTGTGGCTTTTGGAGTGCTTTTTGCTTTTATTTCTATGCCAATTTTAGTTTGGGCTTTGGCGTAAATTTAAATATATGAAAGAATTATAAGAAAAAATTAAAAAAGCAAAGAGTATTTATCTCTTTGCTAAAAATTTATTATTTTAAACCAAGCTTTTTGCTAATTCCTTAGCGCCTTTTAAGTCCACTTTTCCAGAGCCTAAAAGTGGAATTTTTTCTACTTTTAGATAGCGACTTGGCTTGAAAATAGCAGGCATACTTGAGCTTTTTATAGCTTCGCAAACACCTTCAAAGAATTCTTCATCACATTCTATAAGCAAGGCAACTTGTTCGCCTTTTTTCTCATCTTCTAAAGCTACGGTGCAAAATTTCACTATATTTGTATCGATGAATTTAGCGATTTCTTCTTCTAGAGCACCTAAAGATATCATCTCTCCACCGATTTTCGCAAAACGCGAATAACGATCTACGATATACAAAAATCCATCTTCATCTAAATGCCCTTTATCGCCGGTGTTATACCATCTTATGCCATCGATTTCTTTGATGACTTCATCGGTTTTTTCTTTGTTGTTAAGATATCCTACCATGACTTGGTGTCCGCCTATGAGTATCAGCCCATCTTCATTTGTTTTTAGAGTTTCGTAAGTATTAGGATCGACAATGCGAACTGCAGTTCCAGGTAGAGGCATGCCCACACTTCCTTCTTTGCTTGCGCGGTGAACTATCCAATAATCCGCATCAAAGCGATTAGGCAAATTCACGCTTGCAACAGGAGTGGTTTCAGTCGCTCCATAGCCCTCAAAAATACTCTTTTTAAATTTCATTTCAAAGGCAGATCGAACTTCGCTTTTAAGCTTTTCAGCTCCTGAAACAACCACTCTTAAGCTTTCAAACATAATGGCATCAAGCTTTTTATTTCTAGCGTAAATTCCTAAGAAGGTCGAGGTTCCACACATTATCGTAACATTGTTTTTGGCTACAGCTTTTGCTATGCCTAAAGCATCGGTTGGATCAGCAAAAGTAATGCTTTTAATACTTTCAAGTAAAGGTAAAAATGTAGTAACAGTTAGCCCAAAAGCATGAAAAGGTGGCAAGGATGAAAGTATTACATCGTTGTTTCTTGTGCAAAGCACATCTGAAATTTGAGCGATATTGCTTAGGATATTTCGGTTATTTAACATTACGCCTTTTGGAGTGCCTTCGCTACCACTGCTAAAAAGAATAGCTGCTATGGCAAGATTGTTTTTAGAAGGAGCAAAGATCGCTTTTAATATAAAGCTAGGTAAAATACTAACTGCCATCATCATTGCTAAAATTTTACTTTTTTGTTTTTTAAAGATTTCAACCACATCTTCCATGTAGATAAGATTTACTTCTTCACCAAAATTTAAAGACACGCCTTTGCTTTCTAATTTTTCTAAGAATTTCTTAGAAGTATAAATTTGTGAAATTTGAGCACTTTTTACTGCTGCTTGTAAGGCTTTTTCTCCCGCAGTAAAATTTAAATTTACTACAACTTTTTGTGCAAGCAAGACACTTAAATTTAGCAAAGAACTAGCAAAAGAAGCAGGAAGTAAAATTCCTACACATTCTTCTTTGGGCGCATAAGATCCGCGTTCAAAATTGCTATTGATTTTTTTTGAATTTTCTTTTATAAGGGTGCTTAAAATAAAACTAAGACTCAATAATTTTCTATAGCTAATCGCTCCTGCTAAAGAGTCGATTATAGCTATATTACTAAGATTTCTCTTAGCGCTGGTGATAAAAGCTCTTGCTATGGTATGCATTGCTTCGCATTGAGATTTCCAAGCCATAAAAGAAAGTTCAAAAACTTTAGCTTTTACCTCTTCTTTTTTAGAATGTAAAGACATAGGAGCACCAAAGGCTATAGCGATATTTCTTTTGCTTAAGGTGCGATTTCTAGCTGAAAACTCCTCATCACTTCTTGAAAAAGTGCTACCCCAAAGTCCGCGTATATAAAAAGGTAAAATCACCCCATCATCTTCTTCTAAATTTGAGCAAACATGTTCAAATCCACCTTTAAATTCATTGAGTTGCCCATGTCTTGAAAGCACGCCTTCAGGAAAAAGACAAACCAAATCCCCTTGTTTAATACGCTCTGCAATAAGCTCTAAGCTAGCCTTGCTTGCTGCACTTGAAACAGGAATGACACCAAATTTATCAAGAAAAATTTTGATATACCATTTAGAATAAATACTTCGCTCCATGACAAAATAAATTTTTCTAGGAATTGCCATTTGCACTATAGCCCAATCGATAAAAGAAATATGATTGCCCAAAAGCAAGGCACCGCCTTTTTCAGGGATATTTTTAAAGCCTTCCACAAGCAAACGATAGCGTCCTAAAAATGCTATGCTTAAAAGCATTCTTACTAAAGAAAAAGGGAGTTTAAAGACTACATAAATCGCACCCAAAAAAGCAACAAGTGTAATGAAGTAAAATAAATAAATTACATTGATTTCTAAATTGGCAAATAAAGTTGCCAAAACAAGAAAAGTAAGCATGGCGATATTTTGTATGAAGTTATTGCCTGCTAAAATTTTACCCAGTTCATTTTCTTTTGCATGAAATTGTATAAGAGAATTTAAAGGTATGATAAATAACGCACCGCAAAAACCAAAGATAAAAAAGATAAAACTATATGTAATCAAACTTGTAAAATAGGGCATAATCAAGGCCATTAAAAACACGCCCAAAGCCCCAAAAGGAATGAGTCCAAGCTCGATATAATTTTTAGAAAACCTACCCGCTATTAAAGAGCCTAAAACGACTCCAATCCCTGAAAATCCTAAAGAAACTTGTACAAAAAAAGTATTTTCAATAAAAAGTTCATTTTTGCTAAATACGGGAAAACTTACAAGATATAATTGCGATATCGCCCAAAATATCGAAATTCCAACGATACAAAGCCAAATTACTTTATTTTCAAAAATAAGTTTTAAATTGCTCATCAACAATTTTCCGCTCAAATAGCGTTTAGAATCAAATTTTAATTCTTTTATCTCATCTTTAAGTTTAGGTAAACGCCACGCTAAGTAAAGCTCTATGAGTGAAAAAAGTATAAGTAAAAATCCCAAAGGTGCAACTTGCTTTAAAACCTCTTCTGAGCTGTTATGATTTATATCATATAAGCTTTCAAAACTTAAAGAAAAAAGACTCATTCCAGCTAGTATAGCCACGATGCTTACTGCATTAACTGCACCATTTCCCATCGCAAGTAAATCTTTTCCGACTAATTCTTTAATAAAGCCGTATTTGCTAGGAGAATAAAGTGCAGCTTGAATTCCCATGATGAAAGTAAGTGTAAAAGCTGTCCAAAAAGCCCCATTATAATAGCTTATACAAATGATAATCGTAAGCATAACGCTAAAAGCTGCTGAGAGTTTCATGATAAGATTTTTTGGATATTTGTCTGCTAAAAATCCTGAGGGTGAAAGCATTAAAATAAAAGGTAGAAGGATAAGAGCATTAACAATGGCTGTTAAAAGAAGCTGTGTGCTACCTTCATAAACCTTATAAATAGTATTTTGAATGATGATTTTATGCCCTAAATCTACAAAAGCATTGATGAAAGCTACAAGCAAAAAGGGTATGAGCCCATAGATTTTTAAAAAAGAATTTTTTTGCATATAATTTACTCCTAAATTTATGAAAACTTTATAAAAGTGGCATTGATTTTATCATAAAATTCTAACAATAAAATAGAAGATGATTTAAGATAAGAATTAGAAATCTTTCTTAAATATCTTTATCTTTAAAATTATTCACAAGATAAACTTACATAAAACTAGGTGCATCATTAGAAAAAAGTATCAAATCGCCCTGTTGGGTTTCTTTTGCTAAAACCTTAACAAGATCTGCTTTTTCTTTGAGTATGATGGTTTTTATTTTAAGTTCTTTTTTAAAGATATCAGCATTAACCTGTGCTGTGATGATGGCAAGATCAAAGCATTCATTGATGATTTTGGCTAATTTTACATTTTCATCCTTATCTACTTCTACTATACCAGGGCTAACTAAAACCTTGCGCCCTTTATAGTTTTTGCAAAGCTTATAGCTTGCACTCATACCTTTATAATTCCCATTAAAACCATCATCGATGATGAATTTAGGCTCTTTAGAGATGATTTGTAAGCGATGTTCTACTGAATTGATTTTTAAAACTTGCTTTTGAATTTTTTCTATTTTTACGCCTAGATAATTTGCACAAAGTATACAAGCGCAAAGATTTTGAGCATTAAAATCTCCTAGAATTTGGCTTTTAAATTCATATGTTTTATTTTCTAAATTGATCTTAAATTCCAAACCTTGAAGACTTGCTTGAATGTCTTGTAATTTATCATCGTAAAGCAAGATAAGCTCATCTTTGCTTTTTTGGGTGCTAGTATGTAAAAAAGCTTTTTCTAATCTTTTGGAATTTAAAGCTTCGAGTTTGGTTTTTCGCGTATTTTCTATATTTTTAAAATACTCTAAATGCGCATTTCCTATCTCTCCTACAATGCAAATTTGAGGCTCTAAAAAACGCGTTATAACATCAATATCGCCTTTTACTCTTGCTCCTGCTTCTGCTATGTAAATTTGTGTATCATCGCTTAAATTTGTATTGATATCTGCGATAATGCCAAGTAGGGTATTTACAGAGCGAGGGGTTTTGTAGGTTTTAAAATCATCTTTTAAAAGCTCATAGAGGAAATTTTTAATACTTGTTTTTCCAAAACTTGCAGTAATGAGTATGATTTTTAATTGTGGATTGTTTTGAAGTTTTGCTTTGGCTTTATTTTTAAAATATAAATTGCTAAATAGCTCAAAGATTTTAAGACTTATAAGAGCAAAAGGCAGGGCAAAAAGATTGAAAAGAAAAGAAAAACGCAAAGCAAGTATGGCAAAAAGGGTATTATAGATAAATACAAAAACAAAAAACCATTTAACCTTGCTTGTAAAGACGAGTTTTTTATCTATGCTTTTATTCCAAAAATATAAAATCGGAGTATGAATAAGTGCAAAATACGCCAAAGAATATAAAGGAAAAGTCAAAAAGAAAAAATAAGGTAAAAATAAAAAATACAAATGCCACAAAGGTCTATGATAGTGAAAAAATACGCGTTTAAATTTATAAGAATACCATTGTAAAGCGCTCATAAGATAAAAAGCTACACAAAAGTTAAAAAACAAAGAATTGATAAAATAAAGTGTATTGGTTAGCATTGGTTTTCCTTGATTTTATTGGCTATAAATAAAGAATGTTTTAAAAAGAAAAAATGATCCCCTTCTAAAGGATAAAATTCGCTATTTTTGATAAGCTTGTGCATTGCTTCTCCGCTTTTTAAAGGGGTGGCTTTATCATCAATCCCCCAAAAAATAAGGCTTTTATTGTCGATTTTAGCAAAAGTTTGACTCAGATCTTCATCTACTACATTTTTAAAAGTTTGATACATCAAAGAGTTTAAATTTGCTCCATCTTTGCTTGCAAAATAACGATAAAATCTACCCAAACCCAATTTTTTTAGAAATTTAAACAGCATGATTTTAAAACGCACTTTAAAAGATTTTTTTGCAAGTATGCCTGAATTTGAAAGCAAAACAAGTTGAGCTTTTTGAAAATCCAAAACAAGTAAAGCAGCTATTTTTCCACCAAAAGAATGTCCTAGAAAAATATCAATATCAAGTTTTTTTTCTTTTAAAAATTCTTTTATGATATTTACATAATCTTGGCTATAAAGACTTTTTGGCGCACTTGAATTTCCAAAACCAGGTAAATCTAGATAAATTTGACAAAAATCATTTAAATTTTTAGAAAAAGCTTGCTTCATAAGCTCCTTATTTGCACCCCATCCATGCAATATGAGTAAAGATTTTTTCTTATCTTGATTTAAAATTTCATAACTTAATTCATAAGTATCATTATTATAAATCACATTTACAAGCGCCATCTTAAACCTTTTGGTTTTTGTAAATATTTTCTAAGAGTTGCATAGCATTTTGCAAGCGTTCAAATTCTTTCATACTGAGCAAAACGGCCTCAAATTTATTATTTTTTAAGATGACCATTTTGCCCGATTCGCTTTTTTTTAGTTTTTCGATCAAAGGGCTAAAGTTTCGCACAACTTCTGTGGCGGTATAGATTTCATCTTGTTTAAAAGAAAGCATAAATTTTCCTAAAATACATAAAATTTTATGTAAAATTTAACATACTTTCTCTTAAAGCTTTATAATTTGCCTTTTTGTCCATTAATAGAATGTAAAAATTCATAAGTGATTTTAATCTTCTTTTCGCTTTCTATACTTAGAGCAAGTTGCTCTATAATTTTGTTAAAATCTTTGAAAAGATAATTTGCTAAAGAGCCTGGATTTGGATTGATTTCATTCAGATAAACTTCATTATCTAGGATGAAAAAATCACAACGGATTAAAGCACCTTTAAATAAAGGATTATAAATTTTGGCAAAATTATCTTTAAGCTTTTGCTTTAATTCTTCGCTCAAATCAGCTTCGATAAGTTCGTTATGGCCTGAAAAACTAAGATATTTTTGCTCAAAATCCAAAAATTCTTTTTTCTTTGGTTCTTCGATGATTGAAAAGATAAATTCATCTTTGATCATACATCCTGCAAGATTGTACTCTTTGATGTTACTTTTAAAATCCTCTACCAAAATATCAGTATCAAACTCAAAACCCACATCCTTAGCATAATCCAATTCCTTTTCATTTTTAGCTATGCTGATCCCTATACTGCTCCCAAGTCGTGCAGGCTTTAAAATGCAAGGAAAATGAGCTGTAAAATCTTGCTTTTGACTTTTTCTAAGCATTTGATAATCTAGAGTTTTAACCCCAACGCTTTGTGCGTAAAGTTTTGTGAACTCTTTATTGAAAGATAAAACACTTGCTTCAACCCTAGGACCTATGAATTTGATATCAAAAAATTCAAGCAAAGAAGCTATCTTTCCGTCTTCTCCATCTCTTCCGTGGATGAGGTTGATCACACAATCTAAATCTAAGTTTTTTTCACTCCATAGACTTTTATGATAAAAAGCCTTTTGTCTTAAAAATAACTCCTTTTCTTTTTGGTAAGCACCACCGCTAAAGGTTTTAGAATTCATTTTTTCGCTAGGAATTAAATAAAATCTCCTTTTTTCATCGCAAAAAATAAATGTCAAATCCGTATTTATCACTTTTTTTAATACCACAGCACTTACAATGCTGATTTCATGTTCGTAAGAATTTCCGCCAAAAAGTATCGCTAATTTCATTATTTTTCCTTATGCTAGTTTTTTTAGTGCTTCTTTGATAAGTTCGCTTGTATCTTTTCCGTTGCAAGTACTTAAAACGCTTAATATTTTATCTTGTTTAAATCCCAAAGAAAGCAAAGCAGCCAAGGCTTCGCTTTTATCATCGCTCACACTTTCGAGTTGGACTTTGGCATCTCCAAGTTCTACGATGATGCGTTTGGCGCTTTTTGGACCAATGCCTGGAACTTTTTTAAGTACACTCTCATCTCCCAAATTTAAAGCCTTATAAAAAGAATTTACATCCAAACTTGAGCATATAGCCATCGCAGTGCTTGCGCCCACTCCATTTACTTTTAAAAGCATTTCAAACATTTTTTGCTCATCTTTATCTAAAAAACCATAGAATTTATTAGAATCCTCTTTGATGATTTGAGTGATGAAAAGCTCGTATTTTTGATGAGTTTCAAGCTTAGCAGCACAAAAAAGTGAGATAAAAACCCCATAGCTTAAACCACTAGCGCATTTTATGATAGCAAAAGTGGGTTCTTTTTTTGTGATTATTCCTTCGATGGCAACAACCATTCTATATCCTTTTCTTCATAGTCAAGTTTTTTATCAATCTCTATATATTCTTGATTATTTTGTATGATTTTTTTCAAAGCTATAAATTTTGCACTTTCTTTAGTGGAAGAAGAATAAAAAATATCTTCTTTAGGTTCTAAAAGCGAAAATCTGATTTCATTCATATCGCTCCATTTTCCACTTTTGTTGATAAATTTAGCTTTAAATAAATCCTCTTCTAGTGCTAAAAGCTCATCGTGGATTTTTTTTCTATATTCTAAAAGTTCTTTTTCTTGGTTTTGAAGTTTATTTAAGTTTGCATTTTGTATAGAGAAATTTTTTAAAAATTTTTCATATTGGCTTGGTATATTTTGTCCTTGATTTTTAAGCTCTAAGACTTTTTTTTCTATATCTAAAACATTGTTTTTGTTTGATAGAATGTATTGTTTGAGTTTGCTTATTTTATGATGAAGAGATGAAATTTCATTCTTTATTTTTAAAAGTTCTTGATCGTAGTCTTTATCCATTTTTTTTATTTTAGTATGAAATTTATTATTTTCACCTTCAAAGCGTTCTATGACAACATTATTGTAAAACACACATGAATTATTGCTTTCTAATTGTTCTATATAAATTCTATCTGCTTCTATCACTCCACCTAAGCTTTTTTTAATCCTTACTTCCTTGGCTTTTATATTGCCACCCTCTAAGAGATCTATGTTTAGTTTGTCTGCTTGAGCAAAACCGCGATGTGTTTTTATATAGGCTTCTTTGGCATAAATTTTAGATTTTGTGTGCGTGGTGCCTTCAACTCTCATTCTTGTAGCTTTTAAATTTGTATTGCTTCCAACGCTTCCTGTGATATTGAGTTCTTCGCATTCTATTCCTACACCTGAATTAACAGCATCTTGCATATCGGATATAAATTTGATATTTATTTTTACATTTTTATCCAATCCTGCGCGGATTATGCCTATATTTTTAAAATCAACTTTATTATTAAATTCAAGCAAGTTTGCAATATCAAATTTATCTTGATCTTCAACTACATAACCCTTTTTTAGCGCCAAATATTCCGTGTAATCTTCGTATTCTACAGTCTTAAATGCTAATGAGGAGCAGTTAAATTTGATTTTGTTTTGATTAGCATCTATAACTTTTAAAGTATGTAAATTTAAGTCTTTTCCTTCTTTGCCTTGCTTGAATTTGTTATATCTTAATACAACTTCATTTTCATCAACTGCTATAATACCCGAGCGTTTTTCATCTATAGTATAATCTTTAGCCTTTTCTTTATAAAGCAAAACTAAGGCTTCATCTTGGCTTTGTATAGGTTCAACACCTTTGGCTACATTGATTTGCAAGGTTTTATTTAAAGTATTTTTCTTGTGTTCATTGCATATACGGATGAGTTCTTTTTTAAAATCAAAGATACGAATGCCTATTAAAAACTTAAGCTTTAACATTTTTTTGTAGATAATTTGCAAAAGTTCAAAAGTTAATTTTTCATGATATTTTAACTCATTAAAATTGATTTGAGCGACAATTTTTGTTAAATTTTTATTAGCAATCAGCTTGATAGCATTTGCGGTTTTATCTTGGCGTGTTTGATGAAAAATTTCGATTTTGTACTCTTGTTTGATTTGCAAATCCTCTTTTAAAAATACTTCATCTTTTTCAAAAAGAGTGAGATCTTTTTCAGCAATTTTTATCCATTCGGTATTTTCAAGACAATATTGTGTCGAAAAAGCTAAAAGATGAAAATCAAGTTCATTTAAAGCGATATTAGTTCTTGAAGCTACAGATAAAAGTTCGCGAGAAGGATTTTCGGTATAGGAAATGATTTTCTCATCTAAAGCCAAAACTTTCCCCTTTATTGTTTAATTTAAATTCAATATTATAGTCAATTTTTAATCAAATTTAGTTAAAATGATAGCTTTTATATTTGAAATTTTGTGAAAATTTATGAAGAGTTTAGTGTTTAAAAATTTTATTATCAATGCTTTAGGAATTTTATTTTCTCGCGTTTTGGGTCTAGCGCGTGATGTTTTAATCGCTCTTTTTTTGGGGGCTGGAATTTATAGTGATATTTTTTTTGTAGCATTAAAAATGCCTGCCTTTTTTAGAAGAATTTTCGCTGAAGGGGCGTTTGGGCAAAGCTTTTTACCTAACTTTGTCAAAGCAAAGAAAAAAGGCGCTTTTTGCGTGAGTGTGATGTATCAATTTAGTGTTATAGTGTTTTTATTTTGTCTTTTAGTAAGCTTTTTTTCTTCATTTTTTACCAAGCTTTTTGCTTTTGGGTTTAGTTCCGATACTATAGCTTTAGCCTCTCCTTTGGTGGCGATTAATTTTTGGTATTTGTTTTTTATTTTTTTGGTTACCTTTTTAGGAGCGATTTTAAATTATAGACAAAAATTTTTCATCACTTCTTTTTCGGCAGCTTTGTTTAATCTAAGTATAGTTATAGCCGCATTTTTTGTTGATAAAGATGCTCCTCAAGATACGCTTTATTATTTTTCTTATGCGACTGTATTAAGCGGTGTGGCACAATTGATTTTGCATTTAATGGTGTTGCGAAAAAATCCTGTGATACGCGCTATGGCATTAAGTGTGAAATTTAGACGAGCAAAGGCTAAACTAGAGGGTTTTTATAGTAATTTTTTTCATGGAGTTTTAGGCTCTTCTGCTACACAAATAAGCTCTTTGCTTGATACGACAATAGCGAGTTTTTTAATGACGGGTAGTATTTCTTATCTTTATTATGCAAACCGCGTTTTTCAGCTTCCTTTAGCTCTTTTTGCTATAGCCTTAACTCAAGTTTCTTTTCCTAAAATTTTAAAGCATTTAAAAAGCGATCAAGAAAATTTAGCCTTAAGTTTTATGCAAAGAGCTTTAGCGGTTTTAAGTATTTTGTTGATTGTTTCAAGTATTGTAGGTTCTGTATTTGCTTTAGAAATTTCAAAGCTTTTATTTGAAAGAGGGAATTTTACTCACGAAGATAGTATTATCACAGCTTATGTTTTAATCGCTTATTTGATAGGGCTTTTGCCTTTTGGCTTACAAAAATTATTTTCTTTATGGCTTTATGCTAAATTCAAACAAAAAACAGCCGCTTTTATCGCCTTTAAAGCTTTGCTTATTAGTGCTTTATGCTCTGTGCTTTTTATTTTTTTAATCAAAGATGAGAGTTTAAAGGTTATAGCTGTGGCGCTTTCAAGCTCTTTAAGTGCTTTTTATTTGCTTATTGCCAATATCAAAGAATTTGGTTTTAAGAACTTTTTTGCTTTAATATCTTTTAAATTTTGTTTTTTAATGATTACAGGACTTGTTGTTTTTACAATTTTGCTTTATGAGATCAAGCCTTATCTTATAGAGGCTTTGTTATGGATCGTTGCTAGTGTTAAAGGAGTGTTTTGATGAAATTAATGGATAGCGTTTTAAAAGAAAAAATCGAACTTGATCAAGATAATGTCAATATTTATTTATGTGGACCTACTGTGTATGATGATGCGCATTTGGGTCATGCTAGAAGCAGTGTTTGTTTTGATTTGTTGCGTAGAGTTTTACTTTCTTTGGGCTATAGGGTGCAATTTGCTAGAAATTATACAGATATAGACGATAAAATTTTAAAAAAAATGAGTGAAAGCGGTAAGAGCTTAAATGAGCTTGTTGAGTTTTATATAGCAAATTACGAAAGAGATATGAAAGCTTTAAATGTTTTAGAGCCTGATTTTAAACCTCGTGCGACATATTATATAGAACCTATGTTAGATCTTATCCATAAGCTTAGTAAAAATGGCTTTACTTATACTTTAGAAGATGGAGTGTATTTTGATACTAGCAAAGATGAGGATTATCTAAGCTTATCTCATCGTAACACAGAAGAAAATGTTTCAAGACTGAGTAATGAAGTTGAAAAAAGAAATGAGAGTGATTTTGTTCTTTGGAAATTCGATGAAAATTTTTATGATAGTGAATTTGGAAAAGGGCGACCAGGTTGGCATACTGAATGTGTGGCTATGATTGATTCTATTTTTGGCGATACTCTTGATATACATGCAGGTGGAGTGGATTTGTTATTTCCTCATCATGAAAATGAGGCAGCACAATGTCGTTGTGCGTGCAAAAGAACTTTGGCAAAAATTTGGCTTCACAATGGCTTTGTAAAAATCAATGGAGAAAAGATGAGCAAAAGTTTAAACAATAGCTTTTTCTTAAAAGATGCACTCAAAGATTTTATGGGAGAGGCTTTAAGATTTTATCTTTTAAGTTCTCATTATAGAGCTCATTTTAATTATTCTTTAGATGATTTAGAAAATGTAAAAAAACGCTTGGATAAGTTTTATCGTCTTAAAAAAAGACTTGCTGTGGGAAAAACCCCAGATTTTGGAATTTTAAATGATATAGAGATTCATAGCAATATCGCCAAGCAAATCTTAGAAGTTTTAAGTGATGATTTAAATATCTCTAAGGCTTTGGCGCTTTTAGATGAGTTTATAACTAATGCAAATTTAGAGCTTGATCAGCAAAGTAAAAATAAAGAATTAAAACAAAAAATCAAAGAAGCTTTAAGCGAACTGGCTAAAATTTTTGGCTTTGGTTTTATGGATGAAAATTTATATTTTCAATGGGGTGTCGCCAAAGAGTTGAAAGAAAAAATTCAAGATCAAATTTTGCAAAGAAACGAAGCTAAGAAAAATAAAGATTTTGCCAAAGCAGATCAGATCAGAGAAGACTTGCTCAAGCTTGGTATTGCTTTGCAAGATACGCCGCAAGGAACGATTTGGGAGAAAATTTAAATGCATAAAGATATGACTCTTAAAGATGTTTTAATCCGTTTTAAGCCTTTTTATAAAAAATACAAGAAAGAATTTGCCATTGCTATTTTTGGGATGATACTTACTAGTATAGGAACAGCTGGAAGTTTCGCATCTTTAAAGCCTATTTTAGATTATATTTTTGTTGAAAAAAATGAGGCCTTGCTCTATACCTTACCTTTTCTACTTGTTATTATTTATATTTTAAAGAATTTGGGTTTTTATTTACAAACTTATTATTTAAGTTTTATAGGAATGGATACTTTAAGAATTTTGCGTTTTAAGGTTTTAAAAAATCTTTTAAAGCTTGATATGGATTTTTTTAAACGCAACAGAAGCGGAGAGCTAGTAAGTCGTTGCACTAATGATATTAACGCTCTTCAAAGCATAGTTTCTAATATCATTCCTGATTTTTTTAGAGAGCTTTTAACCATTGTGGGTTTATTGATAGTGATATTTTATCAAAGTCCTATTTTGGCTTTTTTTGCTCTAGTAGTTTTACCTTGTGCGATTTTGCCCTTGGTGCATTTTGCTAGAAAATTAAAAAAATACGCTAGAAGTATACAAGAAACAAATTCTGATTTGCTTTCAAGACTGAGTGAAATTTTTTCAAATATTGAGCTTATTAAGGCGAGCAATACTCAAAACAAAGAAAGCGAAAAATTTGCCAAACAAAACAACGAGCTTTGTCGTTTGAATTTAAAATCCACTCGCATTGATGCTCTAACTAGTCCACTTATGGAGATTATTGGATCGCTTGGAGTGGCTGCAGTAATTATCATCGGAGGAAGAGAAGTGATCCATGGTACGATGAGCGTGGGTAGTTTTTTTGCTTTTATTACAGCACTTTTTGCTATTTATACACCCTTAAAAAGATTATCTTCGCTTTATGGTAGACTACAAGGCGCAATAGCAGCAAGCGAGAGGACTTTTTATTTGCTTGATTTAGAGCCACAAATTCTAAATGGAAGTAAAAACTTAGAAAGTATAGCAAGGATTGAATTTAAACAAGTAGATTTTGCTTATGAAAATCCTTATAAGAGTGTTTTAAAAGATATTAATTTTGAATTTAACAAGGGTGAAATTCTTGCGCTTGTTGGAACAAGCGGGGGTGGAAAATCATCTATCATCAATCTTTTAATGCGTTTTTATGATAAGCAAAAGGGTGAGATTTTATTAAATGATCTAGATATCAGTGAATTTAGCATAGAAAGCTTGCATGATAGAATAGGTCTTGTAACACAAAATATTTATCTTTTTAACGACAGCTTTGCTGAAAATGTAGCCTACAGCGAAGAGCCTAATAAAGAAAAGATTATCAAAGCTTTAAAACTAGCCAATGCTTATGAATTTGTCCAAGAAATGGGAGGAATTTATGCAGAGATAAAAGAGCATGGTAAAAATTTAAGCGGGGGTCAAAAACAACGCATTGCCATAGCTAGAGCCTTGTATAAAAATCCTGATTTGCTTATTTTTGATGAAGCAACTTCAGCTCTTGATAATGAAAGTGAAAAAGCCATCATCGAGACTATAGAAAATTTAAAAAAAGATAGACTTGTTTTAATGATTGCCCATCGTTTAAGCACTATAGAAAATGCAGACAAGATCGCAGTGATTGATCAGGGGCAAATGATTGCTATAGGAAGCAATGAAGAGCTTTTGCAAAGTTGCGAACTTTATCAGAAATTTAAAAACAAAGAAGTAGATAAAGTCTAGTTTTAAGTTAAATTTAGTTAAAATTTTAAAAAAACGAGGAATAATATGCTTTATAATTTTATAAAACCCTTACTTTTTAAGCTTGATCCTGAAAATGCTCATGCCTTAGTGGAGGGCAGTTTAAGGTCCTTAAATGCCACTTTGCCAGGCTCTTTGAGCTTTTTTGCTTATAATTATATTGTAAATGATGATAGCTTGAAACAAAAATTACTAGGACTTGATTTTAATAATCCTGTGGGTTTAGCAGGAGGATTTGATAAAAATGCCACCATGATACGCCCTTTAGCGGCTCTTGGTTTTGGTTTTTTAGAGTTTGGAACCTTTACTCCAAAGCCTCAAGAGGGAAATGAAAAACCGCGTTTATTTCGCCTTGTAAAACAAGAAAGCATACAAAATGCAATGGGTTTTAATAATCAAGGAGCAGAAAAAATCGCCGCAAGATTATCAAAAATTTATCCTTTTGTTTTGCCTTTGGGAGCAAATATAGGAAAAAATAAGATCACAAGCAATGATAAAGCTTTGGAGGATTATTTTACTTTATTTAGAAATTTTAAAGATTTGTGTGATTATTTTATCGTCAATATTTCTTCACCTAATACTAAAAATTTAAGAGAACTTCAAAATGATGATTTTTTAAGTCATCTTCTTGAAGAAGCTAGAAAAATCACTAACAAACCTATTTTGATAAAAATCGCTCCTGATATGCCTATAGATAGCGCTTTAAAGCTTTGTGAAAATGCTATCTTAAAAGGAGCAGATGGTTTTATCATAGCCAATACAAGTGTAGATTATTCTCTTCTTGATAATAACAGAACTTTTGGCGGCATAAGCGGAAGGCTCATCACTGAAAAAAGCGGTATTTTCTTTAAAGAGCTTGCTAAGGTTTTATTTGGAAAAACTTTACTTATTGCAAGTGGAGGGATAGATAGCGGCGAGCTTGCTTATGAGCGAATCAAAAATGGAGCTAATTTAATACAAGTTTATACAGCATTGATTTTTAAGGGGCCTTCATTGGTAAGAGATATTAATAAAACTCTTATAGAATTATTAAAACAAGATGGTTTTATGCATATTAGCGAAGCGGTGGGAGCAAATTTAAAATGATAGACTATAGTAAAATTACACTAAAAAATAAACTAGATGTTTATACTTTTCCTGTAAATAAAAACAGCGATGTTATCAGTGTAGATATTTTTTATAAAGTGGGTTCAAGAAATGAGATCATGGGAAAAAGCGGTATAGCTCATATGCTTGAACATTTAAATTTTAAAAGCACTAAAAATTTAAAAGCAGGGGAATTTGATGAGATAGTTAAGGGCTTTGGCGGGGTTGATAACGCCAGCACGGGTTTTGATTATACTCATTATTATATCAAATGTTCTAAGAAAAATTTAGACAAAACCTTAGAGCTTTTTGCGGAGCTTATGGAAAATTTAAGCCTTAAAGATGAGGAATTTCAACCCGAAAGAAGTGTGGTCTTAGAAGAGCGTAGATGGAGAACGGATAATAATCCTTTAGGGTATTTGTACTTTAGACTTTTTAATCACGCTTTTATGTATCATCCTTATCATTGGACCCCTATAGGCTTTTTTAAGGATATAGAAAATTGGAGCATAGAAGATATTAAAGAATTTCATAGTACTTATTATCAGCCTAAAAATGCTATTTTGATAGTAAGTGGGGATATTGATAGCGAAGAGGTTTTTAGTGGAGCCAAAAAACATTTTGAAAAAATCAAAAACACTAAACCTATTCCAAAAATTCATACCAAAGAGCCTAAACAAGATGGAGCTAAAAGGATAGAGATTAAAAAACCAACTCAAACCGAACTTCTTGCCATAGGTTTTAAAATTCCTAATTTTAAACATAAGGATATACCTGCTTTAAATGCCTTAGCAGAACTTTTAGGAAATGGAAAAAGTTCTATGATGAATGAAATTTTAGTCGATGAATTAAATTTAGTCAATGAGTTTTATTCTTTTGCAAATGATTGTATAGATGAGAATTTGTTTATTTTTATTTGTAATTGCAATGTGGGCGTAAAAGCAGAAAAAGTAGAACAAGAGCTTTGGAAGATCATAGATAGACTTAAAAAGGGCGATTTTTCGAGCAAGGATTTGCAAAAAGTAAAAAATAATGTCAAGAGTGATTTTATCTTTTCACTCGATACAGCAAGTGCGGTTTCAAATACTTATGGTTCTTATTTGGCTAGAGGGGATTTAAAACCTCTTTTAGAATATGAAAGCAATATAGCCCATTTGTGCGAGCAAGATTTGGTTAAAAGCGCTAAAAAATATTTTGATAGATCAAATTCGACTACATTGATTTTAAGAAAGGATTAAAAATGGATAAAAATATCATTATCGGAGCAATGACAGCTTTGATTACACCTTTTAAAAATGGCAAGTTAGATGAGCAAAGTTATGCAAGATTGATACAAAGACAAATTGATAATGGCATCGATGCGGTAGTTCCTGTTGGGACAACAGGAGAGAGCGCGACTTTAACCCATGAAGAACATAGAACTTGTATTGAAATTGCAGTAGATATTTGTAAAGGAACTAAGGTTAAAGTTCTAGCGGGTGCTGGAAGTAATGCTACCCATGAAGCTGTGGATTTGGCTCAATTTGCCAAAGAGCATGGAGCAGATGGAATTTTAAGTGTGGCTCCTTATTATAACAAACCAACACAGCAAGGACTTTATGAGCATTATAAAGCGATCGCAAATAGTGTGGATATTCCTGTGCTTTTATACAATGTCCCTGGAAGAACAGGCTGTGAAATTTGCACTGAGACTATTATTAAATTATTTAGAGATTGTGAAAATATCTATGGGGTTAAGGAAGCAAGCGGAAATATAGACAAATGCGTTGATTTGCTTGCGCATGAACCAAGGATGATATTGATTTCAGGTGAAGATGCGATCAATTATCCTATACTTTCTAATGGGGGCAAAGGGGTGATTTCAGTTACTTCAAATTTGTTGCCTGATATGATTAGCAAGCTTACTCATTTGGCTTTGGAAGAAAATTATAAAGAAGCTAAAAAGATTAATGATGAGCTTTATAATATCAATAAAATTTTATTTTGCGAGAGCAATCCCATCCCTATAAAAACTGCCATGTATATAGCAGGACTTATTGAAAGTTTGGAATTTAGACTTCCTCTTTGTTCTCCAAGTAAGGAAAATTTTGCTAAAATTGAAGAAGTGATGAAAAAATATAAGATCAAAGGATTTTAATGAATACAGAATTTCAAGGAAAAACTTTAGTGATTAGCGGTGGAACTCGCGGGATAGGCAAAGCTATAGTTTATGAATTTGCTAAAGTGGGTGCAAATATAGCTTTTACTTATAATTCTAATGCGCAAATTGCTGATGAAATGGTTCAAGATTTGGAGAAAAATTATAAAATCAAAGCTAGAGCTTATGAGTTTAATATCTTAGAACCTGAAACCTATAAAGAACTTTTTGAAAAAATTGATGTGGATTTTGATAGAGTGGATTATTTTATCTCAAATGCTATCATTTCAGGACGTGCGGTTGTAGGTGGCTATACTAAATTTATGAAGTTAAAACCAAAAGGAATTAACAATATCTTTACCGCTACTGTAAATGCTTTTGTTGTAGGAGCTCAAGAAGCAGCTAAGAGAATGGAAAAAGTAGGGGGTGGAAGTATTATTTCAATTTCTTCTACTGGAAATTTGGTTTATATAGAAAATTACTCAGGACACGGCACAGCAAAAGCTGCGGTTGAAGCAATGGCAAGATATGCAGCAACAGAGCTTGGAGAAAAAAATATCCGTGTAAATGTAGTCAGCGGTGGGCCGATTGAAACAGATGCTTTAAGAGCTTTTACAAATTATGAAGAGGTTAAACAAGCAACTATAAATTTAAGTCCTTTAAATCGTATGGGACAGCCTGAAGATCTAGCTGGTGCTTGTCTTTTTCTTTGCTCAAATAAAGCAAGCTGGGTAACAGGACATACTTTCATCGTAGATGGTGGAACGACTTTTAAGTAAGATAAAAATTTAATTTTACTTAAAAAATATTATTTATTTTTTAAGTGCTTGCTTAAAAACTTGCACTTATAAAAATAAATTTTTTAAAACAATTATAAAAACAGAGTTTAATCAAGTTTTAGCTTCCAGCCCATATAAGCACTTAAAAGCGTAAATAAGAAAATCAAATTTAAAAATAAATCGCCAAATCCAATATAACCTATAGACAATACACTATAAAAAAATCCACCCACAGCAGAATAAATACAAATCGTACTTAAAGAGCCATTTTCTGCCATTTGTTTGCAAGGACAAATTTTATAAAATTTTTTATCATTGAATTGATTTTTTTTCTTATTTCCTAAGAGCAAGCCCAAAAGCGCAAAAGCATCTAAAAAAACAAAGAAGCAAAGCAACACAAAATCTAAATTCACAAAAATCACCTTTAAAAATATCTAAGCCAAGAAGGTAAATGCACTTGTTCAGCTCTAAGGCTTGTTTCTTGCCCATGTCCAGGTAAAAGTCTAAAGTCTTCTTTATAAGTCATCACTTTTTCCAAGCTTTGTTTCATTAAATTAGCATCTGAATAAGGAAAATCCCATCTTCCTATACTTCTATAAAATAAAAAATCTCCGCTAAACATCAAATTTTCACCCATAAGTTCTATCATGGTACAGCCTGGCGTATGCCCAGGGAGAAAATGGAATTTAAACCGAGTGTTAGAAATTTCAAGCTCATCTTCATTTTCGATTAAAACATCAGCTTTGCTTGGCTCAAAACCTTTTCCAAAAGGATCTTGTAGCATAAATTCATCATTTTTATGGATATAAATAGGAATGTCAAATTCTTTTTTTACTCTAGCATTATCCCATACATGATCATAATGCCCGTGAGTGTTTAAAATCGCTAAAGGTTTTTTAGCGTATTGCTTTATAAAACTTAGAGCATTAACGCCAGGATCTATTATAAAATCCCCTTTAGAGGTGTTTAAAATATAGCAATTTGTCTCATAAGGACCGCAAGCTTGTTTTAGAATTTGCATTTTTAGCCTTTTTTATTGAAATTTGAACCTAAAATGAATTATAATTATACATTGATTGTTTAAAGGTAAGTTTATGGATTGTGAAAAAATTTCTCAGACTTTATGTGAATTCATTCAGCACAAGGTTAAGGACTCGGGCTTAAATGGCGTTGTTTTAGGACTTAGCGGGGGGATTGATTCTGCTTTGGTGGCGACGCTTTGTAAGAAGGCTTTGGGTGAAAATGTTTTTGCGCTTTTAATGCCTACAAAATTTTCTAGTCAAGAAAATTTAAACGATGCTTTAAAACTTTGTCAAGAATTGAATTTAAAATACAAAATCATAGAAATTCAAGACATTTTAGAGGCTTTCTTAAAACAAAGTGAAAATACAGATGAGTTAAGCAGGGGAAATTTTGCTGCACGTATTAGAATGAGCTTGCTTTATGATTATTCTGCTTTAAAAAAAGCTTTAGTGGTTGGTACTTCAAATAAAAGCGAATTACTTTTGGGTTATGGGACGATTTATGGAGATTTAGCTTACGCTTTTAATCCTATAGGAGAGCTTTATAAAAGTGAAATTTATGGATTAGCAAGATATTTAAATTTAAATGAAAAATTCATTCAAAAAGCTCCAAGTGCGGATCTTTGGATAGGACAAAGTGATGAGAAAGACTTGGGTTTTTCTTATGAGCTTATAGACAAAGGATTAAAAGCGCTTGAAAATCAAGATATGAAAGCATTAGAAAATTTAGATAAAAAATTATTAGATATGCTTCAATCAAGAATAAAAAACAATGCTTTTAAAAGAAATATGCCTGAAATTGCGAGTTTGAATAAATAATGAATGAAGAAAAAAAGTATCAACTTTGGCTTGATAATTATTTTTTTAAGCCCAGCTTTTTTCAAAAATGTTTAGCTTTTATTTTTTTACCTTTGAGTTTGCTTTATGGTTTATGTGCGATTTTAAATACTTGTTTTCGCCAAAAGATTGATTTTAAAAAACCCATTATAAGCGTAGGAAATTTAAGCTTTGGAGGAAATGGAAAAACGCCTATTTGCAAGGCTATAGCAAGGGAATTTGAAGGCGTTTTTATAGTGCTTAGAGGCTATAGGCGTAAAAGCAAGGGTTTGCTTGTGGTTAAAAATGAAAATGCAATTTTAGCTCAAGTTTCACAAAGTGGCGATGAGGCGATGGAGTACGCATTTGAAGAGTGTGTAAAGGGTGTGATCGTAAGTGAAGATAGGGTAGCAGGAATTCAAAAAGCTTTTGAGTTAGGGGCTAAAATAGTGCTTTTAGATGATGCTTTTTCTAAATTTCATATCCAAAAATTTGATATTTTGCTTGAAAGCAAGATCAAGCCTTATTTTAATTTTACCTTACCAAGCGGTGCTTATCGTTTGCCTAAATTTTATGAAAAAAAAGCTGATTTTATAGCTTGTGAGGGTAGGGATTTTATACGCTATTCTTATGTAAAAGAAAATCCTAAGGCAGTTTTAGTTACAGCGATTGCAAAGCCTTTTAGGCTTTATGAGCATTTTATAAAGGCTAGGGCTTGTTATTTTTTTAAAGATCATTATGAATTTAAAAAAGAAGAATTGCAAGCTTTGTTGGATAAGCATCATTGTGATACTTTAATGCTAACTTTTAAGGATTATGTTAAGGTGAAGGATTTTGGATTTAAGTGTCAGATTATAGAATTGAATATAGAATTAAAAGAAAATTTCAAAGAAAAATTATATCAATATATAAGGAGTTTTAATGTTGCTAGTTGAAAGTAGAAATATAAACAATAAAGTAGATTTTAAAAATGCATTAGTTAATCCCAATGCTCCACAAGGTGGGCTTTATTCGCCTTTAAGTTTACCTCAATTTGATGGGGAAAAATACACGAACTTATCTTATAAAGAATTTGCTTTAAAGTTGATAGAGAGTTTTGAATTTGGACATGAGGCTTTGTTTGATAAAGCTTTAAAAAGTTATGAAAAATTTGATGATAAAAACTCACCTATCGCTTTAAAAAAGATAAAAGATAAAACATACATCAACGAGCTTTGGCATGGGCCTACAAGAGCTTTTAAAGATATGGCTTTGCAACCTTTTGGAGTGCTTTTAAATGAATTTTCTCAAAATGAAAAAATTTTAATCATTTGTGCTACGAGTGGAGATACAGGACCTGCAACGCTTAAAAGCTTTGAAAATTTAGAAAATATTAAAGTGCTTTGCATGTATCCAAAAGGTGGAACAAGTGCTATACAAGAGCTTCAAATGAGAGCTTTAGATAAGGGAAATTTAAAGGTTTTTGCTATCAGGGGAGATTTTGATGATGCACAACGCACTTTAAAAAATTTGCTTGCAAAAGAAACTTTTAAGGACGAGTTAAGCAAAGTAGGATACGGACTTTGCGCTGCTAATTCTGTAAATTTTGGTAGAATTTTATTTCAAATCATCTATCACTACTATGCAAGCTTAAAACTTTATCATGAATTTAAAGAAGAGATTGAAATTCTTATACCAAGTGGGAATTTTGGCAATGCTTTAGGAGCGTATTATGCTAAATTAATGGGAGCTAAAATTTCTAAGATAAAAATTGTTTCTAATGCTAACAATATCCTTACTGATTTTTTCACCAAAGGAGAATATGATCTTAGGGATAGAAGTTTAAAAAAGACGATTTCTCCAGCTATGGATATACTTATTTCTTCAAATATTGAAAGATTGTTATTTTCTAAATTTTCAGATCTTAGGACTAATGAATTGATGAATTTGTTAAAAACTGAGAAATATTTCAAATTAGAAAAAGAAGAATTGCAAAGCTTACAAGAGGATTTTGAAGCTGATTTTTGTACTGATGAAGAATGTATGAAATTTATTAAAGAGAGTAAAATTTTAATCGATCCTCATACAGCAACTTGCTTTAAAATGCTTGATACTTCAAAGCCAAGTATTATTACTTCAACAGCAGAATGGACTAAATTTACTCCGAGTATGGTAAAAGCACTTTTTGGTAGAGAATGCAAGGATGAAAAAGCAGATTTTGAGCTTTTGGCTAAAGAATTTAAAGTAGATATCAAAAAAGATCTTTTAGAGCTTTTTGATCTTAAAAATGCTGATGAAAAAGTCTACGAGATAGGAGATATCGAAGGTGAAATTTTAGAATGGATTAAAAAATGATTATCATACCCACAAGACTAGCTTCAACGCGTTTTCCTGAAAAAATTCTTTGTGATATAGGTGGTGTGCCTATGTTTATCGCTACTGCTAAACAGGTTTCTAGTGTGGATGAGGTTTGCATAGCAGTAGATGATGAAAAAGTGTTAGAAATTGCCAAACAATATGGTTTTAAAGCGGTTTTAACAAGCAAAAATCATGAAAGTGGCACAGATAGGATCAATGAAGCTTGTAAAAAGCTTGGTCTAAAAGATGATGAAATCATCATCAATGTACAAGCAGATGAACCCTTTATAGAATGCGAGAATTTAGCCAAATTTAAAGAATTTGCTAATTCTTGTTTGAAACAAGAAGCTTTTATGGCAAGTTGTTATAAAGATATCAGTAAAGATGATGCAAGCGATCCGAATTTGGTGAAAGTGGTTTGCGATAAAAATGATTTTGCTTTATATTTTTCAAGAGCGAAAATTCCTTACGAAAGGGCAGACTATGAGGAAAGTTTTAAAGGACATTTAGGAATTTATGCTTATAGTGTTAAAGCTTTGCGTGAATTTTGCACTTTGGAAAATTCCGCCCTTGAAAAAGCTGAAAAATTGGAACAATTAAGAGCTATTGAAAATGGCAAAAAGATAAAAATGCTTCAAATTAACACTAGTAGCATGGGGATTGATACCAAAGAAGACTATGAAAGGGCTTTGCGAATTTATTTAGGAAAATAATTTATTCCAAATTGGAACAAATTTTGCTTGTATGATTTATAAAATATATTTAGATTGAAGGCAGAAAAATCTAAATCAAGGAATTAATATGAGTATCTTTAGTATCAATGATAACTCAAACTATACTTCTATACTTTCACAAAGTAAAGCTAATAAAGAAAGTAAAGAAAATTCTAAAATAAGTTTTGCTAATGCTTTTTTAAAACAAAATGCCAGCAAGTTAAGTGATATAGAAAGTAAAAATTCACAAACTCTAGCAAGAAGTGAAATATTAAGTAACAACAATGCATTAAGCAATAATTCAAATTCTACTAATATATCAAATAGTAGTAATACTAACCTTAGTATTAATAATGCTACTAAAACAAGTTCTCCTAATTATGATATATCAAGTGAATTTAAAAACTCTATTTATACTCTAAAATATAAACAAGCAGATTTAAGCACTGATACAGCCTATGGTTATAGTGTAGATAAAGATGGTTATATGGGAAGTGATTTTAACAAAGCCACAGGATTACCTGAAGATTTTAAGATACATAAATCTACTTTGGATGAGATAGAGAGATTTAATCAACATAATATGGCTAGTGAAACCAGTGGAAACTATTATGATAGTTTTGATATGGCTTCTATTGTTAAATCCTATTATAATAGCTTTAATCAAGTAATAAGTGCATTTCCAAATGATAAAACAAGCTTTAGTGAAGCTGATTTAGAGCAATTACCAAAAGGACTAAATGATGGTTGCAATCAAAACAAAGAATATATTGTAACACATATATTTAACGCAGAACAATTTCACGAAGCACAAGCGATTAAGTATTCTACTATGAATTTGGGTATGAACCTTATGAAACTTGACTTTTCTCCGCAAAGCATGGAGCAAGGACCTTCAAATGAAGGCGGATTTAATCCTGATATGTCAGTTTATCCAAAAAATGAAGATGGAAGTTATTCTAAAGAAGCTTTGTTTATGAGTTTTTTAAAGTCTTATTCGCCTTTTCCATCTCCAAATCAAGTTGTTTTGAGTCCTGAAGCAAAAGTTCGTGAAGCAAAACTTGAGCTAGAAATGAAAGCAAATCCTTCTTTTAGCGTTTCCTTAGATGACATTATGACAGGTAAGGTTGATTTTGCAAGTTTATTAAAAGGTTATGCACAAGATGGCTGGCTTGATGCAGGTATATATGCAATGGAAAAAGGAGTTAAATGGCAAAATGTATACGTAGGCAGTGGAATCTCTTTTGATAGAGAATTTCATCAAGCAAAAGCTAATGGTTGGAAAGCAAGCAGTGAAAGTATAAATTCTTATGTTGGATCTATAATGGATAGACTTAATAATCTTATAGGACAAACTAGGGTTTAAGGGTTATGGATAAGTAGGTTTAAAAACTTGTTTATCTATATAAAAAAATAGAAAAATCTAAATTAAGGAATTAATATGAGTATCTTTAGCATCAATGATAACTCAAACTATAATTCTATACTTTCACAAGCAAAAGCTAATAAAGAAAGTAAAGAAAATTCTAAAATAAGTTTTGCTAATGCTTTTTTAAAACAAAATGCTAGCAAATTAAATGAAATTCAAAATGCAAATTCACAAACTCTAGCAAGAAGTGAAGCATTAAATTCTACTAATACAACAAATACTAGCAATAATACTAATTTTAGTATAAGTAGTAAGACAAGTTCTCCTAATTATGATATATCAAGTGAATTTAAAAACTCTATTTATACTCTAAAATATAAACAAGTAGATTTAAGCACTGATACAGCCTATGGTTATAGTGTAGATAAAAATGGCTATATGGGAAGTGATTTTAATAAAGCTGCAGGACTTCCTGAAGATTTTAAGATACATAAATCTACTTTGGATGAGATAGAGAGGTATAATACAGATCTTAATGCTCATACAGCTAATTATTTAGGAGTAAGTAGTTATTATTCTAATATAGATATGGCCGATACCATAAGACAATACTATTCCAAATTTAATCAAATTATAAATCATAGTTTTGGTAATTCTAATAAAACTAGCTTTAGTGTAGAAGATTTAAATTCTTTACCAAAGGGGTATAGTATTCATAATACGGATTTTAAGTTTATGTTTCAAAATTTAGATAGTCAAACTATAACAAATTTCTATAATACACAAGAACAATACGATGAAATGGAACAATTAGGAACGATTGCACATATTAATGTGGGATTGCAGCCATTAAATTTTACTCCTCAAAGCATGCAAACTCAAAATTTAGATGAAAATAGTGCAAAATATACTTTTAATCCTGATATGTCAGTTTATCCACAAAATGAAGATGGAAGTTATTCTAAAGAAGATTTATTTATGAGTTTTTTAAAATCTAGCGGTGGAGAAGCTTTAGAAGGTGGTAATACAACATTAAATCCATTAGTTAAAGCACATATTGAAGCTATGACGAAAGAAAGCTTTGATGGCTCTTTAGCTTCTTTAGACGACATTATGACAGGAAAAGTTGATTTTGCAAATTTATTAAAAGGTTATGCACAAGATGGCTGGCTTGATGCAGATATATATGCAATGGAAAAAGGAGTTGCTTGGCAAAATACAAGCATAGGTTATGGTGGAGCTTTGTTTGATAATCAGTTTAATCAAGCAAAGGCTAATGGCTGGAAAGCAAGCAGTGAAAGTATAAATTCTTTTGCTGATTCTATAATGGATAGACTTAATAATCTTATAGGACAAACTAGGGTTTAAGGGTTATGGATAAGTAGGTTTAAAAACTTGTTTATCTATATAAAAAAATAGAAAAATCTAAATTAAGGAATTAATATGAGTATCTTTAGCATCAATGATAACTCAAACTATAATTCTATACTTTCACAAGCAAAAGCTAATAAAGAAAGTAAAGAAAATTCTAAAATAAGTTTTGCTAATGCTTTTTTAAAACAAAATGCTAGTAAATTAAATGAAATTCAAAGTGCCAATTCGCAAACTCTAATAAAAAGTGAAGTTTTAAATAGTGGCTCAAATTCCACTCTTGACACAAACTATGGCTTATTTAGCGAATTTCAAAATACCGTTCATACTCTAAAATATAAACAAGCAGATATAAGCACTTCTACCAATACAGCCTATGGTTATAGTGTAGATAAAGATGGTTATATGGGAAGTGATTTTAATAAAGCTGCGGGACTTCCTGAAGATTTTAAAATACATAAATCTACTTTGGATGAGATAGAAAGAAAGGCTGAAAATAATTCTTATATCTCACATAAAAAGCAATATTTAGGCATAGATAAATACTACACAAATATAGATATGGCTGAAACGATTAGACAATACTACAATCAGTTTAACCAAATCATTAATCATACTTTTGGTGATGTCAATAGAACAAGCTTTAGCGAAGCTGATTTAAATAATTTGTCTAAAGGAATAAGCTTTACAACTAGTGATAAGACTATAGGCATTATGCCAAAAAGTTATGATAAGCTAACGATTTCAAATTATTATAATACCCAAGAGCAGTATAAAGAAATAGAACAATTAGGTATGTTTGCACATATTAATACGGGATTGCAACAGTTAAATTTTACTCCACAAAGTATGCAAACTCAAAATTTAGATGAAGATACTTTAAAAGATACTTTTAATCCCGATATGTCAGTTTATCCAAAAAATGAAGATGGAAGCTATTCTAAAGAAGCTTTATTTATGAGTTTTTTAAAATCTACAGGTGCATTACCAAGAGAAAATAGTGCAACGCTAAATCCTACGGCTAAGTTTTACGCTGAAGCTATGATTAAAGAAAGCTTTGAAGGCTCTTTGGCTTCCTTAGACGACATTATGACAGGCAAAGTAGATTTTGCAAGTTTGTTAAAAGGTTATGCACAAGAGGGTTGGCTTGATGCAGATATATATGCAATGGAAAAAGGAGTTAAATGGCAAAATACAAGTATAGGTTATGGTGGAGCTTGGTTTGATAATCAGTTTAATCAAGCAAAAGCTAATGGTTGGAAAGCAAGCAGTGAAAGTATAAATTCTTATGTTGGATCTATAATGGATAGATTAAATAATCTTATAGGACAAACTAGGGTTTAGGAAGTATTAATTTTTTAAGTTTGAAATAAATTGCTAATAATAAAATAAGATAAAATTAGTATAATTTTTTTACAAAAAAATTTGAAAGGAAATTATGAAAAAAATTATTTTGATTTTTATCTCTTTTTTTGCTTTAAATTTGAGTGCAAAAGATTTGGTTGTAGGAATGGAGCTTGGATATCCGCCTTTTGAAATGAGCGATAAAACAGGCAAAGCAAGTGGAATTAGCGTGGATTTTTTAGAAGCTTTTGCAAAGAAAAACGGCTATAAACTTGTAGTAAAAAATATCGCTTGGGATGGTTTAATACCTGCTTTAAAAACAGCCAAGATAGATCTTATTATGTCCTCTATGACAATTACCGATGAGAGAAAGAAAGTGGTGGATTTTAGCATTCCTTATGCTAAGGCAAATTTGGCTATTTTAACTCCTTTGAACTCTGATATTACAAATATCAAAGATTTAGATAAAAAGGGCAAAGTTTTGGCTTTAAAGCGTGGTTCTACAGGGCATTTATATGCGGTTAAAAATTTAAAAAATGCAACTATTAATTTATTTGATAAAGAAAATGCTGCTATTTTGGAAGTGATTCAAGGCAAGGCTGATGGATTTTTTTATGATCAACTTACGATTTATCGGACTTGGCAAAAGCATCAAGATACAACCAGAGCCATTTTAGCGCCTTTTCAAGAAAATCCTGAGTTTTGGGGTATAGCTGTAAGAAAAGGTGATGAAGCTTTAAAGGACAAGCTTGATAATTTTATTGATGAGAGTAGGAAAAATGGCTTTTTAGATTTTTTGGGCAATAAGTATTTAAAAGACATTAAAGAAGTTTTTAAGCAAAATAATATCACTTTTTTCTTGTAGGCTTTTAATAAAATATTGATAGTTAATATTAATTTTATAAATTTTGATATACAATATCATTATCTAAATTTTAAATAAAAGGATTTAAGATAATGAAAAAAGTTGCATTTTTTTTTGTTATTTTTGTTTTTATCTTGCACTGTACTAAACGCAGCTAGGGAGTATTGCAAATATGCTTATCAAGAAGATAGAGCTATACCTTTAATTTTAAATTATGGAATAAGATTGGGGGTAGTAGGTGCTGGGGTTGCGAATGTACCTGCACCGGGCGGAAGTACTTACAATTCAAAAATTGACATGATGGCTGCAAGATGCCACCAAGCTTAGTTTTTGGGTGTATTTTACAATGCTAGAATTTATTTTTACTCTTATTTTAGATTTTACTTTTTATTCTATCAAGACCCTAGAAAAAGTCTTTCTAGGGCGAACAGCCTTAGTAATTCTTTTTGTTGTTTTTATAGCTCTTTTTTACGTTAAAGGCTTGTTTTTGTATATACTTTTAACTTTAGAATTATTTTTGCTTTTGTATCTTTTTCTTGGAATTTTGTTTTTAAGATTTTATAAATCTTAGGTTACAAAGCTTTCCACAAGCCTTTGCACTAGCAAATTCCATCCATCCACTAATACAAAAATCAAAAGTTTAAAAGGCAATGAAATCATAACAGGAGGAAGCATCATCATCCCCATCGCCATCAAAACCGAACTCACAACCATATCGATAACCAAAAATGGCAAATAAATCAAAAAGCCTATCTCAAAAGCAGTTTTAAGTTCTGAAATCATAAAAGCAGGAACTAAAACCGTAAGTGGAACATCATCTATGGTTTTAGGATTAGGCAGGTTTCGTATGCGGTAAAATAAAGCTAAGTCTTTTTCGCGAGTATTTTTAAGCATAAAATCTTTAAAAGGTTTCACACCTCTTGCAAAAGCTTCTTCATAGCCTATTTGCTCTGCTAAATAAGGCTTGATGCCTTCATTATAAGACTTTGTAGCCACAGGCTCCATTATAAAAAAGGTTAAAATCAATGCCAAGGTTACTAAGATGGTATTAGGCGGCATACTTTGAGTTCCCATAGCTTGACGCAAGAATGAAAAAACTACAATCAAGCGTAAAAAAGAAGTCATAACAAAAATTATACTTGGAGCTAATGCAAGTATGGTTAAGACTATGACTATGTTTAATGTTGTAACAAGTTGATTAGGAGTATCAGGAGCACTTAGGCTTAAATTTACTGTAGGAATTGTTGCTTCGGCAGCGAAAATAACGCTAAAAAAACCGCTGATAAACAATAATGTTAAAATTTTTTTCAAAAATAAACCTTGATTAAAAAATGAAACTTAATTTTAACTTTTACTCACTAAAAAAGAGTTTAACTTGTTTTAATTTAGAGAAAAATTTAACTTTAAAATGTTAAAATTAAAATAAAATTATCCTCAAAAGGCTTTTTATAATGAAAACTTCCATTTTGATTTTAGCAGCAGGACTTGGAACAAGAATGAAATCCGAAAAACCAAAGGTATTGCAAGAGCTGTGTCAAAAAAGCATGATTTTACATATCTTAGAGAAAGCTTTTGCTATAAGTGAAGATGTGAGCGTGGTTTTATCTCATCAAAAAGAACGCGTTGAAAAAGAAATTTTAAAACATTTTCCTAAAACGCAAATTTTAGAACAAGATTTGATCAATTTCCCAGGCACTGCGGGCGCTTTAAAGGAATTTAGGCCTAAAAATGAAAAAGTTTTAATTCTTTGCGGGGATATGCCTTTGGTTGAGCAAACAAGTTTGGAAGCTTTGTTGAGTAATAATGCAAAATTAAATCTAGCAGTTTTTAAAGCAAGAGATCCTAAAAGTTATGGTAGGGTGGTGATAAAAAACGATAGCGTTGAAAAAATTGTTGAATTTAAAGATGCAAATACGCAAGAAAAAGAGATAAATACTTGCAATGCTGGGGTTTATGTGATTGACTCGAGACTTTTAAAAGAGCTTTTACCTTTGATTGATAACAATAATGCGGCAAAAGAGTATTATTTAACCGACATTGTAAAACTAGCAAAAGAAAAAGATGTGATGATTAAAGCAGTTTTTGTAGGTGAAGATGAATTTATGGGGATTAATGATAAATTTGAACTCAGTATAGCTGAAAATTTCATGCAAGAAAAAATTAAAAAATACTGGATGCAACAGGGTGTGATTTTTCATTTACCGCAAAGCACTTTTATAGGTGCAGATGTTGAATTTGTAGGTGAATGTGAAGTATATGAAAATGTAAGGATAGAGGGCAAAAGTAAGATTATAAACTCTATCATTAAAAGTTCAAGCGTGATAGAAAATTCCATCGTAGAAAATAGCGATGTAGGGCCTTTGGCACATTTGCGTCCAAATTGTGAGTTAAAAAACACTCATATAGGAAATTTTATAGAATGCAAAAATGCGAAGTTAAATACCGTAAAAGCAGGGCATTTGAGTTATTTAGGAGATTGTGAGATAGATAGTGGAACTAATATAGGCTGTGGGACTATCACTTGTAATTATGATGGGGTAAAAAAGCATAAAACCATTATAGGAAAAAATGTTTTTGTAGGTTCGGATACACAATTTATCGCACCTGTAAAAATCGAAGATGAAGTAATCATAGCAGCAGGAAGCACAGTAAGTGTCAATGTAGAAAAGGGTGCTTTGTTTATCAATAGAGCAGAGCATAAAATGATAAAAGATTATTATTATAAGAAATTTCAAAAATGAAAACCATACTTTTAGCCATTAGTGGCAGTATAGCTTTTTATAAATCTTATGAGCTTATTTCTTTGTTTAAAAAAGAAGGTTTTAGGGTAAAAGTTTTGCTTTCTAATGGTTTGTTAAAATTTGCTAGCAAAATGAGTTTTGAAGCCTTGGTTGATGAAGTTTTATGTGAGGAAAATGAAAGTTGGCAAAATTCAAACAATCACATAGCTTTTAGCAAGGATGCAGATCTTGTTTTGTTTGCCCCTGCAAGTGTTAATTCTATCAATAAACTTGCTTTTGGTATAGCAGATAATCTTTTTATCCAAACCTTAATCGCAGCAAATAAACCTCTTATCATAGCTCCTGCGGCAAATACAAATATGTTTCATCATTTTAGCACGCAAAATTCTTTAAAGATGCTTAAAGAAAATAAAGCTTTGATTATAGAGCCTATTTGTAAAGTTTTAGCTTGTAAAGATGAAGGTATCGGAGCTTTGGCTGAAGTAAAAGATATCTTTAATATAAGCAAAAGAGAGCTTTTCAAGCAATCATTTTGGTGCGATAAAGAAGTTGTCATTAGTGGTGGGGGGACAAAAGAAAAGATTGATAATGTGCGTTGTGTGAGTAATTTTTCAAGTGGAAAAATGGCAAAGGCAATCGCTGATGCGTTTTATTTTTTGGGGGCTAAAGTAACGCTTTTGAGTTCGGTTTATTTTGATACTCCTTATTCTCTTAAGAGTTTTGAAAGCTCGCGAGAATTAAAAGAATTGCTAGAGCAAAATTCAAACAAAGATTATTTAATCATGGCGGCAGCTGTAAGTGACTTTATGCCTGAATTTAAAAAAGGCAAAATCAAAAAAAATGAGCATTTAAAGGGTTTAAATTTGCATTTAAGATTAAATGAGGATTTGCTTAAAAATTTAAATTTTAAAGGTAAAAAAATAGGCTTTAAGATGGAATTTGACGCTCAAAATGCTTTAGAAAATGCGAAAAAATCGCTTAATGATAAAAAACTTGATATGGTTTGTTTAAATATCTTAGAAGAGGAAAATTATTTTGGAAGTTCTAAGAATGAAATTCATTTTATTACAGTAAATAAGATAGAAAAAAGTGGTTTAAAAAGCAAGGAAGATTTGGCTTTTGATTTGGTTTCTTGGTGTGAAAAAATATGAATATGATAAACTCAACCCTACCTATACAAATGAAAGTTTTAGCAAAATCAGGCTATGCACACTACACACTTTTGCTCAATCATAGAAAAATTCAAACCAAAAGCATGATAGAATTAGAAATTGGAGCTGAGTATTTAGCCGAGCTTTATATAGAAAAAGGCGGCGCGATCGCATTTAAGCATTTATCTAAAAGGCCTGATTTTCATCCCTTTGAAGAGGGATTATCTTTGATGGTTGAAATTTTAGAGGGTAGGATTGATTATAAAAAATATATTATTTCAAATCTTTTAGAGTGCAAAGATAAAAATAAATATCATATTTTAAAAGAAATGCTTTTTGCAAGTTTTGAAAATATTTATCATATCCCTTTTATCTTTAAGGGTAAGGCTTGTTTGTTTCAGATGAAAAAAAGGGTTAAATTTTTAGAAATTTATCTTTATTTTAGCGTTTTTGGAGCTTTGAAAATTCTGATCGATGAGGGTGGAATTTCGATATTTACCCCCTTTTTTAAGGTGCAAAAATTTTTAAACGAGCACTTGCAATTTAATGTTTTGCAAGATAAAAATATACAACCTTTATTTGTATTTAAAAAATTATTTGATTTTAAAGGGTGATAATGAATGAATTAAAACATCTTGCTGTTGTAATGGATGGCAATAGGCGTTGGGCTAAGGCAAAAGGTTTTTTAGCTAAGCTTGGATATTCTCAAGGTGTTAAAACCATGCAAAAGCTGATGGAAGCTTGTGTAGAGGAGGGAATTTCAAATTTAAGTCTTTTTGCTTTTAGCACGGAAAATTGGAACAGACCTCAAGATGAGATTGAATTTATTTTTGAGCTTTTGGATCGTTGTTTGGACGAAGCCTTAAAAGAATTTGAAAAAAACAATGTAAGATTAAGAGCTATCGGGGATTTATCAAGACTTGATACACATTTACAAGAAAAAATAGCCCTTGTGGAAGAAAAAACCAAGCACTGTGATTTGCTTTGTGTGAATTTAGCTATCAGTTATGGAGCAAAAGATGAAATCGTGCGTTCGGTTAAACGCTTGATTGAAAAAGGCTTGGAAATCAATGAAAAAAACATAAGCGATAATTTAGATTTGCCTTTGGATGTGGATTTGATGCTTCGTGTGGGAAATGCTAAAAGATTGTCTAATTTCTTGCTTTGGCAATGTGCTTATGCAGAAATTTATTTTAGCGAAACCTTATTTCCTTCTCTTACAAAAAGAGAATTTAAAAAAATTATAAAAGAATTTAGAAAAAGAGAGAGAACTTTTGGAAAATAATCCCATAGCTTTTTTGATTTTAGCTATTTTAGGAGCGAGCTTGGGTTCATTTTGTATGAGCTTAACAATGCGTTTTTGTGAAAACAAGCCCTTATTAAGCTTGCGTTCTTATTGCTTTTCTTGCTATCAAAAACTTAAGCCTTTGGAATTAATACCCATTTTTTCTTATATTTTTCTTCGCTTTAAGTGCAAAACTTGTCATATTAAAATTCCTTTTTCTGTTTTTTTGGCTGAAGTTTTGGGGATGATTTTTGCATGGATTGCTTATTTGCTAAGCCAAAATATAGGGGAATTTATCCATTTACTGATTTTTCTATTTGTTTTATTTGCACTCTCTTGCATAGATTTAAAATTTCAAGCTGTGCCTCAAAAATTGCTTTGGTTGATTTTTTTTATTGCATTTTCTTTTGCTTTTAATAGCAATGAATTTGCGTATTTTTTTATATTTGAAAATTTTCAAAATGGATTTATGGTTCAAGCTTTTATTTTTGCTGGTTTTTTGTTTTTACTTAAAAATTTTATAGCATTTTTAAAAAATTTTAGAACAAAAGACATACAAGAAAATTTAGGTGATGCGGATATTATTATCCTTGCTAGTATGGCAGGGGTATTTGGTTTTAAGAGTGCTTTTATAATTCTTTTTCTTGCTTCGTTATTGTCTTTACCCTTTTTTATCCATAATAAAAATACAAAACTAGCATTTTTACCCTTTATCAATGCTGCTTTTGTGATATATTTGATATATTTGATTGTTCAGGAATTAATATGAAACTTGCTTTAAGATATGTTTTAAATCAATTTTTAAGTACAAATTTATCGATTTTTTTTGTGCTTTTTACTATAGTTTCTATGGTTTTTTTTATACAACTTGCTAAGCTTACTTCTAGTATAGAGATTAATTTTGCAGATTTGCTTAAATTATACGGCTTTATGCTGCCTAGAATTCTTATTTTTACCCTGCCTATAGCTTTTTTTATCGCTCTTACTTTGGCTCTTTTTAGGCTTTCTAGAGAGAATGAAAGCATAGTGTTATTTACCTTGGGATTTTCACCTAAAATTTTAGCTAAGTTTTTTTTAAAAATCGCCGCTTTAGTAAGTGCATTGATGTTAATTATAGCTTTGGTTATGATACCTATAGTGTTTGAATTGCAAGATAATTTTGTTAATTTTAAAAAAACTCAGGTTAAATTTAATTATAAAACGGGTGAATTTGGACAAAGATTTCTTGAATGGATGATTTTTATTGAGAAGCAAGAAAGTGACAGATATGAAAATATCATCATGTATCATCCAAAACGCAATATAGAAGACAAAGAGCAATTGATTATCGCAAAAGAAGCAACAGCACAAAGAAATGAAGACAGCTTTGCTTTTAAGCTTTCTAATGGCAAAATGTATAATTTTGAAAATGGCCAAACGCTTTTTATTGGAAATTTTGATAAGCTTATAGTCAATACACAATTTAATGATCAAAATTTACAAACTAAAAAATTTTATGAGTATTGGAATGATTTAAATACAAATCCCAAACGCGCGAAAGAATTTGTAATCTATGTAACCATAGCATTATTTCCACTCGCAAGTACGCTTTTTGCCCTTTCTTTTGGTATAGTAACTTATCGTTATGAAAAAGGTTTTATTTATTTTGGGATGTTTGGGGTTATTGCTGTGTATTTTGGGCTTTTAAGTTCTTTTTCACAGCCTCCTATTTTAGCTTGTATTGGAATATTTGCTTTAAGTTTTATTGCGTCTATTGTTTGTTTTAAAAAGATGATTTTGAGTCGTTATTGATGAAATTAAAAATTATTTTTTCCTATGATGGATCGAAATTTTTAGGTTCAGCTACCCAACCTCACAAAAAAAGCGTTCAAGATGCCTTGCAAGATGCCTTAAGTCATCTTGGAATTTTTTCCTCTGTTTTGATGGCTTCTCGCACAGATAAAGGGGTGCATGCAAGCTATGCTGTTGCTTGCGTGGAATGCGGGGAGCATTTTAGGGATTTAAACTATCTTAAAAAACAAATCAATAAATTTTCTCATCCTTTTATACATGTTAAAAATTTAAAAATCATGCCTTCAAATTTTGAAGTAAGATACGATGTAAAAAGTAGAGAATATCGCTATATTTTTTATCACGGGGTTTATAATCCTTTTTTAGCTTCTTATGTTCATTTTTATCCTTTTATTGATGTTTTAAAGGCTGATCTTGTTTTGCAAAATTTTGTAGGTATTAAGGATTTTAAATTCTTTTGCAAGAGCGGAGGAGATAATAAAACGACTATCAGAGAAATATTTTTAGCTAAAGCGTATTCTTATAAGGATTTTACCATTTTTCGTTTTAAGGCTAATGGTTTTTTAAGGGCGCAAATAAGACTAATGGTTGCGAGTGTTTTAAAAGTTTTAGAAAATAAGATGAGTATAGAAGAGTTAAAAGAGCAAATCGAAGCTAAAAAACAATACAATCATTTTTTAGCCCCGCCTTGTGGACTTTATCTGAGTAGAATTTCTTATTAGAAAGTTTCGTAAAAATCAAAACCTTTATCTTTTAAGATATTTCTAACTTCTTCTTGATGTTCTTTGCCTTTAGTTTCTAAGGTAATAGAAATCATAGCATCGCCATAATCAAGCTTTGTTGAAAATCTATCATAATCAATTTTGACTATGTTTGCATTGGCTGATTTTAAGCTATCTGTAAGATTAAGTAGGGCTCCTGGTTTATCGATTAAAGTAACATTGATTTGCATTTTACGATAAGCTTTAAAAAGACCCTTTTCTATGATGATATTTAGCATTTGCACATCGATATTGCCGCCACTTAAAACAACGCCGATTTTTTTAGAATCTTTTATATCTATTTTTTGATGAAGTAGGGCGGCTACGCTTGCAGCACCTGCGCCTTCAACTATAATTTTATGTTTTTCAAGCAAAAACAATACCGCATTAGCGATTTCTTCATCGTCTACTTGAACAAATTCATTCACGCATTCAAGGATGATACCTAGGTTAATAGGATTAGCATCGCGTACAGCAATACCATCTGCTATAGTACGGACACTTTTAGAGTTTTTAACCTCTTTTGCTTTAAAGCTATCATGCATTGCAGGAGCTCCTTTAGCACCTACTGCAATAATTTTGATATTGGGATTAATCTGCTTTGCAGCGCTTGCTATACCGCTAATAAGTCCACCACCACCTACAGGAGCTATGATGGTATCAAGATCGCTTACATCATCAAGCATTTCAAGTATAAGTGTGCCTTGTCCTGCCATTACAAGTTCATCTTCAAAAGGATGAATAAAACTTAATCCATTTTCTTTCGCATAGTTTGTTGCAAAAGCATAAGCTTCGTCAAAATTATCACCCTTTAAAATAACTTCTGCACCCAAGCTTTTGGTAGCAGAAACTTTTAAGAGAGGGGTGGATTCTGGCATCACGATTATAGCTTTTGTGTCAAATTTCTTTGCACTTATGGCAACACCTTGAGCGTGATTTCCAGCACTAGCAGCTATAACTCCTGCTTTTTTAGCTTCTGGGTCTAAATTAGCTATTTTGTTATATGCACCGCGAATTTTATAAGCTCCTGTAATTTGCAAATTTTCATTTTTTAAATACACTTCACTTTTGCAAAGTTCGCTTAAAAAAGAAGAGTGTATAAAAGGAGTTTTGCTTACAAAATCAGCAATTTTTTGTTTGGCTTGATAAATTTTGTTCAGTTCTAACATTTGCTTATCCTATCTTGATAAAGTGGCAATTCACGCATAATGCATTTATCCTGTATAAAATTAATCTTTAAATTTTCGCATTCTTTAGCAACTTCATTGTTGCAAATTCCAAGCTGCAGCCAAAAATTTTGAATTCCTTTACGGATAATACTTGGGAGTAATGAAGAGGCAAATTCGCCCTTGCGAAACATTAAAACAAGATCTATTTTTTCATCGATATCATCTAAGCTTCGATAAACGCGTTCTCCTAAAATTTCATCACATTTAGGATATATAGGATAAATTTTATAATGATTTTCTTGTAAAAATTGTCCTATCATAAAAGAAGGCTTGCTTTCATCGGGGCTAAGTCCTACTATGGCAATGGTTTTTGTGTTGTTGAGTATTTTATCTATGATTAAATTTTCATCCATCGTTGTTACTTTATATAAAAATTTTAAAAATTTAATCATAATCTTATTTCGCTTAAAAATAGATTTTAATTTAAAAATATATTTATATAAAATTAACTAAAGTGAATTTTTTAAAGATAAAAAATTGCTAGAATATTAAAAGCTATTAAAAAAGGAGTGAAATATGGTTCAAGCTTATCCTTATATTTTAATCATTCATCTAAGCTGTGCAATCTTTTTTATAGGTTATTTATTTGTCGATATTTTTATACTCAATACAATTAAGAGAAAAAATCCAAATTTTGATAAAAATCTTTTTTCTTCCGTGGGTGTTAAGATTATGCCTTTTATCGTATTATTGCTATTTTTAAGTGGTGGTGCGATGATAAGCTTTCATCTTAATCCTTTAAATTTAATTTTTTTGATAAAATTGATTTTAGCCTTTAGTATTTTGTCTTTAGTGGTGTTTTCTTTATTTTTTCATTTTGTGCTAAAGAGAAAAAATCCTTTAACGCGTTTTATACATCCTTTTGTTTTTATGCTTTGTATTTTTATCGTGGTTTTAGCTAAGTTGATGAATTATTATTTTTTATAATTTATCAACTTTCAAATTGAAGATTGCTTAGAATGTAAAGATTTTAAAAGTATTCCACATTCTAAATGCGGAGTATTAACAAACTGATCAAAAAGCGCAAATTTTTCAACTTTATGCGTAAGAGCAAGTTCTTTTAAATTTTCTTTCAAGCTGATAGGATTACAAGAAATATAAATAATGTTTTCATAATTTTTAATTAAATCAATCACACTTTTATCAAGTCCTGCACGCGGTGGATCGACTAAAATATGAGAAAAATTAAAATTATCTAAATCAATATCTTTTAAGCGAAAAAATTCCCTTTCTTTTTTTAAAGCTTGGGATAATTCCTCGCTTGAAAGTCTTGTAAAATGGATATTTGAGATATTGTTGATCTTGCAATTAAGCAAGGCAAAATTAATATTGCTTTTTGAAATTTCAGTGGCTAGTACATTGTTAAAAAAAATTGCTAAAGCTAGAGTAAAATTTCCATATCCACAATAAAGCTCAAGCAAGTCTTTTCTTTCTTGGGTTTTTAAATTTTCACACACCCAAGTTATCATTTTTTCATTGATGGAGGTATTAGGCTGTATGAAACAATCATTGTTAAATTTATAAAATATTTTTCTACCTTGTATATCAAGCTCTTGTCTTAAATTTTCTTTTTTAAAAACAAGTTTTTTACCTTTGCTTCTTGCGATTAAATTTGCATCAAGTTCTAAGCTTAAATTATTTAAGTCATTGTAAATAAGCTCTATATTTTTATGATAAAGTAGAGTGGTGCTTAACTCGTTTTTAGTCGCTAAAAACTCTACACCAAAAAGTTTTTCTTTTAAATTTGTATTGTTGCGAATTTGTTTTAAGAGTTTGGGCATAAAAGCGGTGATTTTTTCATCTGCAAATTCTAAGCTTTCTATGATGATTTTCTTTTTATTTTCAAACATCGCATAATAAATTTCGTCTTTATCATGATAAAATGAAAGCTCTGCTCTTGTGCGGTAATGTTTATCTTTGGAAGAAAAAAGCTCGAAATTTCCTTGATAAAAATCTTTGAAAAATTCTTTTATAAAAGAAGCTTTTTCTTCTAATTTTAAAAAATTTCCAAATTCTTGAAGACTCATGAAACTTTCTTTCCGATAATTCTAAGCAAAAATGCAATAAGAATTAAATTTAAAGGAAGAACCAACCATACACTAAGCCCTAAAGAAACAGGTATATAACCAGCAAATAAAGAAATTACACAAATAAATAAGGTATAAGGAATTTGAGTGCGAACATGCTCCATATGATCACATTTTGCACTCATTGATGAAAGGATTACATTGTCTGAAATAGGCGAACAATGGTTTCCAAAAATAGCTCCAGTTAAGACACAACTTATATTAATCACCATATAATGATGCATTGCATCCATATCCATTGCATTTATTTGTGCAACCTTATAAGCTAAAGGCACCGCCAAAGGCATTAAAATACCCATAGTCCCATAGCTTGTTCCTATCGCAAAAGAAATAAGCGAAGCAAAAGCAAAAATGGTAGCAGGTAGGATAAATTCAGGCAATTTATCAGCGAGCAAGCTTGAGATAAATTCTGGAGTTCCAAGCTCTTTTACTATGCTTGAAAGCGACCATGCAAACAAAAGTAAAACTATGGTAAAAATCATAGTTTTCCAACCATATATCCAAGTTTCAACCGCTTCTTTAAAATTAAAAATCTTGCGATACACTCCAATAAAAATTGCTACAATAGCGGCAAATAAGGCGGCTTGAAAAAGCACCACAGAAGAATTTGCACTTCCAAAAGCTAGCCTAAGGGTTTCAAAAGATAAAGGATTTGCATTTGCTTTTAGTAATTCTTCACCTTCTAAAGTACTTAGTCCATTAAAATAAAATCCAAGTATAGCTAAAACAATCAAAGTTAAAATAGGAATCGTAGCATCTAATGCACGGATTTTAATATCTTCTTTTGGAGCTAAAAACTGATCTTCAAGTTCTGCGGTATCTAGGGTGCTTGATTTTGATAAAGGAGCGATTTGTCCTGTAGTTCTTGCACGAATTTCAGCTTTTAACATAGGACCAAATTCACGCCCCATAAGCGCAGTCATTAAAACAAAGAAAAGCATAAAAATATTGTAAAATCTATAGGGTATGGTTTCAACAAAAACCCCAAAAGCGCTGATATTGCTAATGCCTATATCTTCATAGGCATTTTTGATTAAAGATACTTCTAAACCTATCCAGGTAGAAATCACAGCAATCCCTGCAACGGGTGCAGCTGTAGAATCGATAATAAAGGCAAATTTTTCACGAGAAATTTTAAATTTATCTGCTAAAGGACGCATGATAGGTCCTACGATGAGTAAATTAGCGTAATCATCAAAAAAGATTAACAAACCTAAAAACCAAGTATTTACTTGTGCCGATACTGCTGATTTTGCTCTTTTTGCAAATTTTATAGCTACAGCTTTTGCACCACCCATTTTTGTGATAAGTGCCACAAGACCACCTATACAAAGAATTTGTAAAATGATTCCCGCATTTACTGGATCAGAAGTTGAACCTAAGATATAAGAAATAATCTTTGAAAAAGATTCTACTGCGGTATTATAAAAATTTACAAAAGCTAAATGTTGTGCTTTAAAAATATTTGTAGAAAGACTAAGTAGAAAAGTTCCGCTCAAAACTCCAGCAAAGAGTGACAAAATAACATCTTTTGTGATAAAGGCTAAAGCGATAGCAACTAAAGGTGGTATAAGGGTAAAAGCTCCGAACAAATTAGCATTTGCAGCTGCTTCTGAGGAGTTTGCAAATGTAACTAAAGGTAAAAATAATAAAACTAAAAATTTATTCATTCATTTCTTTCTATATAAAATCCATTCCAAGTTTGTGTTACCGGCATAAGCTCGATTTCATTAACATTAATATGGCTTGGTAGGTTAATGATAGACATTACCACTTTGGCAATATCATTAGCACTGATAAATTGCGTATTTTCATAGACTGCATCAGCTTTTTGGATATCTCCTTTAAAACGCACTTCACTAAATTCAGTTTTGCAAAGTCCTGGAGCAATGTTTGTTACTTTGATATTGCTTCCTCTAAGATCATTTCTTAAGGCCAATGAAAATTGTCCTACAAAAGCTTTGGTTCCACAATACACATTGCCTCCAAAATAAGGATTTCTTCCTGCAACCGAACCTAAGTTAAAAATATAAGCATTTTTTTGTTTACGAAGTATAGGAATAATAGCTTTTGCAACATATAAAAATCCTTTGATGTTTGTATCTACCATAGTGTTAATATCTTCAAGGTTTAATTTATCAAATTCATCTACCCCTAAAGCTAAACCTGCATTATTAAAAAGCACATCAATTTCTTGAAATTCTTTGGGTAAATTTTCAATAGCCTCAAAGATTTCTTTTTGATTTCTTACATCTATGCAAAGCGTGTAAATCTTATCTTTGTGGGCATTTTTTAACTCTGCTAGACGCTCTTTGCGTCTAGCAAGGGCGATTACTTTGTAGCCTTCTTGTATAAAAGCTTCAACGCAAGCTCTACCAAAACCTGAACTAGCTCCTGTAATAAATGCGGTTTTCATTCTAAACTACCTCCGTAAAATAGATTTTCGTTTGCTTTTAAACCCAAGCTTTTTAGATAATCAGCATTTTCTTTTTTACCTGCTGCTAGCGCAAAGTCAAGTGCATTAAAACCAAGATCATCAACAGCATTAAAATTTGCTCCTTTTGAAATAAGAAGTTTTAAAATTTCAATATTTCCATAGGCTGCAGCATGCATTAAAACATTTTTTGAAGTGTGCTCTAGAGCGCAAAATGTAATAAAATAAGGCGTATTTGAACCTATGTTCGCACTTAATGCTAATTTTTCATTGTTATTAATATATTTTTGATTAACATTTGCTCCATTATCAAGAAGTAGTTTTATGATATCAAGACGATTAAACTCTATGGCATAAAAAAGTGGGGTTTTTCCAAAGGCATTGGCTTGATTAACATTTGCTCCATTTTGGATTAAAAAGTTTGTATTTTCATAATTTTCCAATGCGTAAAAAATAGCACTTTCATAACCTTCGTCAATCCTAGCACCAAAACGAATCAAAAGTTCTAAAATTTCTTTTTCTCTTTGATTTAGAAGCGCTGCTTGCAAGGCTATAGTAAGATCATCTTGGCTTGGATTATTTGAAAAAATAAAATCTTGTATATAAGATACCGAATAATTTTTATTTGACATGATTTTTGCTAAAGGACTAATGTCTTTGTAAATTTTTGTTTCACCAACAGCCCAATTTAAAAATTCGTTTAAGGCATTGCTAGTATAGTAAATATTACTACCTTTATCAAAATTAAAATTACTTTCAAAATACTTTTCTAAAGGTTCTATAGCGTTATTGTATTCTTTCCAAAAAGCTTTGTAAAGTCTAAAATTTCCTATACTTTGATATGCCCAATATCTAAAATAAGATTTTAAAATATCATATTTTTTTTCTAAATTTTCGGGTGTATCTAAAGTTTTTTGATAAGCGATGGGATCGATAGCTATTTTTAATAATAAAAAATCAAATTGTTGTAATTTTGGCAAATAAGCCACACCATTACAAGAGCTATTGCTTCCGCGAATTTCATTGGAAATTGCATAGAGTTTTTTTGTAAAATCTTGATTTTTTAAAGATTCTTTACAGCTTGAAGCTATATTTAAATAATCTAAATTTGAACTTTCATTTAGCAATGTTTTATTATTTTTAATGTTGTCGCAGTTAATGGCATCACTAGCCATTAAACTTGCAAAACAACAAAAGGAAGCGAATAATAACTTCAATATTTTTCCTTTGAAAATTTTAATTTTGTTATTTAATCCAAATAAGTATTAAATTTGAATTAATTTTCAAGTTTGAAATTTTCAATCTCATTAAAATTTAAATATCTATAGATATTTGCCTTATGCTCATCACTTAGTTTTTCGCTAACAATTTGTAAGTATTCTTCCTTGCTTGGAATTTTACCCAAAATCGCACAAACTGCCGCAAGTTCTGCACTGCCTAAATATACTTTAGCACCCATTCCCATACGGTTGTCAAAATTTCTTGTAGAAGTTGAGAAAACTACAGCTCCATCATTTACTCTAGCTTGATTACCCATACACAAAGAACAACCAGGAACTTCTATTCTAGCACCTGCTGCGCCAAAGATGCTGTAATAACCTTCATTGGTAAGTTGTGCTTTATCCATTTTTGTTGGAGGCACTACCCAAAGTCTGGTTTTAAGTATGCCTTTATCTTTTAAAATTTCTCCCAAAGCTCTATAATGTCCTATGTTTGTCATACAAGAACCTACAAAAACTTCATCTATATTTTTTGGACGCTTATCATCGGCTAAAATTTCGCTTAAGGTTGCCACATCATCAGGGTCATTTGGACAAGCTAGGATTGGCTCTTTAATGTCATTAAGATTAATATCTATAATATAAGCGTATTTTGCATCTTTATCTGCTCTTAAAAGAGTAGGGTTTTTAAGCCATTCTCTCATTTTTTCAGCTCTTCTAGCAAGGGTAGCTTTATTCTCATATCCTGCTTCTATCATAGCTTCAATTAAAGAAATATTGGATTTGATATATTCGCTTACACTTTCTATGCTTAAATCTACACTACAAGCAGCTGCAGATCTTTCAGCACTTGCATCACTGAGTTCAAAAGCTTGTTCGACTTTTAAGTTTGGCAAGCCTTCTATTTCTAAAATTTTTCCTGCAAAAATATTTTTCTTATTTTTCTTTTCAACGGTAAGTTGTCCTTGTTTGATTGCATAATAAGGTATAGCATTAACCAAATCTCTTAAGGTAACTCCAGCTTGTAATTCTCCACTAAAACGTACTAAAACACTTTCAGGGACATTTAAAGGCATAGAACCAGTAACTGCAGCAAAAGCTACAAGTCCGCTTCCTGCAGGGAAAGAAATTCCTATAGGAAAGCGTGTGTGAGAATCCCCACCCGTTCCTACGGTATCTGGCAATACAAAACGATTAAGCCAAGAGTGGATAACTCCATCACCTGGTTTTAAACTTACCCCACCACGACTTGTCATGAAATTGGGCAAGGTTTTATGTAAATTTGAATCGCTTACTTTTGGATACGCAGCTGTATGGCAAAAGCTTTGCATAACAAAGTCTGCGTTAAAACCTAGGCTTGCAAGTTCTTTAATTTCATCTCTAGTCATAGGACCTGTAGTATCTTGAGAGCCTACAGTTAAAGTCATAGGTTCTATATACATACCTGGACGCACACCTTCAACTCCACAGGCACGACCTAGCATTTTTTGAGCCAAGGTATACCCACCGCTTGAAGCTTCAGGTTGTTCTGGCTTAGTAAAGATATTTTCATTTTCCATTCCTAAGAATTCTCTAGCTTTAGCACAAAGTCCACGACCTATGATAAGTGGAATTCTTCCTCCTGCTCTAACTTCATCTAAGATGGTATTTGGGCTGAGTTTAAACTCTGCAACAACAGAACCATTTTTTACAATCTTTCCTTCATAAGGGTGAATTTCAAACTCATCTCCCATTTCTAGATTGGACACATCGCAAATAATAGGTAAAGCACCGCTATCTTGAGCTGTGTTAAAGAAAATCGGAGCTATGGTTGAGCCCATTACTATACCACCACTGTGTTTGTTTGGCACACCATCAATTTCTTTTCCTAAATGCCATTGTATGGAGTTAATCGCAGATTTTCTACTTGAACCTGTACCTACGACATCGCCCACATATACGACTTCACGACCACTTTTTTTGAGTTCTTTGATTTTTTCTAGAGAACCTGTTTGTCTTACTTTTAGCATAGCATTAGCATGTAAAGGGATATCGCTTCTTGTAAAAGCATCACCAGCAGGGCTTAAATCATCTGTATTGGTTTCTCCTGCTACTTTAAAAACTACACATTGAATCACTTGAGGTAATTTTTCTTTTTTATTAAACCAATCTGCATTTGCCCAACTTTCCAAAACAGCTTTAGCATGATTATTGCTTTTGCTAAGTTCTGCTACGGTATGGAAATTATCATGTACAAAGATGATATTTTTAAGTACTTCTGCTGCATCGCTAGCTATACTTTCATCTTTTAATGCATCGATTAAAACTTTTACATTATAACCACCTAGCATTGTTTCAAGCATTTTTAAAGCGAGTTTTTTATCTATGGCTGGAGCTTGAAATTTATTTTTTAAAATTCCATCTAGAAATTCACATTTTATCAAGGCTGCATCGTCAACGCCTGGATTGACACGATTTTGCAATAAAGATACCAATTTTTCATCATTTTGGGTTTTTAAAAGTTCACAAAGTTCTTTAGTTTGTTCTGCATTTAAAGGAAGGGGTGGGATACCCAAAGCTGCTCTTTCTTCAACAAGCTTATTGTAATCTTGCATAAAAGACATTTTTTACTCCTTAAATATTTTTTAGTATAATTTTAACTATTTAAAGGATAAAATATGTTTAAAGTTTATTATAAAATACCATTTTGTTACTTATCTCTACATAGCAATGGAGATTTCTTAACAAAAATCGATTTTTGCGATCGTTTGGATATTGAAAATACTTGTCCCCTGCTTGAATTTGCCAAAGAAGAACTCAGACTTTATTTTGCTAAAAAGCTTCAAAAATTTCAAACACCTTTATGGATACAAGGGGGTGATTTTGAACAAAAAGTATATAAAGAATTGATAAATATCCCTTATGCAAAGCTTGTTACTTACAAAGAAATAGCTATAAATATCAACCATCCCAAAGCTTTTCGCGCAGTGGGTAATGCAAACTCTAAAAATTTAATTCCTATTTTTATTCCTTGTCATAGGGTTATAGCTAGTAATGGCTTGGGTGGATATAATGGCGGTCTTGCTATAAAAAGATTTTTGTTAGAATGTGAGGGGGTTGATTTAAGTCAGTTTAAAAATAAGCTTGGAGATTGATTTTCTTCATTTTTAAATTCACGCTCAAAAGCTTCATAATCTTCTAAAAGCAGGCAGTATTTAAAATTTTTTAAGTTTTTAAGATCTAAAAGTTTGTCGTATGAAAAATCGCAGAATAATGAATTATGCAAAGCGGTTTTAAAACCCTTTATATTTTTAAAATTTTCTTGCCAAAAATCAAAGGTATTTTGATTGCTTACGATGATAAATGCTCTTGCACTTGAGCCAAATTCAGAAATATTAAAATTTTCATCCATGAAATAAATTTTAAAATCATCTATCTTATTAAAATCAAAACTCATTTTTGTATTTTTTTCTTTAAGATAAAACATAATTTTTGCAAAAATTTTGGCATAAATAAAGGGAAGATTTAAGTTTTTAAAATACAAATTATCACAAACTAGAGTCGTAAAAAAAAAGCTAGAGCGAGAAAGTAGGGTAAAATTTGCTTCTTTTAGGATTGTTAAAGATGCGCAAAGTTGAAGTAAGTAATTCTCATCGCTAAAACAAAAAATTTCACCCTTTTTAGCCTTGATAAGTGAGTTAAAATCTACAAATATATTTCCTTTTAAAATGTTTAAAGAAAATGCTTTGCAAATTCCTAGCTCATAAGCTTGAAGTGCTATAAATTCACACTCTTTTTCTTCGCATAAAAAACGCAAGAGTTTAATTAAGGCTGATTCTAGATTATCCACCTGAAGATAATAAATTTCTTTATCATCAATACAAAGCTCATGCTCTGAAATAATAGCAAATGCGCCTTTTTGCACTGCTTGGATTATCTCTTTTTTATTATTGCTAAAAAAAGCGAAGCCATTTTTAAGCTCATGAAGACTTAATGCAAAGCCTGTAACGCTTAAAACACTGCCTTCATTAAGCATATTTGCATGAATGAGTTCGCTTAGATTGCTAATATTCATCCTAGCCTACTAAAGAGCCGTTTTCTACAAGTTGTTCAGGGCTTATGAGCACAAGTTTATCCCCGCTTTTTGCAGAAAGTATCATACCATCGCTTTCATGTCCAAAAATCTTAGCTTTTTTAAGATTGCTTATAACACAAACTTGCTTTCCTATCAAATCGCTTGCTTTATAATACTTAGCAATACCTGAAAGCACTTGACGAATTTCTTTATTGTCAAGTTCGAGTTTAAATTTTAAAAGTTTTTCACTGCCTTCTATATTTTGACAATCAATCACCTTGGCTACCTTAATCTCTATTTTTGCAAAATCATCGATTTTAATTTTAGACTTTTCTTCTTTTTTGACTTCTTGTTTTTCTTCTTGAGATAAGAGAGGTTTTTCTATTTTTGGAAATAAAGCTTCACAGGCGCTAGCCTTAAAATCTAAAAGTTCATTTTGTAAGATAAGTTTTTGATAGTTTGTAGGAGAAATTTCAAAATTTAAAGCCAAACCTACTTTTTGACAAGATTTTGGCAAAGTAGGGCTTAATAAAAGACTTGTTTTAGCTAAGATATTTGCACAAAGTCCTATAAGAGCATTGGCTTCTTTGATTTTATTTGCTTTGATTAAATTCCAAGGTTCGTATTTGCTAATGGCTAAATTTGCAACACTTAAGGCTTTAAAAAGCTCTTCTAGATAGCGATTACATTGTAGGTTTTCTAAAAAGTTTATAGCGTTATCTAAGTGCTCTTTAGCCGTATCAAGTTCGTTTTTATAAAATTCTAAAACGCCTTCTTGAGAAATATTACCTTGATTATATTTTATACTCATTCCTATGATGCGGTTGAGTAAATTGCCAAATTCATTGCCTAGTTCTGTATTGATTCTATTAATCAAAACACTTTCGCTAAAATCACCATCATTCCCAAAAGGAACTTCTCTTAGCAGAAAGTATCTAAAAGCCTCTAAGCCATAAGCATCTACCACTTCTTTAGGTTTTACGACATTACCTTTAGACTTGCTCATTTTTTCACCCTCTTTAGTCCACCAACCGTGTGCGCCGATAAATTTAGGCAAAGGTAAATCCACACTCATTAAAAAGGCTGGCCAATAAATCGCATGAAAACGCAAGATGTCTTTGCCTACTAAGTGTATGTGGGCTGGCCAAAATTTAGCATTTTCTCCTTGGCTTTGATAATCAAGCGAGCTTATATAAATAAAAAGCGCATCAAGCCATACATAAATAATGTGTTTATCGTCTTTAATTTCTTCTGGGATTTCAATACCCCAATCAAAGCTTGTTCGAGTAATAGAAAGATCTTTAAGTCCACTTTGGACAAAATTAATCAATTCATTTTTTTTATTTTTAGGCAAGATAGGATCTTCTTTATCATACCATTGAAGAATCTTATCTTGATATTTTGAAAGCTTAAAAAAATAACTTTCTTCTTTTAATAAAGAAGTATCTTTGCCACAATCAGGACATCCACATTCGTTTATAAGTTGACTTTTTGCAAAAAAACTTTCACATGAAATACAATAATGTCCCTCATATTCATCCTTATAAATATCTCCTTTTTGCCACATTTTTAAAAACATAGCTTTAACAAATTCAACATGCCTAGTATCGGTTGTTCTTGCATATATATCATAAGTGATTTCAAACTCATCCCAAAGTTTTTTAAATTCAGAACTGATTTTATCAGCGTATTCTTTTGGGGTTGAGTTTCTTATTTTTGCTGCTTGTTCTATTTTTTGTCCGTGTTCATCAGTACCTGTTAACAATCTAGTCTCATGCCCTTGCAAACGATAAAATCTAGCTAAAGTGTCCGCAATGATAGTGGTATAAGCATGTCCTAAGTGAGGCACATCATTTACATAATAAATTGGAGTTGTAAGATAACGCATTTTATTCCTTTAAAAATCAAATCCGCCTTCGGTTTTACCCTTAGACATACTATTGTAAACTGCATCTACATAATCTTTTCTTGTAGAGCAATTAAAAATTTCATCGCAATTATAGCAAGACTTTAAGCCTTTTGAGCTTTGGCAAGAGCTTAAAATTTCTTTTTTTTTATCTAAGTCTTGCTCAAACTCATCTCTTATTTCACTCATTATAAGCCTTTAAAAGCTCTGAAATTTCATATTTTGAGCCAAAAAAGCAAGGTGTGGTTGCGTGAATTTCATCAAAATCAAGTTCTAACAAGGAATGATTTTTTCCATTTGTGGTTTTACCTCCTGCTTTTTCTATAATAAAAGCTAAAGGAAATACTTCAAAAAAAGCGCGCAATTTACCCTTAGGCGCATCACTAGTTGCTGGATAGCTAAAAAGTCCACCACCTTTGAGCAAAATTTGATTGATATCACTTACCATAGCTCCTGAATATCTTAGGCGATAACCCTCATCGAATAATTTTTTGATAAACTTAGCATGCTTTTCTTCCCAAAATTTTTGAGTACCGCCTGTAGCATTGATTTTACCTTTTTCTTGCATTTGAAGGTCTTTTACAAAAACAAATTCGTTGTTTTTATCAAGACGGTAGAGTTTTGGCTTATCTTCGCAAATAACAAGTTCCAAGCGAGCTCCATACATGCTATAAAGCGCAGCTTTTAAATTTTTAGCACTTGCTTTTTCTTCATAAATAGCAAAAATAGAACCTATAGCAAAATTAACATCCATTAAACTTGAGCCATCAAGCGGATCGTAAGCGACGATAAATTTCGCATTTTCATTGATATTTAAAATCTCATCTTTTTCTTCGCTGATAATAGCTTTAATGCTAGGGCACTGACTTAAAGTATTTGTGATAATCTCATCACTTAAAACATCAAATTTAAGTTGAGTATCGCCTGTGGAGTTTTGGTTTTGACTATAGCTTGTATCGGGAAATTTTAAAGCATTTGAAATTTCAATTACTGCTTTTTGTATGTAGGAAATAAGTTCTTGCATTTTATAATTCTCCTTGTAAATTTTTCGCATTTTTTAAAATATAATTGCAAATTCCTTGCACGTCATTTAAATCAAGCCAAGTTAAATTCGGATAAGAATCAATTTTTTCATAGCTTGCAATAGCATTAGAAAAAGCAAAATAACTTTCATCAATTTCTTTATAAAAAACACTTATGCGTGGTAAATCTAAGGTTTTTAATCCTTCAACCAAACATAAATCAAAATCAGGCGCTATTTTTAACGCGCTTAAAATATCTCTTTTTTCATGAGAGAAAAAAGTCGTGCGAGTAGGACTTAAAACCATCACTTCAGCACCACTTTGAAAAAACTTAAAACTATCCTTGCCATTGACATCAAATTGAGCTTTATCTGCAGGATCGTGTTTGATAATCAAAACTTTTAGGTTTTGTTTTATAAATTCATTTGCAATTTTTGTGATCAGTGTTGTTTTGCCTGAATTTGAAGGACCGCTAAAAGCTATGATTGATTTTTTCATTACCATTTTCCTAAAATAAAATGTAAATTATAGTATTTTAAACCAAAAAATAGAGTTAAAAGGTTAAAATATAGAAAAAAATTAGGAAAAATATGAAGATTTATACCTTAGCCCTTGCAGCGTTAATTTTTGGTGCTTGTTCTTTAAAGGAAGAAGCGGTTGTGGATGCGAATTTGAAAACTCAAACTTTAATGTTTGCTCAAAAATATAAAATTACTCAAGATAAAATGAATGCTATAATTACCCTGTCTTATTTAAATCCTATTTTAGATAAAGCTAGCGAGGAGGATATTTTTGCTTTGACTATCACTCCTGATACTTTGAAGATAGAAAATTTAGAAATTTTTATCAATGAAAGAAAGGCTAATATAGAAGAACTTGATGAAGAGTTTTTTAAATACTTGATACAAAATCATTATACCCGTTATCTAAAAATAACTCTTCCAAGCGTAAAAAAAGAAGACAAAATTATCGCTAAGATTTGTTTAAATCACCTGCCTTGTTTTGAGTTAAATTTTCAAAAATATCCGAAATCTTTATACTATCGTTCAGAAGACGTCGATACACAATATAATTAGCCAATACTTTTTTTCCATAAATTCGACTTTCTTGATAAGGAACAAATTCCATAGACAAGAAAGGTTCGAATTTGCCTGTCTTAAACATATCATCTCTTGCAAGCATACGATTGGTAAAGCCTATGCCTCCATTATAAGCATAAGCAATAAAAAGAGGAGATTTTAAATGTTTTTCTAAATAATTTAAATGATGATTTCCAAAATAATAGGCATTTTTTGGCTCAAACATAAAATCTTGATCAAAATTTGGAATTTTTAATTCTTTCTCGCCGATATGATTGGCTAAAAATGGCATAAATTGCATCATACCTAAAGCATAAGAAACCGATATCGCAGTAGGGATAAAACGGCTTTCTTGTCTAGCAATGGCTAAGATAAGCGCTTGTCTTGGGGCGCTATAATCTTTAATGTATTCATAATAAGGCATTATAAAATAATGGTTTTTAAATTTTGATTTCCTTTCTAAGATATAAGCATAGATAGGCAGAGTTTCTTTTGAGTCAAATTCTTTAGCCAATCTATCAAGTTCGCTTGCATCAGCTTCGCGAATTTGTTTGTTGAGTTTTTGCCATGCAAAAGGATCTTGCATATTGAAATTGTTTTTTTTCTTATTTGTAGAATCTATGACTTCGATTTTAAGAAATTCAGAATTTGTTAATTCTTTAGCGTAAAGACTATAGATATTTAAAGAAGAGCTTTTGGCTAAAGTTTGCAAATCTTTATCATCTTTTTTAATCATCCACATCCAAAATATAGCATTGTCTTTGTTGCTTTGCATTTTAAAAGTTTGCGCTGCTTTGGCAAAGAAATTGTAAGCCAGTTCTTCTTTGTTGTAGGCTAAGGCATTAATGCCTAAATAAAAAGCAGAATCCTCATTTACAAATGTTGGATCTATTTTTAGCATTGAAGCCCTAAATTTGGGATTTTCTTTTTTTATGATAATATTTTGTGCAAAATTCTTAAATCCTACATGAGTTGGCAGCTTATTAGCAAAACTAGCATTCAAATCAAAATCATATTTTTTAGAATAATTACGAAGTCTAAAAAAACCATTAACATCTTCTTTTTGAATGATATAAGCTATAGGTTCGGGAGTGTTAAAAGCTAAAAGTAAATTAGCCAAATCGCCTCTTTGATGACTAAGTTTTTGAGCTAAGGCACTTCGGCTAGCATTATCAAGGCTTGCTATAAAGGCTATTGAGTTTAATCTTATACTTTGGCAAGTTTGATTTGCATCGAGTATATTAACCTTCGTGTAGTTGTAGCATGGAGCGTATTTAGGATCGATGAAAATTTTTACAGGAATTATTTTTTCAAGTTCGGATTTGATTTTACCTACATAGCGGAAGATATGAGAATTTAAGCCTTCAGCCTCTTTTTTACTTATTGTTTTTTTTTCTAAAAGACGATAGATATAATAATCTTTAGCTATGGAATTTTCCTCTTGTTTTAATCTTTCTAAATTATAGGGGCTAGCATTTAAAAATACTAAGCTTAAGCTAAGTAAGATAAGTATTTTTCTCACAATAAGCTCCTTAGGATATTTCCAAGAAAAATACTAAGAAATTGTAAGGCTAAAACGATAATCAAAGGCGCAAGATCTATGCTTCCTATGCGTGTTGGAATTTTTCTCACTAAAGCATAAGCAGGAGAGCTTAGCTTATATAAAATTTGAACGATAGGATTGTAAGGATCAGGATTTACCCAACTTAAAAGTGCTGTGATGATGATAATCCAAGTGTAAATATTGATAATAATTTGAATCACTTGAAAAATAGAAATAATCAAAGAATCTACAACCATTATTTATATCCTTGCTAATTCGTTAATATAATTTTTTATATAAGGGTAAAGATCATTTAATTCAGGGCCATGAGTATTTCCAGTTAGGATAATTCTTAGAGGCATAAAAAATTTTTTACCCTTTAGTTGACTTTTTTCTAAGAGATAGCTTTTAAACTCTTCATAACTCTCAAAAGGTTCGATTTGACTTAAAAGATCTTTTAAAATTTTACATTCTGGTTCAAATTCGTTAAAATCTTTAGCACCAAAGATAGCTTCTAGTTTTTCTTTGATTTCTTTGATGGTGCTTGCTTCTTGGGTATAAAATTTGGCAAGTTGTGCTAGATCTTTATTTAAATTTAAAGCAGTATTGAGTTCATTATCTGCCATCATTTTTATATGTTCGCGATTGATTTGCAAAAGTTTTTTAAGATCAAATCTCGCTGGAGCTTTAGAAATTTTGCTAATATCAAACCACTCAATCGCTTCTTCTAAGGTAAAAATTTCACAAGGAGTTTTATTGCCTAGCATGATAAGATAATTTGCGATCGCACTAGGTAAAATTCCACTCTCAAGTAACCATTTTACTGAAGAATGAGCCTCTCTTTTGCTCATTTTTACACCCTCTTCATTTAAGATAATAGGTAAATGTGCATAAGTCATAGCTTTATCATAACCTAAACTTGCACGAATATGTTCTTGTTTTGGGGTATTTGAAACATGATCTTCACCGCGTATGATGCAACTTACATTTTCAAGCATATCATCTACCGCACAAGCAAAATTGTAAGTAGGGGTTTTATCTGTTCGCATAATCACAAAAGAATCGATATTTTCAGGCTCAAAACTTAACTCCCCTTTGATAAAATCTGTAAATTTCATAGTGTGAGTAGGTTTTTTAAGGCGAATTACAAAGGGTTTTTCACATTTTAAAACATCAATATCTGCTAAATTCTGACAAGTGCCATCGTAGCGATAGGCCTTGCCTTGCTTTTTGGCGAGTTCTTTTTTTGCTTCAAGCTCTTCTTCGGTGCAAAAACAAGCAAAAGCTTTTTTTTCACTTACAAGCTTTAAAGCCATTTGACGATGAAATTTTAAATTTTCACTTTGTACATAATAATGCTGCCATGAAATGCCAAAAAGATGCAAAATTTCTTTAATCTCTTCTTCTTTTCCTGTTATATTTCTAGCCTTATCGGTGTCTTCGATACGCAAAATGAAATCCATATTTTTTTGTCTAGCGCATATATAATTAAATAAAGCCGCGCGTAAATTTCCTATATGCATATCGCCTGTTGGAGAAGGTGCAAAACGATACATTTGATAACCTTTGATTTTATTAAAAGCTTATTATAACAGAAAAATTTATATGGATATTTAATTTGCTTTGCTATAATTAGGATTATGATATTTTTTATTTTTTCTTTCGTTACGTTATTGATTTTTGGTTTGGCAAATATTTATATTTATAAAAGATTGATTAAGAAAATTTTTATCTTTAAGTATCTTTATAAAATTTTTGCCTTTGTTTTTACTCTGCTTTTTCTAGCTCAAGCGATATTTTTAATCTTTCGCAGAAATGAATACCTAAGCGATACTTGGTACGAATTTTTGGCTGCATTGTATGCACCGACTTATTGTTTATTTTTTATAACTTTGGGGCTTGATTTTATAAGGCTTATTTTAATGTTAATGGGTAAGATGCATAAAAAATATAGTCTTGCCCTGCGCTCGGTTTTTGATTTAACTATCATAAGCTTAGCAGTAGTATTGATTTATACAAGTATAAATAACGCTATAAGAGTGCCTGAAATTCAAAGTACGGATATCTATCTTGCCAAACTTGATCGCGACTTAAAAATAGCTATGCTTACAGATATACATTTGGGTAAAAATTTGCATAAGGATTTTTTGGATAGGCTCATCGTTGAAGTAAATTTGCAAAAGCCTGATATGGTGGTTATAGTGGGGGATTTAGTAGATACAAATCCTAAAGAATTGCAAAATTATATTTCAAGGCTTAATGATTTAAAATCCACCTATGGAACTTTTTATGCTTTGGGTAATCATGAGTATTATCATGGAGTAGATGAAGTTTTAAATTTACTTAAAGAATACACCAATATGAAAATTTTACTTAACCAAAATTTAGACCTAGGTTTTATAAATATCGCAGGACTTGGAGATTTAGCAGGGCTTAGTAAGGGTTTGTACGCTCCTGATTTAGCAAGGGTTAAGGTAGATTTAAACACAAGTAAAGCTAGTATTTTGCTTGCTCATCAGCCTAAAACAGCCTTGCTCTATAATTTAAGTGATTTTGATCTTATTTTAAGTGGTCATACGCATGGGGGACAAATTTTCCCTTTTATGTTTTTAGTAAAGCTTCATCAAGGTTTTATACGTGGGCTTTATGATTTAGGAGAAAATACCAAACTTTTTGTTAGCAGTGGGGCAGGTTTTTGGGGGCCTAGTTTAAGAGTTTTTGCTCCCAATGAAATTGTAATTTTAAATTTGAAAGGTGAAAAATGAGTTTTTCTAATGAGAGTTCAAGAATTTTTGGACTTATAGCAGGGGTTGAATTTCCTAGTTTTATACAAAAAATAATCAATGAAAAATATGTCAATTATTTTAAGATCGATATGAGCGAATTTAAAGCTCCTTGTGAATATGAAAGCTTAAATGCACTTTTTACAAGATCTTTGCAAATTCCAAGAGAGATAAATGAGGGTTTTATAAGTCCAAGTGATGGGAAAATTTTAGAGTGCGGAAGTGCTTTTTTAGCAGATAATGCACTCTTTGCTTTTTCGATTAAAGGGCATACTTATAGCATAGAAGAGCTTTTAAAGGATAGTTTTAAAAAAGAAGAATTGGAAAATGGGCTTGATTATGTTAATATCTATCTTTCTCCAAGAGATTATCACCGCTATCATAGTCCTTGCAATATGCAAATTTTAAGTGCAACTTATACAAGCGGGGCACTTTATAGTGTTAATGAAAAGCATTTAGAGCGTATTAGTAATTTATATGTAAAAAATGAAAGAGTGAGTTTAAAATGTCAAAATGAAAAGGGTATTTTTTGGCTTGTGTTTGTAGGAGCTCAAAATGTAGGAAAAATGCGTTTTAAATTTGATACAAGCATACAAACTAATGCAAAATTTTCTCATAATTTTACTAGAAAATATGAAAATTTAGAGCTTAAAAAAGGTGAAGAATTGGGAAATTTTGAATTAGGTTCTACCATAGTTTTAATTGCTCAAAAAGGACTTTTAGATATCAAGCTTAAAGCAGGGCAGAATGTTAAATTTGGAGAAAAAATAGCAGATTAATTTTTAGGTGTTTTATTTGCCATTTGATAAATAAAAGCAAAAACTTCAGCCACAGCTTTATACATATTGGGTGGAATTTCATCTCCTAAGTCTAATTTACTTAAAATTTCTATCAAATCCTCATCTTCTTTGATAGGAACTCCGTGTTCTTTAGCTAAAGAGATAATTTTAGCAGCACTTTCTCCTTTGCCGCTAGCAAGAACTTTAGGTGCTGAATTTTTTTCTTTTTGATAGCCTAGAGCGACAGCTTTTTTGATTGATTTTTTTATCTTGCTCATACTTTTTTATCCATACCCATTTCAAGATCTAAATTTTTGACATTTCTTGTATCAAATTTGCTTCTTATGATATCTCCTACAAAGAAATTTGCACTTAAAAGTCCCGCTTTATTGATATTTCTTTTAAGTTCGTGAGCATTTTCATAGATGGTTTTTCTAAATTCAACATTTTCTGCCATGATATTAATATCTATGTATTTATCATTGTTTAAAGAGATAAGAATTTCCAAATCGCCAAGCTTGGCAAATTCAAGTTTGATTTGAGCAAAAAATTTATCCTTTTTTCCGCGCCTAAACATGATCTTAGAATCATCTAAATCCTCCCAAGAAAAGGGCAGATAGGTATTGATAGAATCATTAGCTAAAGACATGAGTTGATTGAGTTCAATTTGCGCTAAAAGACGATTGGCTTGATTGTATACAGCTTCGTTACCTTCATTTTTGGCTAAATTTGAAATTTGCAAAAGGGTTGATTTTACATCATGATGTAAAGATTCGGCTATATCCTGCTCGGTTTTTGGTTTAATTTGTGCTAAATCTTTTATGGATAAATTTAATTTATGTTCTAAGGTTTTTAATTCTGCTTGATTGAGTTTGGCATTTTGAGTATGGGGTTCGAGTTCTTTTAGGCTTTCATTGACTTTTCTTGAAAGATTGCTTAAGCTTTTGCTTAAATCCTGCACTTGCTCTAAGTCCAAATTTTCTACGCTAAAGGCCAAATTCTTTACAATATTTTGTTTTATAAATTCTTGATTTTTTATGATATTTTGGGCGGTTTGATTGTTTAATTGTTGTGTATTTTGAGTATTGTTTGGATTATGAGTGTTTGCTGAAGTTTTGTTTTCTGTTTTTGTTTCGTAAAATTTAGGATTTTCTTTGGTTATATTTTCTTTAATTTTTTCTTGTTTTTCATCTTTGATTTTATCCTGGTTTGAGGTGGAATTTTTTGTATTGTTTTCTGCTTGATTTTCTTCTGTTTTATTTTTTGAATCTTGAGTATTGTCTTTACGATTTTCCGTTTTAGAATCCAAATTTTGATCCTCTTTTGGATGAAAATCTTCTTGAGATTCTAAATTTTCTTTTTTGATATCTTGTTTTATATCCGCATCATTATCATCTAATGAATTTTCTTTTTTTGGTACTTGAGGGGATTTTTCTTCACTTTCTTCTTGTTTGATGCTAGAGTCGGGGCTTTCATCTTTGGTATATTCATCATTCTTGTTAATGTCTTCGTTTTGAGCTTTTATATCTTCTTTGATATTTTCGTTTTTAATATTTTCATTTTTAATGTTTTCTTTATGATTTAAAAGACTTTCTAAAATACTTTCTTTTTGGGGTGTTTTAGGAAAATGATCACCTAGGATATTTTTTAAGGTATTTTCTAATTTTTCAAAAGCTTTTGCACTTTGTTTTAAAAGCTCGGTATCTTTTATCATTAAATTTTCTGGTCTGTTTAAAGCTTTAAAAAAATCATTTTTTATCGCATTTAATTCTTTTGCAATTTTACTAGCTATAGGAAGAATTTTTTCTTGAGTATGGCTTGGATTTTTAGCGATATAGTTTTTAAAATTCTCTAGTTTTGAGCTTAAATTTAAAAGAGCTTTAAAAGAGCTTTGATTTAAAATTTGCTTATTTTCATTTTTATTAGAATAAATAATATTTCTTAATTCTTTTAAGGTGTCTTTAGGACTTAAATTTGCATTTGCAAGCTGTGCAATTTGCGCACCAATCTTTTCACTGCTAAGACTTTTAATCATGCTTATAAGAGAATGAAAACTTTTGGGTAATAATTCCTCGTTTAAAGCGTCTTTTAATTTCGCTTCAAAAAAGATACCCGAATTTTTTAACAATGGCGCTAAATTACTATTTTTTATTTCACTTGCGGGTTTTAAAATTTGGTTTAATTTATCCAAAACTTGAGTAAAGGTATCGCTTTTTGCAAGTTCTGTGCTTAAGACTTTTAATTCATTGGCAAAATTAGGAGCTAAATTTAGATTTTTTCCTTGTTTAAGCATAGGTGAGTCAGGATTTTTTTGTGCATTGATTTGATCTAAGAGCTTATTGACAAGTTCTTTTAATTTTGCGCTTGTTTCATTTTGAACAAAACGAGTTAAAACTTCTTCATCGCTTGCATTTTTACTTAGTCCCAAATTTTGTTTTAAGGCTTGAGAAAGTGCTTCTTTAGGATTATCTTTAGAATTTAATTTATCTTTACTTATCCCACTATCGGTTTTTATGTCATTTTTTTGTGCATTTGCAATTTGGCTTGTAAGTTGAGTATTAATCATCAAGCATCACCATATTTCCTGGTTTTTTCTTAAATTTTTTATTTAAAATATTGGGTTTATTAACTGCAAAAAGGATAAGAAATCCAAGAGAGGCTATATAAAACCAAACAAAACCATCTGTATTAAAATATTGTATTAAAAATCCTAAAATTAAAGGACCAAACAAAGAGCCTAAAGAATAACAAAATAAAACCCCACGACCCAGTTCAACGCCTTGATTTTTGTTTGTTAGCATATCATTAGCCCTTGCAAGAGCTAGAGCATAAAGACAAAAAACTCCTATACCAAGTAAAATGCCTAAAAAATATTGCATATACAAATGAAGTTTAAAAAAAGCAAAGATAAGCATGGTAAAAAAACCTATGCTTGAGCAAGTGATGATTGCGAATTTTCGTCCCATTTTATCAGAAATACTTCCTACTACAATTTGGGCTAAAAATCCACCCAGCACCCCACAAAACATAAAATAAGAAACTTCTTGAGCTCCAAAGCCTTGTAAAAGTATAAACAAAGACGCCATAGAAAAAAACCCATTAATAAGCATTCCAGCTATAAAACTTGTAACAATAGCTAAAGGAGCTATATCAAAAATTTTAGGTATAGAAATAGGACTTGGTGCGGGCAAGACGGGTTCTTTGATCTTGATTAAATTTAAAGGCAATGATGAAAGCAAGATAAGTGCTGCACTTAAAATAAATATATTATGCTTGTTTAAATCTAAAGCAATAATCAAAATCCCAATACCAAACGCAAGATAAAATACGATTTCATAAAAACCTAAAATTCTAGAACGAACGGCGTTTTTGCTTTTTTCATTAAGCCATGATTCTATTACCATTAAAAGCCCATAATAGCAAATTCCTATAAAAAATCTTAAAATCGCCCAAAAAACAAGATTTTCACTAAGGGTATGAAGCATAGCAGAAATTCCAAACACCGCACCAAATAAACCAAAAGATCTTATATGTCCTATGCGAGAGATGATTTTATGTGCTCCGATGGTGCCTATAAGGGCTCCTATAAAAAAGCAAGAGCTTAGCACTCCAACAGCCAAGGAGCTTTCTTTATTTTCTTTTAAAATAACACCTATGGAGCTTACGATCAAGGCATTGCCTGCAAACAAAAATGTCATACTGGCAAAAAGTGCTGTCATGGATCTAATGATTTTTTTTGGACTCATATCTTCTTATATACAGCATAAAAATAAAAACACATACTAGCAAGGATGAAATTCCACATATATAGGATAAAATATCTAATTTATCTTGACGATGTAAAAATAAAAATCCCGCAACTAAAACCCCATAGGCTATCAATTTAAATAAGGCAAAAAACAAAGTAAAAAAGCGTAACCTATCTTTAAAATTTAGAGATAAATCGTCTTTAATGGAAATAAATTTAACAATTCTAGGTAACTTTTCTATCTTTTTTATATAAAATAAACTCGGATAAATGAAATCTTTTTGATGGTTTTTTGCTTGAGCTAGGATAAATTTCTTATAATTAGAATAAGAAGTAAAAACGATCAATAAAATGCTAAAAAAAGCAAATTCATAGCTTAAAATTATATTTAAATTTATCCATTTAAAAATAACAAGAATGCAATAAAACAAGACGTGAATTAAGCACAAGATAATAAAAAAAGCTTTTTTATTTTCCATTATCTTGTTCTTTTTGGCGAATTTTCTCTTTTATAAACTCGTCTCTTTGTTGAAATTCTCCATAGCTTTTAACTTGTGATTTATAGGTTTTATAAACATTAAGTATTGCTGCTGCAACACCCCAAAATACACCCAGCCAAAAAAGCCAAGGGTAGGGTGTAAATTTTTTTAACAAATACCCCACGCCAATCCCGATTAAAATAGCAACGACCATGGAAATTCCAAGACTAAGCCCATCTGCGGCTTCTATAGTCTTGCGAATGATTTTTTGTCTTTTATTAGAATTCTCACTCATAGTTTCTTAAAGCTTTCATGTGTACTTTGTAGGGTTTTATCGATATGCTCTTTATTCATTTTAGCGCAGATAAATCCTGTTTCAAATTGAGAAGGAGCTAGATAAATTCCATTTTTAAGCATATTTTGATGAAATTTAGAAAAGAGTTTAAGATCAGATTTTAGAGCATCTTTATAATTATACACTGGATCTTGTGTGAAAAAATATCCAAACATAGAGCCTATATAGCAAGTTTGTAAAGCAACACCTCTTTCATTTGCAAGTTCTTTCATTCCCTTAGTAAGCCTTTTGGCTAATTTTCCAAGTTTAGTATAAAGATCTTTTTTCTTTTTGGCTTTAGATAAACTAGCAATTCCTGCAGCCATTGCCAAAGGATTTCCACTGAGTGTTCCTGCTTGATAAACTCCTCCTAATGGACTTAAAATATCCATGATTTCTGCTCTAGCTGCAAAAGCTGCTGCAGGTAAGCCTCCACCTATAACCTTGCCAAAAGTAACGATATCTGCTTGTATGTGATTGATACCATAAGAGCCAAGATATGAAGCTCTGTATCCACTCATCACTTCATCAAAGATGAGCAAGGTATCGTTTTCTTTGCAAATTTTGACAAGCTCTTCTAAGAAATCTTGCTTGCCAGGAACTAATCCCATATTTCCTGCAATAGGTTCGATAATAACACAAGCAATGTCTTTATTTTTCTCAAAAAGCTCTTTTACGCTTTCTATATCGTTATAAGTTGCTACTAGAGTATGCTTTGCTACATCTGCTAAAACCCCTAAAGAGCTCGGTGAATTAAAAGTAGCAGCGCCACTTCCAGCACTTACAAGTAAAGAATCTGAATGCCCGTGATAGCAACCTTCAAATTTTAGAATTTTATCTTTTTTGGTAAAACCGCGAGCAAGGCGTATGGCACTCATGGTCGCTTCTGTACCACTGCTTACAAAGCGAATTTTATCTAAATGCGGAAAGTCTTCTAAAACAAGCTCGGCCAGTTGTGTTTCTAGCAAAGTCGGCGCACCAAAGCTTGAACCCTTTTTTAAAGCCTCATTGCAAGCTTTTAATATATCTTTATCGCAATGCCCAAAAAGCAAAGGTCCCCAACTTTGCATATAATCAATATAGCTATTGCCTTCTATATCAAAAATATGAGCTCCCTTTCCATGGGATATAAATCTAGGCTCACTTTGCACATTGGCAAAAGCACGAACAGGAGAATTTACACCTCCTGCAATAAGACTGCAAGCTATTTTAAAAGCTTTTTTGTTTGTCATTTTTGCTCCTTTTTAGATTGCTTGATGTAATTATATAAGGTTATAATTTCATCATTGGTTAATGAGTAATTTGGCATGATCGATTTTGCATCTTTGTCTTGATTAAGAGAATTTTGAAATTCTTCAAAACTAAGATTTTGAATACTTGGGACTTTATAGGCTGTTTTAACTCCATTTTTCATATAAAAACCTAGAGTTTGTTCGCTTCCATCGTTACCATGGCATTTTTTACAACTAATACCCCTTGGGTTTTCATAGAGCATTTTCGAATACTCTTTAAGTGTTATGAAATCAGAAGCAAAAAGATTTAAAATGGCTCCTAGAAATATTAAAACAGCTTTCAAAATTTCACCTTGTTAATGAAGTTTTAATATGATACAATTTTTACTTTAAAAAAGTGATAAATTTATAAAGGAAAAGAATGACTTTGCTTGATGGTAAAGCTTTAAGCGCCAAGATTAAACAAGAACTTAAAGAAAAAAACAAAATGTTAAAAGAAAATGGAGTAGAAACTTGCCTTGCGGTAATTTTAGTAGGTAATGATCCAGCAAGTCAAACTTATGTCAATTCTAAAGCTAAAGCTTGCGAAGAATGTGATATAAAATCTTTGGTTTATCGTTTGGATGAAAATACAACTCAAAATGAGCTTTTAGCTCTTATTAATACCTTAAATCACGATGATAGTGTCCACGGAATTTTAGTTCAGCTTCCTTTACCAAAACATATCAGCAAGGATTTAATTTTAGAAAGTATCATCAGTAGTAAGGATGTGGATGGCTTTCATCCTATTAATGTGGGTTATTTAAATTTAGGTTTGGAAAGTGGATTTTTACCTTGCACTCCACTTGGCGTTATGAAGCTTTTAAAAGCTTATGATATCAATCTTGAAGGACTAGATAGCGTTGTAATCGGTGCTTCAAATATAGTAGGTCGTCCTATGGCTACCATGCTTTTAAATGCGGGTTGTACGGTAAGTATTTGTCATATAAAAACAAAAGATTTGAGCGCTTATACTCAAAAAGCAGATTTGATTATAGTAGCAGCAGGATGTGTTAATTTGCTTCGTGCAGATATGGTTAAAGAGGGTGCTATTATAATTGATGTAGGAATTAATCGCCTTGAAAATGGCAAAATAGTAGGCGATGTGGATTTTGAAGAGGTTTCAAAAAAAGCCAGTTTTATAACCCCTGTTCCAGGCGGTGTAGGCCCTATGACTATAGCGATGCTTTTGGAAAACACAGTAAAATCAGCTAAAAATAGTTTAAAATCAGGAATATAAATGAATTTTTTAAAAAAACTTTATAAATTTTCACAATCATGGACAGGAACGGTTGTCATCGTTCTTTTAGTAATCTTTTTCTTTATACAAGCCTTTGTTATACCTTCAGGTTCGATGAAAAATACCTTGCTTGTAGGTGATTTTTTATTTGTTAAAAAATTCAGCTATGGAATTCCAACTCCACATATTCCGTGGCTTGAAATTCCAGTTTTACCGGATTTTGATAAAGATGGACATTTAATCAAAGGGCAAAGCCCCCAAAGAGGCGATATAGTGGTTTTTAGAAACCCTAAAAATGAAAAAGAGCATTTTGTAAAACGCTGTGTAGGAGTGGGCGGAGATAGAATCGTTTATGCCAATAAAACACTTTATGTAAGAATGCATGAGGGTGATGAATTTATGAAAGAACATTATCCTGATGATTTGGCAACCCTTGGAGGGCAAATTTATGTTAAAGAGCCTTATAGGCAAAAAGGGATTCATTATGATTTAAACAAAGATATAGAAAGTGATATTTTGCGTTTTCTTAGTGTGGGCAAATTTGCTATGTCGCCAACTTATTTTAAAGAACTTGGAAATAATATAGGCTTTAGTGGTGGTAATGCCTATGTTTTTGATGTGGCCGAAGAAGAATATTTTATGGTAGGGGACAATAGAGATTATTCTTATGACAGCCGTTTTTGGGGCTCTGTTCCTTATCGTTTGATAGTAGGAAAGCCTTGGTTTGTTTATTTTTCATGGGATCAAGATAAAAATGTTCGCTGGGAAAGGATAGGGCGTTTTGTTGATACTTTGGAAAATGAAGAAGAATACATTCATGATCATGATGATGAGGATAAATTGAGTTGATTTTGTTTTCTGTATAAGCAGTAAATAAAATCACTTTCTTAAATTTGGCTTATTTTATTTTTCACAATCACTACAAATGCCTTTTATAAGCACACTTTTAATCGTACCTTTTACTTTTGGCATTTGAACATCGCTAATTTTATGGCATTTATCACAAACAAAATGTGCCTTAGCGTGATCTGCTAATTCATAAAAACTTTTGCGGTTTAACTCACTTTTACTAACAATACCCTTTTTTTCAAAAAGTTCCATATTACGATAAAAACTGGTTTTATTGGCTTTGATATCAAAATGATCGTAACTTAATGGAGTCTTTGCAAGGGATAAAATTTGTAGTAATTCTACGCGTAGGTCTGTTATAGCTATATCGTGTTTTTTTAATAATTCAAGAGCTTCCATAAGATTTACCTTTAAAATATAAATTATATTTTATTGTAGCATAAAAAAGCTTTATGTTTGCAACTTTATGTTTAAGTTGCAACTAAGTTGCATTTTGTATAATTTCAAAATATTTTATTATAAGGAAAATCTATGTTGAGAATTTTATTATTAAGTGTATTATGTGTTTTTGCTTTTGGAAAGCCCATAATTAGTGTCAGCATTCCACCTCAAGCTTTTTTTGTGGAAAAAATAGCTAAAGATAGTGTTGAAATAAATATACTCATACCACCAAATTCAGATGAGCATACTATGGAGTTTAAGCCTCAAGCATTGAAAAAATTAGAGCAAAGTGAAATTTATTTCTTAGCAGATTTAGAGCTTGAAAAAATTTTGGAAAAAAAATTTAAAAGTGTATTAAAAAATGTAAAAATTGTTAATATTAATGAAGGTATTCATCTTCTTGAAGGAGGGCATGATCATGAGCATGAACACGATCATGATCACGATAGACATCACGCAGAAGAGCATGATGAGCATAATGACCCTCATGTTTGGCTTGATCCTATTTTGGTTAAAAAATTGGCACAAAATATTACCCAAGCTTTAGTGCAAAGTTTTCCAAACAATAAAGAATTTTATGAAGCAAATTTGGCTAACTTTTTAAAAGAGCTTGATCAAATGGATGCTCAAATCGCAGAGAAACTTAAAAATATTAAAAGAAATGAATTTATAGTTTATCATCCAAGTTGGGCTTATTTGGCTAAAAGATACAATCTTGTGCAAATTCCTGTAGAAATTGATGGTAAAGAGCCTAAAAGTAAAGATTTGCAAAATCTTATCAAGCTTGCAAAAGAAAAAGATATACGCGTTATCTTTGTTCAGCCTGGCTTTCCAGAAAATTCTGCAAAAGTGTTAGCTAAAGAATTAAATGCTCAAATTGTTTCTATTAATCATTTGGCTAGAAATTGGGATGAGGAGCTTCTAAAAAGTATCCAAGCTTTAAGTTCGGCCTTGCAATGAGAGCGATTTTTGTTTTAATATTTCTAGCTTTAAGCAACTTATATTCTTGCGCCTTGTGCGCAACTTACACCCCAAATGTAGATGTAAATTTAGATTTTAATATGAGCAATGAAAAAATCAAACAAGTAGATATAAGCTGGGAATTTTCAGAAGAATTTTTTAATGTTTTGCTTGAAAATTATGACTTTAATTATAATGATAAATTTGATCCTGATGAACTTGAAATTGTAAAATACACACTTTTAGACTACATAAAACCTAAGCATTTTTTAACTCAATTTAGCTTTGATGGCTTGGAAGAAAATATAAATATCAAGCAATTTAAAAATCCTAAATTGCAGATAAAGTCTCCTCGTTTGTTCTTTAGTTATCAAGTTGTTTTAGATATGCCCATTAAAGATTATAACACCTTTAGCATAAAAATTCACGATGATGGAGGATTTTTTAATTTTAATATAAAAAATCAAAATTCTATAAGCCTAAATTCGCAAAATTATATCATTTCTAGTATTGATTCAAGCACTGCATCTTTTGAAGTATATCAAGGGCAATTACCTCAAGATGTATATATAGATAATACTCCAAGTCCTTCTCCTTCAAAAAATTTTTTAGAAAAATTGATTGAATTTAATAATACACTTTTTGCCCATATTAAAGATATATTAAGAAAAGAATTTGATTTTAAATCCTTTTTGATTTTATTAGTGATTTCTTTTGCGTATGGTGTTTTTCATGCTAGTGCTCCAGGTCATGCTAAAATGCTGACAAGTTCGTATTTTTTAACCCATAAAAGTACACCCTTAAAGATATTGTACTTTGTATCTAGGATAGGAGTTATTCACATATTGAGTGCGTTTTTATTGGTAAGTGTTGGAGTGGTTTTACTTGAGCATTTATTAAAAGATGTCAATAATGAAGCTGGCTTTGTATTGACTAAGATTACGAGTTTGTTTATTATTTTTATTGCTTTATTTATGATTAGTAAAAAGATATTAAGCGATAAAAAGCAATGCTGCTGTGCTCATCATAAAAGCAATGAATGGGGTATTATACTTAGTGCTGCTTTAGTGCCTTGTCCCGGGGTTGTTTTACTTATAGTATTTGCCTATGAGTTTAGTTTTTGGTATGCGTTAAGCTCTGCTATTTTTATCACTTTGGGAATGTGTTTAGTATTGTTTGCTTTTGCATTAGGAGCAAATCAATTTTATAAAAGCATTTCACATACAAAAATAAGAATCTTTTTAGAATATTTTGGACTTATTGTTATGTTTTTATTTGGTTTGTTTTTGTTTATCAATATAAAAACAAATGCACTATAAAAGAAATTTCTAGATAAAATGGGTAAAATATTTTTTATCTAAATCTAGATTTTTCAAATCATACATAATTAACAAGCAAGCATGTAGTTTATAAACTATGAAAAAATGCTTAGTGTTTAAAATCAATTCATATAAAAATTATTTTATAATATGCTTATTTTAAACAAAGGAGCATTAAATGAAAATCACAATGATAATTCTAAGCTTATTTTCTTTAGTATTTTTAAGTGCATGTGCTTTTAAAGAAAAAAAGCAAGTGAAATAAAAACTCTTGCAAGTAATTATGGTGGAATTTATATCTTTGATAAAAAAATAAGAGAAGAGATATTGGAATTAGAAAAAAAAGAAGAATTTCGTAGTAAGTATTTGGGTAGTGAAATTAAAGTAGGAAATGAAACTCATTTTGTGAATTTTTCTTATTTGAAGAAAAAATTCCCCCAAATCCTTTCTAATGGTTGTAAATATTATCGTAATGATTATAATTATAAAATAGGAGAATCAAACTTCAACTTCAAAGATAAACCCGAATTTGCATACTATGAAGATCAATTTAAAGCATATATGGGTGAAGAAAACTATAAAAAATTAAGACCTTATTTAGGTATGACAACTTATTATGTGTGTGAGGGTAAAAAATATCCTGTTGTTTTTTCTACCATGATAGATTATAAAGTAAAAAACTATGGTTTATTTGGAGATGAAGGAAGAGGATTTAGCTTTTCAAGCATAAGTCGTAAAAGTGCAGGCGGAGGATCTTTTCATTATTTTACCAATGGTAAATTTATAAAAAGTGATGAAAAATATACAGGACAAAGTTACTGATGAATCCTAAAGAACTTATCTCTCAAATCAAAGACTAAAAATATAAACTATAAAGGATAAAAATATATGAAAAAACAAGCTCTATTATTTTAATGATAAAGAAAAAGTTATACTGCTGAATATAACTTATAAACTATATCTTAATTTTAATAAAATAGAGAGTCTAAGGAGATAACCCATGACATACATATTACTTCTTATTATAATTTCTACTATTCTTTCTTATCTTATATTAAAAATTTATTTATAAAATCATCTTTAAATCTACAAAAAGCGTTTCAAGGTTTTTAGTCTTTCTTGGAAGCATAGGCTTAATTATAATGCCTTAGGTATATATACAGGAAAAAACGATCACTCCATAAAACCTCTTGTTAATACTCTCTATTTTTATTCTTATCTTTTAGAATTAGATGCTAACTATAACAAAGTTAAAGATAAAAGCCTTAGTGAGTGTATAGAGTATCTTAATCATTTTATGAAAAATATTCAAATTTATACAGAAACTTTTGTGTTAAAAAATAATGCTACTAATAAAAATAGCTCTTTTGGGTTCAATAAAAACCATCCAGAAAAGATTAACCACTTTGAGTATTCTCTTTCATTAATAGCCACTATAATGCAAGAAACCAATGGTATTTTAGAAGAGCTTGGAGATAGTTATTATACAAGTTATAAAGTTCCTATTATTAGTTAAACAGAAATTATAGATTTTATTTTAAAGGTGCAAGAAAAAGAAAAATATATTTTAATTCTTGATAAAAATGATTTTAATAAATACAGAAAAGATTGTTCCTTTATTAATAATCAAGAAAATTTAGCCCATAAAATTGCCATTGGGGAATTTAGAATTTTCATTGCAGTTTATAAAGATATGAAATGTCTTGAAAATATTAACAATATAACAAAAATATATGGATATAATTCAAAAGTTTATAGGCTAAAAGATCAAATTTGGGATGAGCGGTATTTAGGTGGAGTTTGTAAAATATCGCAAGCTTTATATTTTAGTGGAAAAGCCAAAATAGGTATTATTTAGGAAAATTATGATAGGTAGAGACTTTTTATATTCTATTCATAAAGATAAAAAAAGTATTTATTTTGTGAAAATAAAAGCATCATTGATTGTCAAAGCATTTATGAAGAACTTTATAAATTAGAAGCAACGACAGATTTTACTTTTGAAGAACTCCAAAGCTATCAAGCTTATATCTTCCGAAACTCCACCCTCCTTACAGGCTCCACCGAACTTCCTAATAATCCTTTTTACTTTGGAGAATTAGATCAAGATAATCTTATAAAACAAGATATACCCAGTTATTATTTTTCTCCTAAAGATGAAGGCAGTGGTTTAGGAAGACTTAGTATCTTTTATAAAAATGATGAACTTTGCTTGCTTAATTATTCTATTATAGAAAATTCTTTAAATATCAAATTAGAATGCTTAAGCAAACAAAGCTTAGAATACAAAGATTTAATTTCAAACACTCTAAAAGAACAAAAAACCACACAAGTAGATAAAAAACAAAGCATAGCCAAACTTCACGCTCTTTTAGAAAATCAAAACCTAGAATGTATCCATGGAGGCAAAGTCATACTTAAATCAAACAAAGGAAAATCCTTTAAAAGTGATGGTATCCCTATAATGCTAGAAAGTGATTTATTAAACTCTAGTATAGTAGCTTGTCCTCACACTATAGCAGGTGTAAGTGTTCCTTGTACTAAAGTTGTTAATGTAAAAGGATCCTTATCTCAAAAGAAAGTCAATAATGAATATGTAATCTTACAAGAACTCATCTCAGCTTGTAAAACAGATAAAGGCTTTGCTTTAAAAGTAAGCTTTACTCCTACTAAGTTTAAATTTGATCACAGCTTTGATCCTGAGGAGGGCTTAGGAGAACAAAGCAAAAATCAAATAGAGTTAAAAGAAGCTAGATTAAGAATGTATTATAAAGAGCACAAATATCAAAAAGACAATCTTTTCACTAATTTATATCTAAACGATACCCTATATCAAAACGAACAAGGTTTAGATAAATTAGAATTATCTAAAAATGATTTATTCAATCTAAATGATATTAATGTACTAAATACTCTTAAACAAGACTTTAGTAAAGATTATGAATTTAAAGAGTGTGAGATTAGACTTGGTATGCATTTGTTAAAATTAATCTTTGTTATCCCCAAAAACATTGCCAAAGTTTATAAAAGTGCTTATAAAGAATTTAAAAACAAAGATCTAGGAGTAGGGTATTTTACACAGCTACATGAATATGATAAAGATTATAGAGAAAATGAAAACATCATCCATCATAGAGTTTTTTAGCTCCTGCTAAAATGCAAAAGATTGGTTTTGAAATTGCAAAAGGTTTAGATGAGTGGCTTGATAATGAAAATGTGTGTCGCTTTAATGTTTATACTAAGGATTATTTTAACGCAAATGATAAAGATATGCTTATAAGTGATAATATAAAAGATGATACAAATACCACACAAGCTCACACCAATGAAAACTATAACAATACTCAAGAAATCATCCCTGATAATGTTATAAGAATACAAACACAAGATGGTAGTGGAGAGTTTATTGAGATAATATTTGATGAATTTAAAGAATGGGAAAAATCATCAAGCGGAGCTATAAAGCCTTTATTTACCCCATTAGAAGGTATAGTGGAAGATATTTCAAATTCACTTGAAAATGTCAGCATTATCGGTGATGCCTTAGCAATGCTTGGTGCAGTGAAAAATCCTAAAAATGCAAAAAATATTATTAAGAAAAAATCCAAATATGCCACTAAACAAGAAGTGATAGAGGTGTTAAAAAATAAATACAATCTTAAGACTTCTAAAGAATTAGGACTTGGTAGAAGCAAGAATGTTTTCTGGGTTAAGGATAATAAACAAATAAAAGAAATTTGGGAAGAGATTGCAGATGGGGCAGACATATTAAAAGATATAAATCAAGATAAACTTGGAGGTACTATAAAAATGAGAAAATTAGATGATCAAACTATTATACAATATAAAAAAGCTTCTAAAAGTGGAGGTGAGACCATAGAGGTAATTTCTAATAAACCAAGAGGAAATCTTAGAACAATACATATAGAAAATGGGGTGAAAAATGAAGTATAATTATATCAAATGGAATAAAGAAGAAAAATGTGCTATATTTTTTCCTGATATAGATTATAGCTTATGGAAGAAAACACAATTAAAAGAAAATGCCTACAATAATCCCTCTTTAATTATATCTTCTTGCCTGATAACAAAAATGGATATTTTAGAGTTATTTGAGTATTATATTTTATTTATTTGTGGAAAAAGCATGGGCGTATCAAGATGGGAATGTAATAATTTAATTTTATTGGGTACTTGTAACATTGACAATCTTAGCAACCCTTTCTCTTTAAATACACCCAAACCTACCTATATAAGTGAATATATAAACATCTTAGGACAACTATTCTTAGCAGGATATATAGACTTTGGTTCTTATTGCGATGAAGAAGATAGAAATAAAATAGACTATCCCTCAAACTTATCTTATTATAAAGAAGATAAATACCAAGCTTGGATATATTTTAGAGATAATTTCTTTTATCAAGACAAATTTATTAGAGATTTGGACGATCCTGAAACATTAGACGAGGGTGGATATAGTCTTATTTTAAATGATGTTTCTTGGGATACGCCACAATATTGGTCACAATACAATATCTGGGTAGCAACAACCCCCAAAGGCACAAAATACTTTAATGAAATTTTAGCTCCTAAATTTTACAACAAATACAAAGATTTAGAAGTAGAGATTGATGATAAGGGTAATATTACAAGATGGATAGGAAAAATTAATAGATGAGTTTATTTGGATTTTACATTGGATTTTACGAAGGATAAATAATGAGCGAAACTTATGAGATTTATACACCCGATGGATTAACATTAGATGTGGAAAAAGATACCAATAAAATACTATTTAAAGAAAATATTAAACCCACAGGCAATTATACCGAAGAATATTCCAAAGCGGTTTTTAAATCTTATTATATTATGAAAAACTCCCCCTACAAAGACTATCAACCCAAGTATCTAGATCCTAACTTTTATACAGGTAAAGCTTCTACTTTACTTGAATTTACAGAATGGCAAAGCATATATTTAAAAGATCCTATCAAAGGAAGCATAGCTCCTTGGACTAAAGCAGAAAAAGCTTATTATAAATCTTTAAAAACTAAAAGAGAAAGATATAAATATCTAATTATAAGAAGTGGTATAAGAAGTACAGTTATAGATATACCCTATGATGCTTATGCTAATGTAGATGAAAAAGGATATTTAATCAATGAAGAATACGCCTATATTTATGATGAAGTTAACAATAATAAAGAAACCTTAAAATCTTCTCTTTTTAGACAAGAATGGGGTATAGCAGCAGGAATACTAGGAAAACCTGAATATTTTGTGCGTTCTAAAAATCATGGCTTTAATGCCAGAATGATACAATGTTTTATTTTATATATTCAACTCACAGGTGGAGGATATGAAGAATTAGGTATAAAAAGAGGAATTTATAATTATGCTGATAATCTTTTAGAAATAGGTATAGGTATGGCAGGGATACATAAAAAAATCCTTTAAGGGCTAAATTGGTAAAAGAATTAGCTAAAACTATACAGCCTAATGAATTTGGTATGCTACCTTTTATAGATGAGATTATGGGAGCAGATTGGGTGATTGATTTAAATAAATATGATTTTGCCTATGATGAAGAAGGCAGAATCATTTGGGCTTTATATAATGATATTGAAAAAGGTAAATTAAAAGATCCAAGAGATGTGGATTCTACTCCTGAAAGTAGAAATGAATTTGATGATGCTATGGATGGATATAGAAATGGGATGAAAACTAATTTTGATGTAGATATTAGAAACGAAAGAGATGAAAGATCTGCTAAACTGACTATGGATACCCTAATATTAAGTGCCAAACTCGCAGCCCTCACTCCTCCTCAAGGCTATCCTAATGCCCCTTATTATTTTACGCCTGAAAGATTGGAATGGATTTATAAAAGAGGATATTTAGACAAACTCCTTGATCCAAGAATCCCTGCTATTTATAGATATAATTTCCCAAAGGAGCTTAGAGCTAAGATACTAAAATTTGGTGAAGAAAATGGCATTAAAGATTAAAAAATCACTCAAAATCTTTAATATACTTTTCCAATGCTTTCAGGGTAAGATTCTCAAAAAGAATCTTATCTTCTTTAATATTGTTTTGTATGGCAGCTTCAAGATATCTTAAAAAGTAAAACTGCATTTTAATTTTAATTTTTATAATAATGTAAAGCTTGATTACTTTTTAAATATGGATAAAATTTCATTTAGATATGTTTAAAATTAGAAAAATTTAACATATTTTTTGATACATTAGTTTTTGATTGAATTTTTGACAAAAGGATTCTAAAATGAAAATACGCATATATTATGAAGATACAGATGCTGGAGGAGTAGTGTATCATAGTAATTATTTAAAATTTTGTGAAAGAGCAAGAAGTGAAATTTTTTTTGCTAAAAATGCACCGATTTTTGATGCTAATAAGGGACATTTTTTATTAACAAAAGCAAATTGTTTTTTTATAAAGTCAGCTAAACTTGGTGATATTATAGAGGTTAAAACAAAGCTTTTAAAAATAAAAAATGCTTCAGTTGATATTGCGCAAGAGATTTATAGAGATGAGATTTTGCTTTTTAAGGTTGAACTTACCCTTGCGTATATTCAAAATGAGAAGCCTGCTAAGATAGATGCGGGAATTAAAAAGCTTTTTGAAGAATTATTTTAATTCTTCAAAACTAGCTTTAGATCCTTTCATGAGGCGAACTTTATATAAAATTTGAGAATTTTGAATTTTTTCATCAAAAAGGCTATCGCTTTTGGTATTTAAAAATTGAGTGTAAAAATAATCTGTTCCTATGCTCGTAGCATATGCTATCCAGTTGTAATCTATGCTTTGATTAAAAATTTCGTTTAGATATGATAGATTATCATCGTGATTATCAATAGAATTTGCAAGAATAAAATTTTTACGGTCCCCTTCTTGAGTAAGACTTAAAAATGTAGGATTATAATTGATTTGAGTTGATAAGAGCACAAAAGGTTGGATGTTATATACGCGTAATTGAGAGCTTATAAGTGCTGTTTTGATTAAAGGAGTGTTGAGAAATATTGAAGCATTATTTAAACTGCCTTGCGAGCGTAAGAGTCTATAAAAATCAAGTTTTTCTCCCTCAACACGATAAAATCTTGTATTTGCATTTTGTTCAAGTACGCGAGAATTTAAATTACTCGAAAGCATAGATCCATCGCTAAAGGCTGCTATATCGGAATTTGCCTTGTTTAAAAGTGCTAACACTTGAGCATCATAATCTATGCTTCCAAAGATTATATTTTTGTTTAAATTTGAAAAAGAAACATTATTTTTATGAAGAGTAGGGATGAAAATTTTCATATCTCCTGAATAATCTTTTAATTGATTCACGCCTTTAAGTGTTAGTGCAGCAATAGCGTATTGATAGCCTTGAGCTTGAACTTGCTCGAGTGTTGAACGAATTTTATCATTGTCTTCTGTGCCGGTTAAAAAAACTTTAACTTTAATTTCGGCCCTTTGGCTTAAAAGATAGGCAATGCTTGAGTTGATTATGGTATTAGAATAACTTTTTATAGTTTTTTCAGGTATGATGATGGCAAGCTTTACAGAAGTGATTTTTTGTAAATTTTTGTCAAAATCCGTAATAGAATTTAAAAGTTTGGCATAAATATTTGATAAAAATTGATCATGTTGATCAACAAATTCGCTCAAAAAACTAAGATAAAGCCTTGCTTCTAAAAGTTCTAGTAGGCAGTTTGAGTCACATTCTTGTGTGCTTATTTTTGGATAAAAATTTTCAGCAGGTTTAACATCGACTAATTTTTGCTCCTTGGCAAAAACAAAGCCAAAGCATAAACATAAGATTAAAAATATTTTCTTCATAAAAATCCTTTAATTTTTTTTAGATCTTGTATAAAAATTTTTTCACAGCTTGGATTTTTTTCTATAAATTCAAGCTCAAAACTTGCCATTATAAAGAAATTTTTATAAGCAAAGATTTCTCCTCTAAGAGCGTTAAAGTCTGAAAAACCCAAGCTTTTAAAAGGATACTCACCTAAACAAAGAATCATTTTAGGCTGGACAAGTTCTAACTCATTCCAAAAAAATGGCAAGCAAGATTGTAGCGAAAAATCATCAAATTTTCCATTAGAAAAACATTTAAAAAGATAAGAAAAATAAAATTCTTTCTCGCAAAGTCCTAAAATTTCTTTGAGATAAAATTTTAATCTTTCTCCTTTTTTTGAATTTAACAAAACTCCTTTTTCATTTTCATTTTTATGCGCTAGTGTATCAACGATCATAAGAGAGGCATTTTTTATCTCATTTTCCATAAGCGTAAAGCAGCGTGATTTGGAAAAATGACACAGAGTACATTCTTGAATGTTTTTTCTTAAATCTTTAAAATTTTCTATTTTTGAATGGAGTTTTAAATTTTCATCCGTAAAATCATAACCCATGGCCTTTAGATAATGTAAAGTTCTTATCATAGCTCACAAAGTTTTTCTAAATTTTCTCCACTTAAACGATAGTTACGCCATTGTTTTAAATGCTGCGCTTTCAAACCCTCATAAAAATTTATACCTAAAATATTTTCATTTAAACACACCCAATCAAGTCTTTTTAAATTCTCTTTTTTGCATATTTGTCCCAAAAATTTAAAAACTGCTCGCCCATAACCTTTCTTGCGAAAATTTTTTCTTATGTAAATATCTTCTAAATAAATTCCACCATTTCCCAAAAAGGATGAAAAAGTATAAAAATAAATCATATATCCTATGATATTTTCATCTTCTTTAAGTAAAAATGCTCGGGCAAATTGATTATCAAATAAAGAAGTTTCAAGTTTTTCTTTTGAACATTGTAAAGAATCTTCCATCTCTTCGTATTGCGCAAATTCTTTAATCATTTCAAGCAAAATATCCAATTCTTCACGCTTGAGTGTTGTAATTTCAAATTTTGGCATTTTTTAAATATTCCTTTGTTGATTTGATTTTGCAAATTTATCAAAATAAAATAAAAAATACTCTTAATTAAAAGCAATTTATAAGTAAGATTAAGATAAAATACAAGCTTATTTTATATTTTTTTAAGGAAAATTGAAATGAAAAGAACTTATCAGCCACATGGTACTCCAAGAAAACGCACTCATGGTTTTCGCGTTCGTATGAAGACTAAAAATGGTCGCAAGGTGATCAACGCAAGACGCGCTAAAGGTAGAAAAAGACTCGCTGTGTGAAAACTTTTGGTAAATTCAGCGAAAACGAAGAATTTTCAGCCGTATATAAAACAGGTAAAAAGTGGTATTGCGATGGCATTATCATCTTTTATCTTAAAAATGATGAGCAAAAAATGGCAGTTGTTGCTAGTAAAAAAGTTGGAAAAGCAGTGATTAGAAATCGCTCAAAACGTATTTTAAGAGCTTTATTTACTCAATTTGAAAACAAACTTCAAAATGGAAAATATATTTTTGTTGCCAAAAGTGAAATCACTCAATTTCCTTTTTCTAGATTAGAAAAAAATCTAAAATGGGGATTAAAAAAACTAGAATGTTTAAAATAGTATGTTTAAAAACTCTTCGCTTTTATCAAAAATTTTTAAGCCCTTTAAAACCCCCTGTTTGTAGATATTATCCCACATGTTCAGAATACGCCTTTTGGCAATTTCAAAAAAGAAATTGTATTCTTGCATTTTTTTCAAGTTTTTTTAGAATTTTAAAATGCAATCCTTTTTTTAAAGGGGGATTTGACTATCCAAAAATTACTAAAAATATTACTTCTTGTAATCTATGTTTTAAGCCTATTTTTTTGGCGCAAAAACAGCTTTATTTTTTATATATACCCCACCATCAGGATAAAAGTTTTTATCTTGTTAAAATTATCTTTCAAAGGACAAATAAGTGAATAATTCGAATAATATTTTTCAGCAAAAACGCATTCTTTTAGCTGTAGTTATTTCTTTTTTATTTTTTGTTGTGTATGATTATTTTTTTATACCTAAGCAACAAATAAAATTAGAGCAAAACATTACTACTACACAAGCTGATTCTCAAAACGCAACCAATATCAATGCTCCACAACAAAATCCACAAGCGAATTTAAATGTAGCTGCAACTAGCAATACAATACCTCAAGATAAAATCATTGCCGATATTAAAAGCGAGCATTTTGAAGCGCAGATTGACTCTTTAGGCAGAATTGTAAATTTTTATCTTCAAGATAAAAAATACCAAAATGAAAAAGGCGAAGCTATCAATCTTATAAGCAAAGGAAATTTGCCTTATCCTTTAGAGATGCGTTTTAGCGATCCTGCTATCAATACGCAAGCCTTTAGCGTGCCTTATGCTGCGGATATGAGTGAAGTTTTTATCGATGAAAATGGCAGTAAGACACTAAAACTTACCCAACAGCTTTCAGATTTAATTGTTGAAAAGAAAATCACTTTTTATTCTAAGGGTAATTACGATATTGAAGTTAAATTAAGTAAAAATATAAATTATTTCATAAGTCCAGGTTATCGTCCAAGCATAGCAGTAGATAGCTATACAGTTCATGGAGCTTTGGTTATGGATGATCAAGAAACCATCCATACTTATGAAGATGGCGATATGGACAAGGATGAGAATATTAAAAATGCTTGGATGACTTCGGCTTTTGATAGATATTATGCTGCCTTCTTTTATAATTTTGAAAAACCTTTAAATGTAACTATCAGTAAAGATGCTCAAAATAATCCTTTGGTATTTGTGATGAGTGATAATGAATTTAAAGCCGGTGGTTATATGGGCCCTAAAGAACATGTGATTTTAAGATCTATAGATCCGCGTCTTGAAGCTGTTGTAGAGTATGGTTGGTTTACTTTTATAGCTAAGCCTATGTTTGAATTTTTAAATTTTTTACATAATCATATAGGAAATTGGGGTTGGGCTATTGTTATAATGGTTTTAATTATTCGTATAATTTTATTCCCATTAACCTATAAATCTATGATTTCCATGAATAAACTTAAAGACTTAGCACCTAAAATGAAAGAATTAAGAGAGCGCTATAAAGGCGATCCTCAAAAAATGAATATGCATATGATGGAGCTTTATAAAAAACATGGTGCAAATCCTATGAGCGGATGTTTGCCTATACTTTTACAAATTCCTATTTTCTTTGCTATTTATCGCGTATTACTCAATGCTATAGAGCTAAAAGCTGCCCCTTGGGCGTTTTGGATACACGACTTATCAGTAATGGATCCTTATTTTATTTTACCTATTTTAATGGGTGTAACAATGTTTATACAGCAATTAATCACCCCTATGACCATACAAGATCCTATGCAAGCAAAAATTATGAAATTCTTGCCTATCATTTTTACCTTTTTCTTTATTACTTTTCCAGCGGGTCTTACTCTTTATTGGTTTGTTAATAATCTTTGTTCTTTGGTACAACAATGGGTAATCAATAAAATGTTTGCAAAAGAACATCATAAAAAACAAGCGGAGTGAAAAAATGAGAATTGAAGCAAAAGATCTTCAAAGTGCATTAACAGAAGCTTCAAAAAGCCTTGAATGCTCGGTTATAGATTTAGAATATGAAATCATTCAGTATTCCAAAAATGGATTTTTAGGCTTTTGGCGCAAAAATGCTATCATCGAAGCTAGAGCTAAAAAACAGCCTTATAGTAAAAAAAATTCTAGAAAAGATTTTAATGCGTCCAAAAATGATGTTCATAGAAATTATGAAAAACCTTACCGCAAATTCGATGATAGAAGTAAAATAGACAATAAAAAAGAATTTGAAGTAGAGGCTAGAGAAGTTAAACCTAAAGAGAAATATGTTGTCAAAAGCGATGGAATTTTTGATAGCTTTCACAAAGAAAGCGGAGGAACTCGCAATAAGGAAGATATTTTAGATGAAATTCGCATACAGCTAGAGAATTTATTAAAAGCAACTTGTTTTAATATCTCTTTAGTGGAGTTAAGAATGTATGATGAAGAAAGCGTTTTTATCCGTTTAGATGGTGATGATGCAGCCTTGCTAATTGGCAAAGAGGCTCATCGTTACAAGGCTATTTCTTATCTTTTGCATAATTGGATCAACCTCAAATACAATCTTTTAGTTCGTCTTGAAATTGCACAATTTTTAGAAAATCAAATTCAAGGAATGCAAATTTATCTTCAAGGTGTAATTGAAAAAGTTAAAATCAATGGAAGAGGTCAGACAAAACCTTTAGACGGAGTTTTGATTAAAATTGCTTTAGAAAAATTAAGGGCTGAATTTCCAAATAAATATGTAGGTATCAAACAAAACAACGATCAAAGATATGTTGTAATTAACGATTTTTTTAAAAAAGATGAATGATACTATAGTAGCTATTGCAACTGCCCATGGAGTGGGTTCTATCTCGATTATAAGATTAAGCGGAGAAAGAGCGCTTGAAATTGCTTTAAAATTAAGCAAAAAAAATGAACTTTGCCCCCGCTATGCAACTTTTACAAAGCTTTTTAATCAAAAAAATGAATTCCTTGATGAAGCCATAGTGATCTATTTTAAAGCCCCTTTTAGTTTTACAGGTGAAGATATAGTTGAATTTCAAGTGCATGGTGGTTTTAGTGTAAGTGAAATTTTGCTTGAAGAGTTGATAAGCTTAGGAGCAAGACTAGCAGAACCTGGAGAATTCAGTAAAAGAGCTTGTTTAAGGGGTAAAATGAGTCCCTTAAAGGCTTTAAATATACAGGATTTAATCTTAGCAAAATCTGCAAATGCAGCAAAGATTATCGCAAGAAATATGCAAGGAAGCTTGGGAGAACTTCTTGATAAAATTCGCACAGATTTGGTAAAAACTTTAGCTTTTGTGGAAACGAGTATTGATTATGCTGATGATGATTTGCCTTCTGATTTACTAGAACAAATTAGCACAATGTGTGAAGAAAATTCTAAAATTCTAAAAGAAATTTATACACTTTCAGAAAGTAAAAAAGGATTGATAGAGGGTTTTAAAATCGCTATTGTGGGTAAGCCTAATGTTGGAAAATCTTCTCTTTTAAATGCCTTGCTTTCTTATAAAAGAGCTATTGTTTCTGATATAGCTGGAACGACTCGTGATACCATAGAAGAGAGTTTTAAACTAGGTACGCATCTATTGCGTATTATTGATACTGCAGGAATTCGAGAAAGTAAAGATGAGATTGAGCAAATCGGTATAGAGCTTAGCAAAAAGAGCATTGAAGATGCAGATATTATCTTAGCTATTTTTGATAATTCAAGAAAAAAAGATGAAGAGGATGAAAATATTTTTAAGCTTTTAAGTCAAAGCGATAAAAAGATTTTTTATCTTTTAAATAAAAGTGATTTAAAAACTCAATTTGATAAACCTTGCGATATTGATTTTATAGAACTTAGTGTTCAAAACGATATTCAAATTTTAAAAGAAAAGCTTGAAAAATATTTAAATTCGCTAGATAGTGATGGATTTTTAGTTAGTTCTATCGCTCTTATTAATGCTTGTAAAATTTCAAGCGAAGCGATTTTAAGGGCTAAAGAATTACTCAGTGAAAATTCTTTAGAGTTGTTTGCCTTTGAGTTAAATTTAGCCATTGGCGAACTTGCAAAATTTACTAAAGATTTCGATAGAAATGAAATTTTAGATGAAATGTTTGGTAATTTTTGTTTAGGAAAATGAAAGGATAAAAATGGACAAAGAAACCATAAAAGCACATAAAATCAGTGATGAAGAATATGAACAAATATTAGAAATTTTAGGACGCGAGCCAAATTTATTAGAACTTGGGGTTATTTCTGCGATGTGGAGCGAGCATTGCTCTTATAAATCCAGTAAAAAATATCTTAATGGTTTTCCAACTAAAGCACCTTGGGTGATTCAAGGGCCAGGAGAAAACGCAGGGGTTATTGATATTGGGCAAGGTATGGCAGCAGTTTTTAAGGTAGAAAGTCACAATCATCCTAGCTTTATCGAGCCTTTTGCAGGTGCGGCTACGGGAGTAGGGGGAATTTTGCGTGATGTTTTCACCATGGGTGCAAGAGTGGTTGCAGGGCTGAATTCTTTAAAATTTGGCGATATCCATGATGGGAAATGTGGCAAACATCAAAAATACCTTGTTAAAGGGGTTGTAAGTGGAATTTCTCATTATGGAAATTGCATGGGAGTGCCAACTATAGGTGGAGAATGTGCTTTTGATGAGTGTTTTAATGGAAATATTTTAGTCAATGCTTTTGCTTTGGGTATTTGTAAAAGTGAAGATATCTTCTATGCTAAGGCCGAAGGCATAGGAAATCCTGTGATTTATGTAGGCTCTAAAACGGGCCGAGATGGGTTAGGTGGAGCTGTAATGGCAAGTGATAGCTTCAATGAAGAAAGTAAAAGTTTAAGACCTACTGTTCAAATTGGCGATCCTTTCAGTGAAAAACTTTTAATGGAAGCTTGCTTGGAGCTTTTTAAAACAGATTATATTGTAGGTATTCAAGATATGGGTGCAGCAGGACTTACTTCAAGCTCTTTTGAAATGGCAGGAAGAAGTGGTAGCGGTATGAAGCTTTATCTTGATCAAACTCCTATGCGAGAAAGCGGTATGACGCCTTATGAATTAATGCTGAGTGAGTCTCAAGAAAGAATGTTAATTTGTGCTAAAAAAGGCTATGAAGATAAGGTTATAGAAATCTTTAAAAAATGGAATTTGGATGCTGTGGTTATGGGTGAAGTAACTGATACTGGAAAAATGGAGCTTTTTTGGCATGATGAGCTTGTAGGGCTTATACCTATTGATCCTTTGAGTGAAAAAGCGCCGATTTTGGATCGTCCTGTGAGTGAACCAAAGTATTTAAATGAAATTAAAGATTATAACTTCACGCTTAAAATGTCTCAACAAGAGCTTTTTGAAAAAATGCTAAAAAATGAAAACATTAACAACAAAGCCTTTATTTATGATCAGTTTGATTCTAGTGTGCAAACAAATACTATAAAAGCAGATGGAGCTTTAGGTGCGAGTGTGATACGCATCAAAGAAAATGGTGCAAGTGTAGCAATGGCTATAGAGTGTAATTCGCGTTTAAATTATGTAAATCCTAAAACTGGAGCCGCTTTAGCAGTCGCAGCAGCAGGTAGAAAGGTAGCTTGTACGGGCGCAAAACCTTTAGCGATTAGCGATTGTTTAAATTATGGTAATCCTCAAAATCCTGAAGTAATGTGGCAGTTTGCGCAGGGTTGTGAAGGGATTAAACAAGCTTGTAAAGAATTAAACACTCCCGTAGTAAGTGGTAATGTTTCGCTTTATAATGAAACTGAAGGTGTTAGCATATTTCCAAGTCCAACTATAGTTAATGTGGGCGTTTTAGAAGATGCAAATAAAACCCTAAAAGCAAATTTTGAAAAAGAAAATACTATCGTTTATCTTTTAGGTGAAAGTTTTGGAGAATTTGCGGCTTCAATGGCTATGAAAATACAGGATAAAAAGGTAGCAGGTAGTCTCAAAGAGCTTGATTATAAGGCTGAACTTGCACTTTGGAATTTGCTTTATAAAGCCAATCAAAATTCTTTACTTGAGTGTGCCAATAGCGTAGGAATAGGGGGTATTGCTATGACTTTAGCAAAAATGTTTGCTATTTCTAGTATGGGTGCAAATTTAAATAGTGGCTTTAGTGATGAAAAAATGATTTTTGATGAAAGTGCTAGTCGTGCTATCGTAGGCCTTGATAAAGAAAATGAAGAAGCATTTTTAAAACTAGCACATGAATTGGGTGTAAAAGCTACAAAACTAGGTTTTAGCACTAAAGAGCAAAGTTTTAAACTTGATAGTATAAATTTAAGCAAAGACGAACTTAATAAACTTTATTTTGATAGCTTTAAAGAGCAAATTCAATGATATTTGTTTTAATTATTTTAACTATCTTAGTGTTTTATTGGTATTATAAAACTTGGGGAAAGCAAGATTTTTTAAATTCAGCCACGCGAGGAGCCAAAGGTTTTGCTAAAGGCTTTGCTCGCGGAGTTATGGAAGAGAGGATAGATGAATTTAAAAGGTGTATGAATTACTATGTCATCGCACTTTTGGCAAAGATAGCAAAAAGTGATGGTAGGGTAAGCGAAAATGAAGCAGAAATGATCAGTCAAATTTTAGATGCAAACGCCAAAGACGAAAGAGAAAGGGCTTTTTTAAAAGCAAGCTTTAATGAGCATAAAGAAAATATCCACGATGCTTTTTATGTGGCAAAGGATTTTTTAAAAGAAGTTCCTTTACCGAAAAATGAACGCTTTAATGTGCTTCGCGTACTTGTGTTTATGGCCTTGGTTGATGCAGATTTTAGTGCAAAAAAGCGTGAAATTTTAGAGCAGATTGCAAAAGCTTTTGATATTGCAAAAAGTGAGCTTGATAATTTTATTGCGAGTATTTCAAATTTAAAAAGTACTAAAAAAGAACTAAGCCTTGATGAGGCTTATCGTATTTTAGAGCTTTCAAATAATGCGGATTTAAACGCGGTAAAAAAACAATATAGAGCTTTAGCTAAAAAATATCACCCTGATATTTTAAATGCAAACAATGTCAGCGAAGAAGAGCTTAAAAAAGGTGTAGAAAAATTTCAAAAAATCAACGAAGCTTATGAAAAAATTAAAAAGCATTTAGAAAAATGATTTTAAAAGAAAAATATTTTCCTTTAAGAATCTTATCTAAGAATGAGTGGACTTTATCTAGTATAAATTAAATTTATAAAAATATTTCAAACGAAATTTAAAAAAGGAGTGAATATGAGAGCGTTATTAAGTGTGAGCGATAAAGAAGGTATAGTAGAATTTGGAAAAGAACTTGAAAATCTAGGTTTTGAGCTACTTTCAACGGGCGGTACTTTTAAGCTTTTAAAAGAAAATGGAGTAAAGGTTGTAGAAGTAAGTGAATTTACAAAAAGTCCTGAGCTTTTTGAAGGGCGCGTAAAAACTTTGCATCCAAAAATTCACGGCGGAATTTTACATAAAAGAAGCGATGAAAGTCATATCAAGCAAGCAAAAGAAAATGGAATTTTAGGCATTGATTTAGTTTGTGTAAATTTATATCCTTTTAAAAAAACCACTATAATGAGCGATGATTTTGATGAAATTATCGAAAATATCGATATAGGCGGCCCTGCGATGATAAGAAGTGCGGCTAAAAATTATAAAGATGTGATGGTGCTTTGCGATCCGCTTGATTATGAAAAGACGATTGAAGCTTTAAAAAAGGGTGAAAATGATGAGAAATTTCGCCTAAATTTGATGATAAAAGCTTATGAGCATACGGCAAATTATGATGCTTATATTGCAAATTATATGAATGAAAGATTTAATAGGGGGTTTGGAGCGAGTAAATTCATAGTAGGTCAAAAAGTTTTTGATACAAAATATGGCGAAAATCCACATCAAAAAGGAGCTTTGTATGAATTTGATGCCTTTTTTAGTACCAATTTTAAGGCTCTAAAAGGCGAGGCAAGTTTTAACAATCTTACTGATATTAACGCAGCTTTAAATTTAGCAAGTAGTTTTGATAAGGCTCCTGCTATTGCTATCGTAAAACATGGCAATCCTTGCGGTTTTGCGATAAAAGAAAATTTAGTACAAAGCTATATACATGCTTTAAAATGCGATAGTATAAGTGCTTATGGAGGAGTGGTTGCTGTAAATGGAACCCTTGATGAGGCTTTAGCAAATAAGATCAATGAAATTTATGTAGAAGTAATCATCGCAGCCAATGTAGATGAAAAAGCTTTGGCTGTATTTGAGGGTAAAAAGCGTATTAAAATCTTTACTCAAGAAAGTCCTTATTTGATTAGAAGTTTTGATAGCTATGATTTTAAACATATTGATGGGGGCTTTGTATATCAAAATAGCGATGAAGTGGGTGAAGACGAGCTTAAAAATGCCAAGCTTGTAAGCCAAAGAGAAGCAAGTCAAGTAGAAATTCAAGATCTTGAGATTGCTATGAAAGTTGCAGCTCTTACAAAATCAAACAATGTTGTTTATGTAAAAAATGGCGCTATGGTAGCCATAGGAATGGGTATGACAAGTAGGATTGATGCGGCTAAAGCAGCTATTGTCAAAGCACAAGAAATGGGGCTTGATTTGCAAGGTTGCGTTTTAGCTAGTGAAGCCTTTTTTCCTTTCAGAGATAGCATAGACGAAGCAAGTAAAGTAGGGGTTAAAGCCATAGTAGAACCAGGTGGAAGCATAAGAGATGATGAAGTGATACAAGCAGCAAATGAGTATGGTATAGCGCTTTATTTTACAGGAGTGAGACATTTTTTACATTAATTGAGTGTGTTAAAATAAGATATAATTTATATTATTTAAATAATTTTAAACAAAAATAAAGTAAAATAAAATAAATTTTTAAAGAAAGAAAAAAATGTTTAGAACTATAGGTTTTAAAGTTTCTGCGGCGATTTTTGTTGTTTTGGTGTTGAGTTTTATTGCTATGCAATTGATTTTAAATTTAGACTTTAAAAATACCGCAGATAAGATGAGTAAATCTAATTTAAATACCGTTAGTTCTTCTGTCTTTCAAACCATGAGAATGGCTATGAATTTAGGTGATCCTGAAAAAATTCAAGAAGCCATTGAAGATGCTAAAACGATAGAAGGTATTAGTGATATTAAAATTTACCCTTCGAAAGAAACCATAGAACTTTTTGAGATTAAAAACCCTAAAATTTCACAAGAAAAGCTCATTATAGATCAATTTACACAGCCTAATTTAATTTCTTTAGAGCAAAAGCTTGATAATATTAATCACCTAAGGCTTATTCGTCCTTTGATCGCAGATGAGAGTTGTATAGCTTGTCATGCCAATGCAAATTTGGGTAGTGTTTTGGGTGTTATGGATGTATATCATTCTTTAGAAAACATAGAAAAAGATATTGCAAAAACGAGTAGATCTTATATAGTGATTTTTACTATAGCTTTAATTTTTACGCTTGTAGTGGTACTTTTTGTGCTTAAAATGGTTGTAGGAAATCCTATTATGGAACTTTTAAGCCATGCCAAAGAATTAGCACAAGGAAGTGGGAATTTAAGAGCTAGGATAAGGGTTAAAGGGCGTGATGAAATCGCTAAAGCATGCGAGTATATTAACCAATTTATAGAGAAAACTCAAAAAACAGTAAGCAGTGCAAGTCTTAACTCCAAAAATGTAGAAAAACAAAGCATACTTTTAAATTCTAATGCTATAGAGCTTAATGAAATTTCAACTTCTAGTCATCAAAAGATAGATTCTAGTTTTAAGCTAGGCGTTGATATAGGGGCGGATTTGGATGAAATATCTAATCTTTCTAGCGATGCAAATAAAGCAAATGATAAATCTTATCAGCTCTTAGATCAGATGATACACTCACTTCTTGAAATTGATAAAAAAGTAAGTGATTTAGTGCAAAATGAAAACAACTTGGCACTAAAAATTGAAAATATGGTCAAATATGCACAAAATATACAAAAAGCTACACAAATGATGGGCGAAATAGCAGACAAAACTAATCTTTTATCTTTAAATGCAGGTATAGAATCTGCTAGAGCGGGTAGTTATGGTAAAGGTTTTTCTGTCATTGCTGAAGATATTAGAGCTTTGGCTAATAATAGTGAGGAATTTTTACACAATGTAGAGCTTATAATCAAAGAACTCCTAGAGAGCATACAAGAGGTTACTAAGGAACTTAAGGAAAATTCTCATAGTATTTTTTCACTCAATGAAAATACCCATTTGCTTGCAAGTAGTGCAAACGAAGTAAAACTTTGCAATCAAAATTCTAAAAATCTTGTGACCCAATGCACTCAGAGGATTAAAATTTCGCAAGAAAATATTCAAAATTTGCTTATACATATGCGAGAAAATGTTGAAGCAAGCGGTAAAAATGAGGAAATCTCTAAAATTCTACTTCAAGTCGCAGATGAGTTAAAAATAGTGTGTCATAATTTAGAAAGTGAATTGAGTCAATTTCAAATTTAAAGGAAAAATATGAAAAAAACTTTGCAAATTGTTTTAACTGCAGCTTTTTTTGCTGGTTGTGCTAGCACTTCTGTAAATTCAAAGTCAACTTCTAAAATCAGCAATGAATTTATGCAAAATCAGCTTTTTGAAATAGATAAAATCGTAGTTAATGGTAAAACCTTTGATCCTAAAAATGCTGAAGAAAACCCAAATATCAGTTTTGAAAATAATAAATTTTATGGTTATGCAGGATGTAATCGTTTCTTTGGTTCTTATCAAAGTAATGAAAATACTTTAGAAATTCAAGGAGATCGTGTCGCTTCAACTCAAATGCTTTGCCATCCTTTGGATGTTATGGAATTTGAAAATGCTTTTCTTTCAAATTTTAAAGGAAGTTTTACAATTTCAAATAAAAATGGCAAATTAATCCTTAACAACGGCGAGATGGAAATATTCTTTAAATAACATGCCACACTCCTTAGTTAGGAGTGTTTTTCTTCGACTTGACAAAAAACTAAAAAATGATACAATTATAATTTTATTATCAAAAAAGGTAGTTAAATGATAAAATCAATTCCCGAATGGAGTGAGCAAGAATATTTAATGCTTTCTTTACCTCATGAAAAGAGTGATTGGAAGCCTTATTTAGGAGAGATTATACAGGCTTATAAGGATTTTGTTAAAGCAGCAAGTGAATTTCAAAAGGTTTTACTTATCGCTCCTAGTAAAAGCGACTTTGCTCCATTTGAAAATATAGCAAATGTAGAATTTTTTGTATGTGATACTAATGATACATGGATACGCGATTTTGGTGCTATTGATATTTTAGAAGACAATCGTTTAAAAGCTCTTGATTTTACTTTTAATGCTTGGGGAAATAAATTTCAAAGCGAGCTAGATAATGAAGTAAATTCTAAACTTTTTAAAGAAAAATTTAATGAAAAGCTTACAAAAATCGATTTTATTTTAGAGGGTGGAAGTATTGATTTTAATGGTGAAGGCGTAATGCTTACAAGCTCCAATTGTCTTTTAAATGAAAACAGAAATTCTCATTTAGACAAAAGCCAAATTGAAGCAAAATTAAAAGAAATTTTTGGCTTAAAACAAATTATTTGGCTAGAAAATGGTTTTATAAAAGGTGATGATACAGATCATCATATCGATACTTTAGCAAGATTTATCGATAAAAATACTATAGCGCATTCTATTTGCGAAGATGAAAAAGATGAGCATTATATACCCTTGCAAAAGATGAAAAAAGAACTTGAAGCCACAGGGTTTAATTTAGTAGAGCTACCCTTGCCAAAGCCTTTGTATTATGAAGAAAGAAGACTTGGAGCCACTTATGCAAATTTTGTTTTTGTAAATGATGCCTTGATTATGCCTTTTTATAAGGATGAAAATGATGAAATCATAAGGCAAAGATTGGCTAAGGCTTTACCTAAACGCAAGATTATAGGCGTAGATGCAAGAGTGTTTTTACGCCAAAATGGCTCTTTACACTGCTCTTGTCAAAACCGCTTCAAGGGTCTAAGATGAATTTACAAAAAAAGGCAACGCTTATAGCAAGTTTATGCGCTATAGTATTGGCTTTGATTAAATTTGTAGTGGGTATAACAAGCGGTTCAGTAGCTGTACTTTCAAGTGCGATTGATTCTTTGATGGACTTTGCAATATCGGCTTTTAACTTTTTAGCCTTAAAAAAAAGTTCTCAAAAAGCAAACGAAAATTATAATTTTGGTTTTTCTAAAATCGAAGCTTTAATGGGACTTTTAGAAGGTGTTTTCATCGTATCAGTAGGGATTTTTATTTTTTATGAAAGTATTTTAAAAATTTATTATAAAGAAGAAATTATTAATTTAAATGCAAGTATTTATGTAATGATTTTTGCTTTAATACTTACTTTTCTACTTGTACTTTTTTTAAATTATGTGGTTAAAAAAACTAAAAGCTTAATTATAGAAAGCGATGCTTTACATTATAAAACAGATTGCTTGACTAATGCTTTTACTTTAGCAGCTTTGGTTTTGATTTATTTTACAAATTTGCATATTATTGATGCGATTTTTGGCATAGTCGTGAGTCTTTATACTGCATTTTCTGCTTTTAAAATTATCAAAAAAGCTTTAGCTTTTTTAATGGATGAGGCTTTGCCTAAGGAGCAGGTTAATCAAATTTGCGCTTTAATATCTAGTAATCCTGAAGTGATTTCTTATCATGAGTTAAAAACGCGTAAAACTCCAAATTGCAATTATTTAAGCGTTCATTTGGTGTTTTGTCCTATAATTTCGCTTTTAAGCGCACATAAAGTTTCAGATGAGATAGAAAATGGTGTGCGTGAAATGTTTAATGGGGAAAAATGGGATATACAAATTCACCTAGATCCTTATGATGATGAAGAACAAGAAAGGCAAAGACAATGAAAATTGCACTAATTCAACAAAAATTTCATTTTACTAAAGAAAAAACCATAGAAAAAACTTGCGAATTTATCGAACAAGCCGCCAAGCAAGGAGCCGAGCTTGTTTGCTTAGGAGAGCTTCATCAAAGCGAGTATTTTTGCCAAAGTGAAAATGTAGATTTTTTTGATTTGGCAAATGATTATGAAAAAGATGTGCAGTTTTGGTCGAGTATAGCAAAGAAGCACGGTGTAGTTTTGCTTACTTCACTTTTTGAAAAAAGAAGCGCGGGGCTTTATCATAATACTGCTGTAGTTTTTGAAAAAGACGGAAGTATAGCAGGAAAATATCGCAAGATGCATATACCTGATGATCCTTGTTTTTATGAAAAATTCTATTTTACCCCAGGTGATTTGGGTTTTGAGCCTATAAATACAAGTTTAGGAAAGCTTGGAGTGCTTGTTTGTTGGGATCAGTGGTATCCTGAAGCAGCTAGACTTATGGCTTTAAAAGGAGCTCAAATTCTGATTTATCCTACTGCTATTGGTTGGTTTGACAAGGATGAAAAAGAAGAAAAACAAAGGCAACTTGGCGCTTGGCTAGGGGTTCAAAAAGGACATGCTATTGCTAATGGTTTATATACTATAGCAGTCAATAGAGTGGGTTTTGAAGAGGATAAAAGTGGTGTAGAAGAGGGGATAAGATTTTGGGGAAATTCTTTTGTTTTTGGACCACAAGGTGAAGAAATTTGTATTTTAGATAGTGAAAATGAATGCATAAAGCTTGTCGATATTGACTTACAAAGAAGTGAAAATGTGCGTCGTTGGTGGCCTTTTTTACGCGATAGACGCATAGAGTATTTTGGTGATTTATCGAAAAGATTTATTGATTAAAAATTTAAAAAGCTCTTTAATAAGGGCTTTTTAAAATTAGTCCGCTTTGTTTTTTAGCTTTTCTAAATAATTTGTAATTTGTTCTTTTTCTTCTTTACTCAAATAAATAAAACTTACCTCTTTAAGTCTTGAAAGCAATAAATTTTCTTTTGAAATTTCATCTTTTCCAATTTCTAAGCTAGTAATAACGCTCGAGCTTATAAGCAGTCTTTGGGTTTCGTCTTTTCTTAATCCCCATATATTGTGCACAGCGACGTTTTTATCTGAAATTTTTCCTGCATAAAGCATTATGTGACCAGGCAAATAGAGTAAATTTAAATAAGCTTTTCCAAAACGATCTAAGAAATCTTTTTTTTGAGAATTATCAAGAGTGTTTATATCAAAATGCGTAAAAGAATTTTTTTGCGCAGCTGAATTTCTTGGCAAATAAAGCCCAAAAGCTGAAAAGACATCACGAGTAAGTAAAGAGCAATCTCTTTCAAAATTATAACCACCCCAGCCATAAGGCAAATTTAAAACTTCAGAAATTTGATTTTTTAAATTTTCATCATTGAAGTTTAGAGGAAAATTACTTGCATTATCTTTAGATATCTTGTATTTTTTAGGGCCTATTTTTCCGTAAAAATAATTCTTATCTTCCTTATAATAAGGATAAAGCGCTCCGATTCTGCTTTCAAAGAAAAAATTTCCATCCTCATCTAAAATAGCTAGTTTTTCTTTTAGGGGTGTAAGAAAGTTAAGCTTTTCATAAATTTGCGCTCTATTGTTAGAGAAAAATTCCAAATCTTTGCTTTCTATAAAACCCACCCCTGCTTCGCTTAATACAAAAGCATAACGCTTATCCTTGCTAAAATGCGAAACTAAAATAGGAGTACCCGCATTTAAAATACTATCGCTTGCATAATCAAAAGGAATTCCTTCATTTTCAAGAAAAGGATTTTTTAAAATCGCTCTTTGCGTAGGGATATTTTTAATAAGGGTGTTTTGTATTACTAAAGCTTTTTTATCAAACTTGCCTAGCTCTTTAGTGTTTGCATTATCTATAGTTTTTTCAAACCATGATAAAGGAATTACTTGCTTGTTAAAGAAATAATAAGTATTTTTAGGATTTGTATATAAAGAAAATGACCAAAAAAGATTTTGATTTTTTAAAGTTTTAAAAGAGCTGTGCCATGGGCTAAAAAAAAGTTGTTTGTATTTTTGAGAATCAAAATTTATATTTTGATTCATTTTGGATAAAATGCTGATATTTTGATCAAATTCGAGTTTTGCATAGTGTGAGTCTTGCTGATCTTTAAAATTTAAAATAGTTTGAGATGGGGCTGGACTTAATTTTGTTTCTTTTATAGAACAAGCGGTAAAAAATAGTGCTGTAAGACAAGGATATAGCCAAATTTTCATAATCAACCTTTTACAAAAAGTAGTTATAATTAAAGCCAAGGAAATATAATGCTTGATAAACTAGAGAAATTTTTAGTCTATGATAATGTTTTTTTAAGTGGTGGCGCAGGCGTTGGGAAAAGTTTTTTAACCAATGAACTCATACGCTCTTACAAAAGACAAGGCAAGGTCGTTATAGCTCTTGGTTCTAGCGCACTTTCAGCATTTAATATAGCAGGGGCAACCTTGCATAGTTTTTTTTGTTTGGGTTATTGTCAAGATATGGATACGCTTAGCGTTTTTGATCGCAATCAAAAACAAAGAGAGAAGATTTTAAAGTTAAAAGAAAATCTTAAAAAAATTGATTTAATCATCATCGATGAAATTTCTATGGTAAGTGCTGATATTTTTGAGATGATAGGTTTTAGATTGAAAAATTCGCAATTTGATGGTAAAATTTTAGTTGTGGGTGATTTTTTTCAATTACCGCCCGTGATTAAAGAGAAAAAAGAAAATCTTTTTTTAAATTCTACCTATGCTTTTTCTTCCTTTTTTTGGAAAGAATTAAAATTTAAAAATATCAAATTAACTCAACCAAAAAGAACGCATAATTTAGAATTTTATGGAAATTTATCCTTGATTAGGCAAGGATTTTTAGATGATAAAATTTTAAATTTTTTTGAAAATTTATGTATCAATACAAAAGAATTAGAAGAATTAGATGATGATTATACCTTGCTTTGTAGTATAAATAAAAAGGTAAATGCTGTCAATGATGATAGATTAAGCAAGCTTGAAAGTCCGCTTGTTTGTTTTAAAGCTGAAATTTGCAAAGAATCTAAAGATATAGATGAGCACAAAATTCAAACTTGGATAAAAAGTTTAAATATTTTAGACGAGCTTAAACTCAAAATAGGCGCACGCGTTATTTTTTGTGTGAATAATTGGGATAAGGGATATTATAATGGCGAGCAAGGCATCATCGAAAGTATCACTTATGAAGAGGATAAGACTTATATTGGTATCATGAAAAACAATGGTATTAAAATTATGCTTGAACCCTATGTATTTTTTATGGAAGAGCTTGAGCAAAATAATAATGAAATGTTTATCAATGTACTTGCAAGCGTAAGTCAATTTCCTATCAAACTAGCTTATGCTATTACCATACATAAATCACAGGGTATGAGTATAGAAAAATTAGTATGCGATATTGATCATATTTTTGAAAACGGACAACTTTATGTGGCTTTATCGCGTGCTATAAATCCTGCTACTCTTAAAATTTATTTTACAAAAAGAATAAATTTTAAAGCCTATTTTGCTAGTATTTTAAAATTTGATATAAGTGTGAGAGAATTTTATCAAAATAATGATTTTTTAGATCTTGAATTGGAAAATAATATCATTTAAAAGGATGAGAATGAAAAAAATATTTTTACTTGCTTTTTTATCTTTAAGCCTTAATGCACAAAGTTTAGAGCTTGATAAAATAAGAACAGATTTATACTCAAAAAGCGGAGCAAATGTACTTAAAAAAATTGAAATTTCTTTAGAATTTGAAGGCGAGAAATTAAAAGAAAATGAAAACAAGCTTACAGATGCGGTAAATACCGTGATTTCTGGATTTTTTTATGAAGATATTTTTACAGAGCTTGGAAAAAATAATTTTAAAAAAACTTTAGAAAAATTTATAGATAAAAAATACAAAATTAAAATCAACGAGATTTATATCTTATCTCTAAGCGGAGTAGAAAAATTTGATTTAGAAGAATTTAAGCGTTTCTTGGCAAGTACTGAAGCTAAGGAAAAAAATGTAGGTAGCGAAGTTAAAAAAGCTCTTGATAATTTAGAACTTCCTCAAACTCCCGCGGTTCCAAATATTTCCAATATAGAAACTCCACAAATAGATCAACTTTTTCAAGATGATAATACACAAAATCAATATGACAATGGAGAAATCGATATCAATACTCTTAATATCCCTAAAATGACTTCAGATATAGAAGAGAAGATAAAGCGAGATTTGATTGCAAATCCACCGCAAATTTTTAAAGAAAATAATAGCTCTGAAGAAAAAGGCTTTGAGTTGAATTTGGATACAAATTCAACAATGCCTTAATCTTAGCGAACCATATCGTAATAATTAGGAAATTTGGGTTTAAAAACTTCAGGATTGATAGTAGGATTTTTGATTTGATGGTTTAGAGTGATTAAAATATCGTTTTCAAATTCATCCTTATAAGCAATACTTTGAATTTCATTATCTTTGAGCGTGATAGTATAATTTATATTTTCATATTTTGCGATCAGTTGATTGTCATTTAAATGCTTTGCTTTTTTAAAAATTTCATTAAGGTTAGGGATGTTATCAAGATGTGAAAAAACAACTTGTTCTAAATCATGCTCTACTAAAACAATTTGATTTTTATTGATATATATTTCTTTTTTGCTTGGAGTGTCGTAGCTCCAATAAGCTTGTTCTTGACTTAAAGTAAAATGTCCTGAGTAGGAAAGCGCCGAATTTTTTGATTTTACTGACTGTGTGAAATGGCTAGAATAGGTATTAAAATTAAGATCAGTAGCTAAAATATGACTTAAAAAAAAGAAAAATAAACAAAATATTTTTTTCATACAATTGCCTTATAAATTTATTTTGGAATTTTTGTAGCATTCTAGCTAATTTTAATTAAATAATCGTTATAATCATAGCTTGAAAAAAATATCAAAAGAGGTTTAAAAATGTTTTTAAATACCTTAAAAGCCGTATTTGGGACAAAAAATGATCGTGAGGTAAAAAAATATCTTAAACGAGTAGCACAAATAAATGCTCTTGAGAGTAAATATCAAAATTTAAGTGATGATGAATTAAAGGCTGAATTTGGAAAATTTAAAGAGCAAATTCTAAGCGGAGAAAAAAAAGAAAGCGATATCTTAAACGATGTTTTTGCCATAGTTAGAGAAGTGGGAAAAAGAACTTTAAATATGCGCCATTTTGATGTGCAATTAATCGGCGGTATGGTTTTGCACGATGGAAAAATCGCAGAAATGAAAACAGGGGAGGGTAAAACTCTTGTGGCAACTCTACCTGTTGTGCTAAATGCTATGAGTGGAAAAGGCGTGCATGTGGTTACAGTCAATGATTATTTGGCTAAAAGAGATGCAGAACAAATGAGTGCGATTTATAATTTTTTAGGCTTTAGTGTAGGCGTGATTCTTTCATCTCAAAATAGTGATTTAGAACATAAAAAAGCCTATGATTGTGATATTACTTATGGGACAAATAATGAATTTGGTTTTGATTATTTGCGTGATAATATGAAATTCTCAAAGGCTGAAAAGGTACAAAGAGAACACCATTTTGTTATCGTGGATGAAGTAGATAGCATTTTAATTGACGAAGCAAGAACCCCGCTTATCATCAGCGGTCCTACAAATCGTACTTTAGACGGTTATATCAAGGCAAATGAAGTGGCTAAGCAAATGCAAAGAGGGGAAGCAGTTTTACCTCCTGCTAAGCCTGAGGGTGATTTTATAGTGGATGAAAAAAATCGTAATATCTTAATCACAGAAGCAGGAATTGCCAAGGCTGAAAAATTATTTGGTGTGGAAAATTTATACAGTCTTGATAATGCTATCTTGGCTCATCAGCTTGATCAAGCTTTAAAGGCACACAATCTTTTTGAAAAAGATGTGCATTATGTTCTAAGAAATAACGAAGTAATCATCGTTGATGAATTTACGGGTCGTTTAAGCGAGGGTCGCCGATTTAGCGAAGGACTTCATCAAGCTTTAGAGGCTAAGGAAAATGTAAAAATTCAAGAAGAAAGCCAGACTTTAGCTGATATTACATTTCAAAACTATTTTAGAATGTATGAAAAATTAGCCGGTATGACAGGAACGGCACAAACAGAAGCAACTGAATTTTCCCAAATTTACAGCTTAGATGTTGTTTCTATACCTACAAATATCCCTATCAAAAGACAGGATAAGGATGATTTGATTTATAAAACTCAAAATGAAAAATTTAAAGCTGTAATCGAAGAAATCAAAAAAGCAAACGCTAAAGGACAACCTGTACTTGTAGGAACTGCGAGCATTGAAAGAAGTGAAGTTTTTCACAATATGCTTGTAAAAGAAAAAATTCCTCATCATGTTTTAAATGCTAAAAATCATGAACAAGAGGCTTTAATTATTCAAGATGCGGGAAAAAAAGGTGCAGTGACTATCGCTACAAATATGGCAGGTCGTGGCGTGGATATAAAAATCGATGATGAGATAAGAGCTTTGGGTGGACTTTATATCATCGGTACAGAAAGACATGAAAGCCGCCGTATTGATAATCAACTTCGTGGTCGTGCAGGAAGGCAGGGTGATCCAGGTATTAGCCGTTTTTATTTGAGTTTGGAAGATAATCTTTTAAGAATTTTTGGTGGTGATCGTATCAAAAATATTATGGAGCGCTTGGGAATACAAGAGGGCGAGCATATAGAATCAAGGATTGTAACAAGAGCAGTTGAAAATGCGCAAAAAAAGGTTGAAAGCTTACATTTTGAAAGTAGAAAACATTTGCTTGAGTATGATGATGTGGCCAATGAACAAAGAAAGACCATCTATCGTTACCGCAATGAACTTTTAGATGAAGAATACGATATTAAAACTAAAATTTCACAAAATATTGCAGAATATAGTGCTTATGTCATGAATGATTTTATGATCGAAGAAAGTGGAACAGAATTAAATTTTGAAAATTTAAAAGCTAAAATTTTGGATGAATGTTCCATTGAACTTAAACAAAGTGATTTTGAAAATCTTAGCTTGATTGAAATGCAAAAAAAACTAAGCGAAATACTAGAAAAATCATACGATGAAAAAATGTCAAAATTGGATTCTAAACAGCTTCATCACATAGAGCGCATTTTATATTTGCAAGTTTTAGACAATGCTTGGCGTGAGCATTTATATCAAATGGATATTTTAAAAACAGGTATAGGACTTCGCGGATATAATCAAAAAGATCCTTTAGTAGAATACAAAAAAGAAAGTTATAATCTTTTTTTAGAGCTTGTTAATCGTATCAAATTTGATAGCATCAAATTGCTTTTTAGTGTGAAATTTAACCAAGAAGAAGCACAAAATTTAGAAGAAAAAGCAAATCAAGAAAATGAAGCTTTATTTGAAAAATCAGTAGAAATGGGTGCTAGTGAGGATAATTTAGGCGAAGCTGAATTTAAAAAAGTTCCACGCAATGCTCCTTGTCCTTGTGGAAGCGGTAAAAAATTTAAAGAATGTCATGGAAAAAGTGGGCCTAAACAAGGAATTTTAGCTTGAAAAAAAGCGTTTTAAAATATCTACTTTTTAAATACTTAAGATTTGATAAAGAGCAACCCTTTATCAATCTCTCTATGCTTTTAGCTTTTTTAGGAGTTTGTGTAGGACTTTGTGTTTTACTTGTGGCAATGGCTATCATGAATGGTTTTGATAAAGAATTTGAAAAGCGTTTTTTTGTGATGAATTATCCTATTACCATAGTGCCAAAATTTTATTCTCCTATGAATGATGATTTGCTAACAGAGCTTAAAAGAGAATTTCCTCATTTGCTTTTTAGTCCGTATATTAGCACTCAAGTTGTAGCAAAAGCAGACAATCGCTTTGAAGGAGGTGTCCTTTTTGGCGTGAATTTCAACGATGAAGTTAAGATCAATGAAGTGGTAGCTAAAGCTTTAAAAGATGAGAATTTAAGCGGCTTTGATATACTTGTGGGTTCGGTGCTTGCAGATGAACTTAATTTACATAAAAACGACAAACTTTCACTTATCTTTTCAAATCTTAGCCCCAGTGGATTTTCTTTGGTTCCACAAGCTAAACGCTTTGATGTGAAAGCGCGTTTTACTTCAGGGCTTATATTTTATGATAAAGCTTATATGTATACGGATGTAAACGCACTTCGAAAAGTACTTGGTATTAGCAATCAACAAAGTTATGATGGCGTACATGTTTATAGCGAAAATGCATTTAAGGATGTAGAAAAACTTAAATCCTACCTAAAGAGTGATTATGCTGTTGTAGGCTGGTGGGAACAAAATCAAAACTTCTTTTCTGCTCTTAAGCTTGAAAAAAGAGCGCTTTTTATTGTTTTGATGCTTATTATCTTGGTGGCAAGCTTAAATATAGTGAGTTCTTTACTGATGATAGTAATGAATCGTCGCACCGAAATCGCACTTTTACTTGCTTTAGGTGCTAGTAAATTAGAAGTTAAGAAAAGCTTTTTTGCCTTAGGCATGCTAATAGGTGGTGGCGGTATGATCATAGGAATCATACTCGCATTTTTTGTTTTGTGGCTTTTAGGAAATTTTGATATTGTCACCTTGCCCGCAGATGTTTATGGTACGAGCAAATTACCGCTTGATTTATCTGTGATGGATTTTTCTTTAACCTTGGTGGGTGCTTTGATAATCATTGCTTTATCTTCTTATTATCCTGCTAAAAAAGCAACACAAATCAATGTTTTAGATACTTTAAGAAACGAATAGGGAAAAAAGATGGAGCAAAAATTTGACGAAAATAAATTCATGCAAGAGTATGCTAGAAATCAAAGATTAAAATCTCTTACTTTAAAAGGTGTTTTGATTTTTATTATAAGCATAGTTTTACTTATTCCTTTATTGATGTTAAAAACCTTAGTAGAAGATAGAAAATATAATGCACAAAATGTTATTTCATTGATGGGAAAAGCTTGGGGTAGTGATGAGTTTTATACGCCAAGTTTAAATGAAAAAATTTTGCCTAATAAATTAGAGCTTTGGGTGGATTTAAAATATCAAGAACGCATTAAGGGTATTTATAAAATTCCGCTTTATACTGCTTTCGTGGATTTTAATGCAAGTTTTAATATGGAAAATTTAAGCAATTTTGATGAAAATTCTATCCAATTTTCAAATGGAAATTTAAAAGATTTACAATTTAATATCTTAAAAGATGTTTTATGGGTAAGTGGAACTTTACAATTAAAAGGTTATGACTCTTTTGATGCTAATATGCAAGCTAAAGAAAATATCATACATATAAACTCAAATGCTACAAACCCTTCCTTTGAATATGCTTTGCCAAATGATTATTCTATCGATAAAAAGGGCTTTAGTGCTTTTTATGAATTTCAAAATAGCATCTCAAATGATAGGGTGGAGAAAAGAAGATTGAGTGTTGAGTTTTATCAAGGGGTGGATGAGTATCGCTTGATCGATCGTATGATAAAATATGGGTATTTGTTTATTATTTTAACTTTCTTGGTGTTGTTTTTATGCGAGCTTGCTTCAAAGAAAAATGTTATTTTACTTCAATACGCGATTTTAGGAGCAAGTTTGATAGTATTTTACCTTATGCTTTTAAGTTTTAGCGAGCGCATAGGATTTAATTTTGCTTATCTTTTTTCAAGCTTGGCTATAATTATACCTTTATCACTTTACACTTTAAGCATCATGGGGCAAAAGCGTTTTGCTATAGTAATGGCTACGATTTTATTTATTTTATATTTATGTTTGTTTATTATGTTAAAGCAAGATGAATATGCATTATTGATAGGAACCTTTATAGCTATGTTTGGAATTTATGCAGCTATGTATTTTACTAGAAATTTAAATAAAGATTATCATCAAGGATGATTTTTTTTCTTAATGATAATCTTGTATTAGACTTTTTAAAATCACTCCATCAAGTCTTAATTCATAAGCTTTTTCAAGCTTATGTAAATTTTCTACTAGGAGTAAAATTTTGCTATCAAAGAGATAAAATTCCGCTACTTCAGAAGCAAAACGAGCTAAATTTTCATCATCAAAAAGTAAAAATTTAGCCCCTAAAGCATTGCTTAGAAAAATTTCATTTTTATCTTGTATCAAAACAGCAAAATCCAAATTTTCATTTTTTGCATTTTGGATGATTTCTTCATTATACAAAAAGCAAGAAATTTGATCTTTTTTTAGTTTTTTGCTTTCATCAATAAAGCAAAAATTTGAATTTTGTGTTAATAAATAGTGTCCTAAAATCAGCATTTTAGTTTCCTTATTTTGTTTTTATAATCATAGTTAAGTTTAACTTATAAAAAATTTTAAAATTAGAGCTTAATTAAATTTAATTAGACTTTGGCTAAAATATCTACAATAAAAGGAGAAAACTTGTCTTTATTTATACAAAAATGTAAAAATTTTAAATTTCAAGCACCACTTTCTAAAAAAACGATATTTTTTAATTCTTTGGTTTTAATTTTTATTTTAAGCTTATTTTTTTATTTTAGCTTTAGTGTGAGTGCTTATCATTTCAATTTTGTTTCTTTACTAGAATATAAAAATAAAATTATCTATGGTTTTTTTCAAACCCTATCTGTTAGTTTTTTTGCTTTAATATGCAGTATATTTTTGGGGATTGTAATTTGCTTTTTTTCTTTAAGTAAGATTATTATTTTGAGATTTTTTGCTACTTTATATGTGGAGCTTATACGAGGAACCCCCTTGCTTGTGCAAGTGCTTTTAGTTTTTTATATCATTGCAAATAGCTTAGGATTTGATGATCGCTACATCGTAGGGATATTTATCCTTTCCATGTTTTCAGCAGCTTATTTATCTGAAATTTTTAGAGCAGGGATTTTAAGTGTACCTATCATTCAAATAGAAAGCGCTAGGGCTTTAGGACTTAGCGAAAGGCAAATTTTTTTATACATCATTTTTCCTCAAGCTATTAAAAATATTTTAGCTCCTATTAGTGGGCAACTTGCTAACCTTATCAAAGACAGTTCTTTATTAAGCGTGATTGCACTTAATGAGCTTACCCAAAGTATACAAGAAGTGAATTCATATATCTTTGCAACCTTGGAAGGATATATCGTTTTAGCTTTTGCATATCTTATCTTAACCTTACCTATAGGTGTATTTTCACGCTATTTAGAAAGAAAATATCAAAAATAAGCTAAATTTCCTTGACAAATCGATATATATTTTGGCATAATCACATTTTCATTTAAAAAATGTCTCGTTAGCTCAGCCGGTAGAGCATCTCCCTTTTAAGGAGGGGGCCGTTGGTTCGAATCCAACACGGGACACCATTTATTTTTTAAGGTCGCTTAGCTCAGTTGGTAGAGCGCCACCCTTACAAGGTGGATGTCATAAGTTCGAGTCTTATAGTGACCACCATTAAATTATTACTTCTTAGGTGCAGCGGTAGTTCAGCTGGTTAGAATGCCGCCCTGTCACGGCGGAGGTCGCGGGTTCGAGCCCCGTCCGCTGCGCCATATGTCTCGTTAGCTCAGCCGGTAGAGCATCTCCCTTTTAAGGAGGGGGCCGTTGGTTCGAATCCAACACGGGACACCACTTATCGGGTTTAGACCCTTTCGTCTAGTGGCCCAGGACAACACTCTCTCTGTGTGGAAACAGAGGTTCAAATCCTCTAGGGGTCGCCAAAAATTAAGGTCGCTTAGCTCAGTTGGTAGAGCGCCACCCTTACAAGGTGGATGTCATAAGTTCGAGTCTTATAGTGACCACCATTCAATTATTACTTCTTAGGTGCAGCGGTAGTTCAGCTGGTTAGAATGCCGCCCTGTCACGGCGGAGGTCGCGGGTTCGAGCCCCGTCCGCTGCGCCATCTTTAAAATTTTAATTTAGCGATACTTTTTTGCAGTGCTTCAAAGAAATAATCAATATCTTCTTTTTCATGAGTATAATGCAAACTAATTCTTAGCCAACCCGGTTTAGTTTTTAATTCCTCATTGTCCTTTAAGCCCAATAAATCATGCCCATAAGGACCAGCGCAAGCACATCCCGCACGTGTTTCTATGTGGTATTTTTTACTCAGTTCATAGGCTAAGTCAAAAGGAGAAATATTTTTAATATTAAAAGCAAAGATAGGTAAGCGAGTTTTTATATTATTAGCATATAGGATTAAATGAGGTATTATTTTTAGTTTTTCAAAGAAGTATTCTTTTAAAATTTCTTCTTTTTTTTCTATTTCTTCTATGCCTATTTCATCCTTTATTTTAAAAGCTAAGCTCGCACGAATGAGTTGTAAAATTCCAGGAGTCCCTCCTTCTTCTAAAGCCTCTTCATTGCAAAGATAGCATTGAGAGGTACGCGAAACATAGCCTACAGTCCCTCCTGCGGCAAAACTAGGTTTACTTCCGCAAAGTTCTTTTTTAATTGCTAAAAGACCAGAACCTCCTATGCCGCCGATTAATTTATGAGAGCTTATAAATAAAGCATCATAATACTTGCAGGCTATATTTTTATAAGGGATAAAGCTTGACGCATCAAAAGCGACTATGCCTTTAAATTTACGCACTAACTTAGAAATGCGTTTATAATCACTTAATATACCTGTAACATTTGAAGCGAGGGAAAAACTAGCAATGATTTTTCTGTGTTGATTTTCTTTTAAAACTTTTTCTAAGATTTCAAAGTCTATATTTCCTTTTTTATCTAGGGGAATTCTTATGCATTCACACAAACCTTCGCGAAAAGAAAGCTCGTTAGAATGATGTTCGTAAGGCCCTACGATAACTAAGGGTAGGGTGTTTTTATCCACTTTATCAAAATACTTTTCTTTGATAAGTGGCGGGATGTAAATTCCAAGCAATTCTTGAAATTTTTTAATGGCGCTGCTAGAGCCTGATCCACAAGCAATAAGTGCAAATTCATCGCTTAAATCAAGGCTTGTTTTGATATCTTTGCGTGCTTGTTCATAAATTTGTTGAGTTTTAAAAGAGTTTAAAGAGCTATCAGAATGAGTATTGGCATAGCTTGGTAGTATTTTAGCAATTTCTTTTTCCACGCATTTTAGCGCTAAAGCACTAGCTGTAAAGTCAAAATGCAAGGTGCCTTTTTTTAAAATTATTTCTTTTTTTAAATCTGAAATTTGCAAGCACAATCCTTTAAAAATTTGCTAAAATTATACTATAAAAATACTTTTAAAAAGGAAAAATATAAATTTTAATCACTTTGCAAAATTTTGCAATACTTCAGCTTTAGCTAAAATTTTTGATTTTTATAGTGTTTTTGAGGGTTTTGAGAGTTTAGATAGTTTAAATTTTGAAGAAGATGTGTTTGAGAATATAGAATATCTTTTATTGAAAAATTACTTACATATTAAAGATTATTTTAAGCTTGATGAAACCGCTTCTTATGCTCTTAGCTTACTGGCTAAAAACAATCGTAAGCGTTTTTCTATCAATAGAAAAATTCAGCATTTTAAAGCTTTATCAACTTTAAAATATCTTTTAAGAGCGGGGATTATAAAACTTGAGCATAGCAAAGAAGCAAAAAGGATAAAAGATAAACGACAAAAACTTAAAAAAGAATTGAGATCTTATGTGATACAAGATAAAATTATCTTTGCCAATCACTTCACCCGTTTCTTTTTTTATTTTTTAAAGCCCAATGAAAAGTTGATTTTACAAAATCGTTATGAAGAAGTTTTGGGATTGATTAAAGAGAAATTTGAGCTTTATCAAAGTTTTTGTTTTGAACAGCTCTCTAGGGAATTACTTGAGAAAAAATTTCAAGTGAGTGGGGTGCAAAGTTATTGGGATAAAAATTTAGAACTTGATCTTTATTATAAGGATGATGAGATAAGTTTTATCGGTGAAGTTAAATTTAAAAATAAAAAAATTTGTAGAAATATTTTAAATCTTTTAGAATCAAAAGCAAAATCTTTAAAGTTAGAACCAAATAATTATATTATCATTTCAAAAAATGGTTTTAGTAAAGAATTTTATAAAATTTGCAAGCAAGATTTACTTTTGCTAGATTTAAATGATTTTAAAATTTTATTAGAGGAAGATAAATGAATGAAAATATTTTAAAAAGTCTTGATTCAAGTGAAAAAGAAACCTTACAAAAAGGCTTACAAAGCCTTATAGAGCAAACTTATATCGTAGAAAATGAATATAAAATTTTAAATGAAAATTACAATTCTTTGCGTGCTATGGTAGATGAGATTATCGAGGTTTTGCCTAGTGCGCTTTGGATTTTAGATAAAGAAAAAAATATTATTTTGCAAAATCAAGAAGCCTTGAAAAAACCTAAATTGCTTGATATTATCAGTCTTGAAAAAAATCGTGATGAGCTTGAATTTGAGAATAGATTTTATGCGGTTAAAATTATCGCTCATAATGAAAAAACCATAGTTTCAGCTACGGATATTAGCGATGAAAAGCGTAATGAAAGACTTGCTAGTATGGGAAGTGTGGCGGCGCATTTAGCACATGAGATAAGAAATCCTATAGGATCTATATCCTTGCTTGCTTCTACACTTTTTTCTCGTAGCGAACTTAAAAACAAACATATCGTACTTGAAATTCAAAAGGCTATTGCTAGGGTAGAGCGTATCGTAAATTCTACTTTACTTTTTACTAAAGGTGTGCACATCAATGCAAATGAGTTTAATCTTTTAGAATTAACAGAAGAGTGCGAAAGTGCCATAAATTCTTACAACTACTCATCTCAAATTGATTTTGAAATTAAGTTTTTAGATATGAAAATTTATGGAGATAAAGCACTTTTGTCTTTGGTTTTGCAAAATTTAATTTATAATGCCATAGATGCGATTGAAGAAAGCGAGTGTGAAAATCCTAAAATCAAAATTCAAGCAAGCTGTGATGAGCAAAATTTATACATTAGAGTTTATGATAATGGTTGTGAAATCAAAGATGAAAATGCAGTTTTTGAAGCTTTTAAGACAACTAAACTTAAAGGCAATGGATTAGGCTTATCACTTTCTAAAGAAATCATTAATACTCATAAAGGAGAATTAAAATTTGAAATTTGGCCTAAAAATTTTTATTTTGTTTTACCTTTGCATTGATAATAATTAAATCTTATAAAATTTTTAATTTTTTAATTGTTAAAATTTGAAATTAAATATCAAAGATAGCTTTAAGTATACAAAATAGCAAGTCAATAAGCCAAAACTGCATACTAAAGCTTAATTCATATCGCTTTTAGTTTGTATTTTTACTTTGTCTGACAATTCTTTCACATAATTCTTTATATCCTGGGATAACTTTTTCTTCTTTTTTGCTGATTAGGTTTGAGGTAGGATTTTTTGTTACTTTTTTGGGTTTTCCTATGGTTTGATATTCTAATTCTCTTATTTTTAGAGCTTCTTGTTTGACTCCTAAAGCATCTTGGTTTAATATAAGAAAATCTCTGATGATTGTTTTATATATATCCATCATTCCGCGTTTAAAGTGAGGGATTGCTCTTTCTAGATTGGTATATCGTGCATCATCTTTTAAAAATACTTCGCATAAATGCGACATGGCATGATGAAATTCATTTAAAACTGGTATGGGGGCACAAGAGATTTTTGTTTCTTTATATGTTATTCCTCCTCTATTTAATCCAAAAAAACCATAGTGCTCTGATGCGCGATTTAGCATTTCTATCGCTATTTTTTTCTATTTTCAAATCCTATATTTTTTCTGAAGGTATTGTATAGATCAATTGAATTATAAAATTCCACAACACACGAGCTTAATATTTGAGAAAGATCTCTATGGTGATTATCCATGCAAATTATTTTTTCTTTATAATGTATTTTCTCTGGTAATCTTTCTTGACAGCGTATAGCATTGATTATTTTTGCTACGATTTTTTGAGTATTGTTTTTATTTAATAAAGCTCTATAATAAAGTAAAAAGCAAAACACAAGTTCATAGTTTCTTCCAGAAATTAAGGATTCTCTATCTATTTTGTAAAAATTGAGAATATAAAATATAGTATTCGAAGTCTAATTTTATGCTACTTTTGCCGACTTCTCCTTTTAAAAACTGATCTTCCAATTCAGTAAAAAAAAGCATTTGTTTTTTTATTAAATGCAACATTTGCAGGAAATATCGCTATTCCTTTTGCTTCCATAACCCCCCCCCTTTTTTTTTAGTTATTGGTAATAGATTTTTATTTGTATCATAATTTTTTTATGAAAAATAATACAAATATTTCAGTTTAAATAAATATGACTTTTTAATTTTTTATTTAAACTTTCTCTATTGCGCGAACTACATCAAATTTTAATTTAATTTAAGTTTAATCATACATTTTTAATCTTATTTAAGAATATAGGGCTATTTTTATCTTATTTTAAGAGAGTGAGCTTATTGTTTTTAAATAATTTATAATTAAATGTTTAACATAATTTAAAGCATATTTGCTTGCATAAAAATATTCTTCATATATTATAATAAATGCTTTAACTGGGAAAAACTAATATTAAATGAATTTTTCAAAACAAATGGAAACAATAAAAATACAAATGATAAATATTTTTATAATAAAATCTTTGAAGTTAGTTAAATTCAAGTGGAATGGTGCCTGAGGTCGGACTCGAACCGACACAAGGTTACCCTTACCAGATTTTGAGTCTGGCGCGTCTACCAGTTTCACCACTCAGGCTTTATAAAGGTGTAATTATATCTATTTTAGACTAAAAAAGACTTTAAAAATATATAAAATATTTTAAAATTTATTTTTTATTTGCTTAAATGGAGTTTTGTATGAAAAATATCAAAATTTTTTAAGGATAAAATATTATTAAATTTTTATTGATGCCGATATTGTAAAAATAAAATTGGAACAATTATTGCTTGTATTTACAAAGCAATGTTTGAAAAGATTTATTTAAATCAAAACTCCAAGGATGAATATGAGAATTACAAATAAACTCAACTTTACAAATTCTATAAGCACTTCTATGGGCGCTCAAAGCTCTTTGTATCAGATTTCGCAGCAACTTTCATCAGGGATTAAAATCCAAAATTCTTATGAAGATGCAAGTGTTTATATAGATAATACTCGCCTTGAATATGAACTCAAAACTTTAGAGCAAGTTAAACAAGCTACAAACTCAGCTAAAGAAATGACGCAAAATAGCATGAAAGCTTTACAAGATATGGTTAAGCTTCTTGAGGATTTTAAAGTAAAGGTTACTCAAGCAGCAAGCGATAGTAATTCTCAAACTTCAAGAGAGGCTATAGCCAAAGAATTAGAACGCATTAAAGAAAGCATAGTTCAGCTTGCTAATACTAGCGTTAATGGACAATATCTTTTTGCGGGTTCTCAAGTTGCAAACAAACCTTTTGATTCTAATGGAAATTATTATGGAGATAAAAATAATATTAATGTAGTAACTGGAGCTGGAACTGAAAGCCCATACAATATACCAGGTTGGGATTTATTTTTTAAAGCAGATGGAGACTATAAAAAACAAATAAGCACTAATGTTAGTTTTACAGATAATCGTTGGGATTTAAATAAAGACCCTGATAAAACTAAATATCTCACAGGAGATTCTAAATGGCAACAACTTATCGGACAAAGTTATGTAAAAGATAATAGCTTAGATGCTGACAAAGACTTTGAGTATGATGATAGCAAACTAGATTTTCCTCCAACAACTCTTTATGTTCAAGGTACAAGACCCGATGGAACAAGTTTTAAAAGTGCTGTACTCGTCAAACCCGAAGATACTTTAGAAGATGTAATGGAAAATATTGGAGCTCTTTATGGTAATACTCCAAATAATAAAGTAGTAGAAGTAAGTATGAATGATAGTGGTCAAATTCAAATTACAGATCTAAAGCAAGGTAATAATAAACTCGATTTTCATGCTGTAGCTTTCACACCACAAGCTGATACCAAAGATGAACTTAAAAATATTATTGAAGCTGCTAATCAAGAGGGTATTTCAATGAATGAAGTTACAAATAGGGTTATGCAAGCTGCTACGGCTGCTCCTAGTAATGGAGATATTACAAATTTAAATAATCCTGTAACCATTCAAATTAACGGACAAAACTTTGAAATTGATTTAAAACAAACTGATTTTATCAAAAGTAAAATGACAGATACAGATGGAAATGCTGCTAATGGAGCTGATTACGATAATGTGTATTTTGAAAAAAATGGCAATACTGTTTATGGTAATGTTTCTCAAGTTATCAAAGGAAGCAATGCTTATGCCACTGATTCAACCAAACTTAGCGAGGTAATGGCAGGAGATAGCCTAAATGGTACTACTTTAAATTTAAAAGTCAATTCCAAAGGTGGAAATTCTTACGATGTTACTATAAATTTACAAACTTCAACTGTAAGCTATCCTGATCCTAATAATCCAGGTCAAACCATAAGCTTTCCTATTATGCATACTAATCCTGCAACTGGAAATAGTGGGGTTGTTACAGGATCAAATGATATTACTTATGGTCAAATTAATGATATTATAGGTATGTTTGCTGCAGATAAAATTCCTACAACAACCATACAAGCCAATAATGGTCAAATTAATAATGCAGATTATACCCAAATACAACAACTCATGAAAGATTCACAAGCTACTGTTGATGTAAGTATGGATTATAAAGGTCGTATTAGTGTTACTGATAAACTTTCTTCAGGCACTAATATAGAAATTTCTCTTAGTGATTCTCAAAGTGGCCAATTTCCAGCACCTCCTTTTACCACAACTTCTACTGTACAAAATGGTCCAAATTTTAGTTTTAGCGCGAATAATTCTTTAACTATAGATGAGCCAAATGTGGATATTATTAAAGATTTAGATTCAATGATTGATGCTGTTTTAAAAGGCAATATGAGAGCAGACTCCGAAAGTGAAAACCCTAGAAATACAGGTATGCAAGGAGCTTTAGAAAGACTTGATCATTTAGCAGATCATGTTAGCAAGCTTAATACAACTATGGGAGCATATCATAATACTATCGAAGGTGTTAATACACGCACATCCTTTTTAAGCGTTAATGTCCAAAGTATAAAATCAAATGTGATTGATGTAGATTATGGTGAGGCGATGATGAATTTAATGCAAACACAGCTTGCTTATCAAGCTTCTCTTAAAGCTAGTACAACAATTTCTCAACTTAGCTTATTAAATTATATGTAAAAAAACTATGCTATAATGGCTTCTTAAAAAATTATTTTCAAGGAAAAATCATCAAAAAAGAAGCCATCTTTACAAGTTCTACTTTTGGTATCTTTTATCTGTGTCTTTGTATGCTAGCTCCAGATATGGGAGTTTGGCTTTATAAGGCAAATTTGTTTTTGTTTGGAGAATTTGCGTATTATTATCCTTTTTTCTTATTTATTTTAAATTATGTTTATTATAAAAGAAATTACAAATTAGCTAATTTTACAAGAAGAGAGCTTTTTGGTATAGGATTTGCCTTTTTCTCGAGTTTGCTTTTATTTGCAGTTTTTTATCCTAATTCAGGCTATATACTAGAGCTTGCTTATGCGATTTTTTCTGCTATTTTGGGACATACTGGGAGCGGAATTTTCGCTCTTTTACTTTTGTTTTTTTCTTTTATTTTATTGTTTCCAAAAACTACAAAAGAGCTTTTTAAAATTGAAATCAATTTTAATATTTTACTCAAAATAGAAAATGCTTTAAAAGTATTATTAATGAGAGTTTTTGGTGGAGAAAATGAAAAAGATGATTTAAGCAAGATAGAGCCTAAAGCACCTATTGTTACTTTAGAAAAGAATACAGCTTTCGTTCAAGAAAAAATTCAACATGAGAACGAAAATTTAAACTTAAATCCAACAGAAGAGCTTGTTAAATATAGCAATATAAACGCAAGCAAAAATTCCATAATCACCGCAAAAGAGAACTTTGAAAAACTCAAAAACCAAATTTTAGACGAAAAAGTAGAGATAGATAAAGAAAGCATAAAAGAAGCTAAAAGTTTCATTTATGAAAACTCGCAACAAGTAAGAAATTTTGCCCAAAAAGCGAGTAGAATGAGTATAAAACTTGATGAAGATTTTAATTTTATTTCAGAAGAAGAGGTAGATATGATCCCAGAACGATTTTTAAAACCTAAAAAGCTTGAGGATATTAAACAAATTGACACAAGCAATAAAAATTTAGATGAGCCAAGCTATAAAAGAAAAAATATTGAAATTTCTATACCTAAGCAAGAAATAAAACCAAAAATTTTTACCAAAGAATTAGAGCTTAGAGAAAATTTAATGAAAGAGGCAAAATTAGAACAAGAATACAAAGCTTATCAAAATGAAATTTTAGAAAATAAAGTTCAAGAAGAAATTAAAGAATTAGAAAAAAAGGATAGTTTAGAGCCCAATTTAAATCATATCATACAAGGAAGTAAATACAATTTTGGTACACCTTTGCAAGAAGTATCAAGCGCAAAAGAAGAAATAAAAACACAAAATGCACCAATTCCTTCTATCTTAGAAAAGACAAATGAGGTTGAAATTATAGACTTTGATGAAAGTGAAATTGAAATCAAAAAAATGGAAAGCATAAATAAAAGCATCCATGATTTTATACCCATAGTTGAAGAATTGGAACATCCTTATATAGAGCCTACTCCTATTGTAAAAATTGAAGAGCTAGAGCCTTTAAATAATCAAATAAATAAACAAATCCCAATTCAAGAGAAAGATGAAATCACAGAGCAAGACAATAGCTTTAGCAAGGAGCAAATTTCACAAGAACCAAGCCAAGAAATCACTAGGCAAAAAGCAATTTTAGCTAAAGAAATCGAGCTTAACAAAGCTTTACTTAGGGAAATAGAGCAGGGCGAAATGGAAAAACCTAAAGATTTTGAGCTTCCACCGCTTGAGTTTCTAACAAACCCTAGTCACAACAAGCAAGAGATTAATGAAAGTGAAATTGATAAAAAAATCTATAATCTACTTGAAAAATTGCGTCGTTTTAAAATAGGGGGTGATGTTATCAGCACTTACATAGGACCTGTTGTAACTACTTTTGAATTTCGTCCGAGTGCAGATGTGAAAGTCAGTCGTATTTTAAATTTGCAAGATGATTTAACCATGGCTTTAATGGCAAAGTCAATCCGTATCCAAGCGCCTATTCCTGGAAAAGATGTAGTGGGTATAGAAGTGCCAAATGATGAAATTCAAACTATTTATTTAAGAGAAATTTTAGAAAGCGAAGTCTTTAAAAACGCAAAAAGTCCTTTAACCATAGCTTTGGGTAAAGATATAGTAGGAAATGCTTTTGTAACTGATCTTAAGAAACTTCCACATTTACTCATTGCAGGAACCACAGGAAGTGGAAAGAGTGTGGGTATAAATTCTATGCTTTTAAGCCTTTTATATCGCAACTCTCCAAAAACTCTACGCTTAATGATGATAGATCCAAAAATGCTTGAATTTAGTATTTATAATGACATCCCTCATCTTTTAACACCAGTAATCACCGATCCAAAAAAAGCAGTTAATGCTCTTTCAAATATGGTTGCAGAAATGGAAAGACGCTATCGTTTAATGGCTGAAGCAAAAACTAAAAACATAGAAAATTATAATGAAAAGATGAAAGAGCTAGGGGAAGAAGAACTTCCTTTTATTGTTGTGATTATCGATGAACTGGCTGATTTGATGATGACTGCAGGTAAGGATGTGGAATTTTATATAGGTCGTTTAGCGCAAATGGCAAGAGCAAGTGGAATTCATTTGATCGTTGCGACACAACGCCCATCGGTAGATGTTGTAACAGGGCTTATCAAGGCCAATTTACCAAGTAGAATTTCTTATAAAGTAGGGCAAAAAATTGACTCTAAAGTTATCTTAGATGCTATGGGGGCTGAAAGTTTGTTAGGTAGAGGGGATTGTTTGTTTACTCCTCCTGGAACAAGCTCTATCGTTCGTTTACATGCTCCATTTGCAAGCGAATTTGAGATAGAAAAAATCGTAGACTTTTTAAAAGATCAACAAAGCGTAGAATACGATGAAAGCTTTTTAAAAGATCAACAAAGTATGGGCGTAACAAGTAGTGAAAGTATGAATAATGGCGAATATGATGAACTTTATGAAGATGCCAAACGCGTTATACTAAGCGATGGAAAAACAAGTATTTCTTATCTGCAAAGAAAGCTTAATATCGGATACAACCGCGCAGCCAATATTATTGATCAGCTTACAGAAAGCGGAGTGCTCAGCGAACCAAACTCTAAAGGACAAAGAGAAATTTTATAAATCTTTGGTAATTTAAAAGATTAAAGAATGATTTGAAGATCAAGCCCTGAAAAAAAGGGCTTGTGAAATTTTATTTATCTCTGAGATTTAATTCTGTAATTAATTTACTATAAGAATTGTAATCTTTTCTTTTTAGATAAGCTAAAAGTCTTTTTCTTTGACCTACAAGTTTTAAAAGTCCTAATCTTGAAGAAAAATCTTTTTTGTAGATTTTTAAATGTTCTGTAAGTTCTGCAATTCTTGCACTTAAAAGTGCTACTTGAACTTCTGTCGAGCCAGTATCGCCCGCTTTTCTAGCGAATTTCGCAACAATTTCTGCTTTTTTAGCCGAATCCAAAGCCATGATAGACCTCCTGATTGGTGATTTTAAAAGCTAAGATTATATCAAATAAAACAAAAAATAAGCTGAATTTTATATTTTTATTTCAATCATCATTTTTTAAGCCATTTTCTAAGGTTTTTTTATTATAATTAAAACTATTTTTTTATTAAATAAAAGGAGAAATCCGTGCTATTTACCAAAGCTAGCGAGTATGCTTTACTTTCTTTGATTTATATCGCTCATAAAGAAAATCCTCAAGATGTTGATTCTTTAGCATTAGAACTTAATATTCCTAAAAGTTTTTTAGCGAAAATTTTACAAACTCTAGCTAAAGACAATTTATTAAAATCCTTCAAAGGCGCTAAAGGTGGTTTTGCTCTTATTAAAGAGCCAAGTCAATACAGCATAAAAGAAATTGTCAATAGTGCAGAAAAGAAAGAAGTAAGTGTTTTTGAATGCAGTGGTGGAGTATGCCCTAATAACAAAGAAGAAAATTGTACTCTTATGCCAATGCTTGTAAATTTACAAAACAAAGTAGATGAATTTTTAGACTCCCTTACCCTAGCGGATATTATGAATCATAATGGCAAAAAATAAATTAGTCGATCTTGTTTTTCCTTTTTTGGGGCCTTTAATTGGTCCTGTATTAAGGGCTAAAAGCCTTACTATAGTTGGATTTATAGTATGTATTTTAGCTATTATTATCGTTCCTTTGCCAAGTCCTATTTTGGACTTTTTTTTAGCTTTAAGTATTGCTTTGTCAGTGCTTATTATTTTAATTTCTATTTATATCCCTAAACCAACGGATTTAACCACTTTTCCAACTCTTATCCTCATCATTACGCTTTTTAGACTTTCTTTAAATATAGCCACTACAAGAATGATTCTAAGCGAAGGGCAGAATGGTCCAGCAGCAGTGAGTGAGATCATCGCAGCCTTTGGAGAATTTGTTGTGGGTGGAAATATGGTCATTGGGGTGATTGTATTTTGTATTTTGGTTTTGATCAACTTTATGGTTGTAACCAAAGGTAGTACAAGGGTCTCTGAAGTACAAGCAAGATTTACCCTTGATGCGATGCCAGGAAAACAAATGGCTATCGATGCGGATTTAAATGCAGGACTTATTGATGAGCAAACTGCAAGAGCGAGGCGTCAAGAAATTATCGCTGAAGCCAATTTCTATGGTGCAATGGATGGTTCTTCTAAATTTATCAAAGGGGATGCGGTTGCAGGTATTATTATAACCATTATAAATATTATAGGCGGCTTTTTAATAGGTGCTTTTCAGCACGATATGGCCTTATCTGATGCAGCTTCCACCTATACTATACTTACCATAGGCGATGGTCTTGTATCACAAATTCCAGGACTTATCACTTCTACAGCAACAGCTATTATCATTACCCGCGCAAGTAAGGATGAGGAAAATTTTGCCGAAGGGACATTGACACAGCTTTTAAGCGAATACCGAACGCTTTTAATCGTAGGTTTTGTCCTTTTTATCTTTGCTCTTGTTCCAGGTTTGCCACATTTATCACTAGGTTTTATGGCTTTGGTATTTTTAGGACTTGGTTATCTAACCAAACAGGTAAAAGAGGGTAAAATCGAAGTTAATGCACCTAAAAAAGCAAAAGCAAGTGCGGCCAATGCTGCAAGTGGAGCGGGTGGGGCTGGCGGAGTTACTGCTCCTGCTAAAAAAAGCGAAGAAGAAATTTTAAAAGAAGAAGAGCATAAAATAAACGATATACTCAAGGTTGAAATTTTAGAGCTTGAGCTAGGTTATGGTTTGATAAAACTTGCCGAAAGCGAATTAACCGAAAGAATTCGCTCCATGAGAAGAAGTATTGCCGAAAGCTTGGGCTTTTTAATGCCAAAAATTAGAATTCGAGATAATTTACGACTTAAGCCCAATGAATACAGCTTTAAACTAAAGGGCGTATCTATAGCAAGTGCTGAAATTTATCCTGATAAATATTTGGCTATGGATAGTGGCTTTATCACAGAAGAGATTGAAGGGATTGCTACAAAAGAACCTGCTTTTAACTCTGATGCACTTTGGATAGATGCAAATTTAAAAGATGAAGCAACTTTAAATGGCTATATCGTTATAGATCCAGCAAGTGTGATCTCAACGCATATGAGCGAGCTTATCAAAGCACATGCAAGCGAACTTCTTACACGCCAAGAGGTGCAAAATCTTCTTGATAAGGTTAAAAATGATTATCCAATCATAGTAGAGGGTGCTTTAGGTGTAGCTCCTGTGAGTCTTATTCAAAAAATTCTTAAAGATTTACTCAAGCACAATATACCTATTAAAGACATGCTGACTATTTTAGAATCCATAAGCGATATTGCTGAAGTAAGCAAAAGCTTTGATATGATTATAGAGCATGTAAGGGCGTCTTTGGCTAGAATGATTACTAATATGTATCTTGACGATAAAGGAAATTTAGATATTTTCATTTTAGACTCTGCTAGTTCTGCAGTTTTAATGGAAAATGTGCAATTTAGAGATGGTAGCTACCATCTACCTTTAAGTGTAGCGCAAACAGGAACTTTGGTAGACACTTTAAGAGCTGAAGTTGCCGCAGTAGCAAATGGGCGTATCAAGCCTTTTATACTTTGTGTTGAGCCACAACTTAGAAAATTCATTGCTGATATTTGCTATAATTTTAATATCAATATAGTTGTACTCAGTTTTGCAGAAATAGCAGAAAATACAAATTTTAATACCGAAGGTATTATTAGGATAGAACTTTAAGGAAATCAATGAAAATTTATCATCTTTCACATACTGATCTTGATGGCTATGCCTGTCAATATATAGTCAATTTTTATTTTAAAAATGTAAATTTTTATAATTCTAATTATGGTAAAGAGATCAATGAAAATTTTAATGCAATTTTAGCAGATATAGAAAAAGATAATAGTTTTGGGCAGGCTATTATTTTAATCACTGACTTGAATTTAAATTTAAACCAGTGTGAAGAATTTGATAAAATTTGTAAAGAAAAAAATATCAAAATCTTTTTATTAGATCATCATCAAAGCGGTGAAGAGTGTGCTCAAAAATACGCGTGGTATCTACTGGATAATCAAAGATGTGCGACTAAAATCACTTATGATTTTTTCTCTAAAATTTGTAAGCCTGATTTAGAACTTTTAAATTTTGCTCAGGTTGTAAATGCTGTTGATATTTGGCTAAGTGAGGATACGAATTTTGAGCTTGGAAAAGTTTTTTTGGGTTTGATTGCCAATGCAAAAGAAATCAATCGTGTGATGTTTAAAGAAGCTCAAGTTTTTTATATGTTTTTCTTGCTTGAAAGAGCAAGAAAATTTATAAACCAACCCAATTCACATATTTTACTAGATAATGCTATCCATTTTATTAAAAAAGATTTTTTTGCTAAAAATCATGATGACACTCTTTCTAATCTCATCTCTTATTTTGTAGTAGAAAAGCTTAGCGAGTTAAAAGAAGAATTCAGTATAGAATATGAGGGTCATAAGGGAATTCTTACCTCAAATATAGGCAATACCTCTATCATAGGTAATGAATTTTTAGTTAAAAATCCTGACTATGATTTTTTCATCGATGTAAGCTCTAGAAAAACCTTAAGTTTTCGTGCAAATGGTAAGATTGATGTAAGCTTGATGGCTAAAAAGCTAGTAGGTGGAGGAGGGCATAAAAATGCTAGTGGTGGGCTTTTTGCAGCTTATAAAGATGGAGCAAATTATAACTATATCAAAGCTCAAATCGTTGATTTGATAAAAAGTAAAGAACTTAAAAAAGGAAATTCAGATGCCACAAACACACAATAAAAATTTAAAAAATGAATTAGAAGATCTAAGATATGAATTAAGCATAGTTTTAGAAGCTATGCTTTTATATGCAGGTGTTAAAAGAGAGAAGCTAGAAAGTGCTATAGAAGCTTATATAGATAATATAGACAGTGTCTTGGAAAATTCAAACAAAGAAGGGGTTGATGAAGTTTTAGAAGTGGTAGAATTTTTAAAAAATCAACATTCAGAGCTTTTTCAATGAAAAAAGTATTTCCGATACTTATTAGTCTTTGTTCTTTATCACTTGCTAATGTTTATGAAAAGCTCAATGATTTTGCATATGAAAAAAAGCCTAATAAAGATTTTAAAATTCAAGAAGTTAAATTGGTGCAATTTTTACAAGATGATAAAAATTGCCTTGAGCTTTTGATAGAAGCAGGGCGGGTAAGAATTCTTAAAAGCTATAATGAGTGTCAAAAATTAAGCAAGGATGCTGACTTTCAAAAATTTCTTAATGAAGATTTTTTAAGATTGTATAAAAACAATGGATATTCTATCAATGAAAATTTGCAAGATCTTAAAAAGGCTATGCAAGATATTATGATATATTATAAATTGCGTTTCGCTTTTAGTAAAAATATACAAGATATGAGTAAAAATAAAAATTTAAGCATTTTAAATATAGATGAAAAAGAAGGAGGCACACTTCTTTATAAAATCAACAATCAAGCTTGCGTAGCCATAGAGCTAGCAAGACACAATTCTAGAATGGCTATGAAAGTCTATGGAATGGAAAATTTAGATAAAGAATGCAAATTATTTATACAGGCTCCATCTTTTAAGAATATTTCTTTTACAAAAAATGATTTTAAATGGTATTATTTAGAATAAAAGAAAGTCTTTAATTTTAAAAGTATTTTTTTAAATAAAAGCACTAAAGCAGAGGGTTCTTTTTTACCAAGAGTTTTGAAAACACAATTATCAAGATCTTTTTTTTCTTGAACGCTTAAATTTTTCATTAAAAACAACCTTTAAAAATATTGCGAACTAATTATAACTAAAGAACTTTATTTTTGCATTAAAAGAAAAATTAATATTAAATTTCAATGCATTATCTAGTGTTAGAAAATGCATTGTTTTATTTTATGGCATATTACTAAGTTTTTTGACGATATCTTCTAAAGCTTGCATTGAACTGATGGCGCTAGGATTGATTTGATATTTACCATTTACAACAAAAGCAGGAGTGCCATAAGTCCTAGCTATATCATTTGCTCTTTTAAATTCGTTTAAAATTTCTTTGGCTTTAGGGGTGCTTAAAAAATTCAATACTTCATTTTTATCGACATTCATAGCCTTTAAGCCTATATCATAAAATTCATCCGAGCTTGAAAAATTGTCCTGCTTGTTTATAAAATAAACTACAAAATAAACATCGGCAAGTTTATGTGATAAACTATCACTATAACTAGCATCTTTGCCATTTTGCTCATCTTTAAATTGGGCAAAGGCAAAAAGCTCGTTAAGTTCATTTGCGTATTCTCCATTCATAAGGCTCACAGGATAGAGTTTAAAATGCAAATTTGGAAAAGCCTCTCTAAGTTTTTCTAAGGTGCCAAATTTATGGTGATTGTAACAATGTATACACTTATAGGAAAAAGCCTCCACAACAGAATTTTTAGAATCAGGCAAAGTTTCTGATAGGGTGATAAAATCATCTGCCATCGCAAAAGTGCAAACAAGACTCAAGCTTGTCAAAATTTTTGTCATTTTTTTAAACATGATTGTTTATCCTTAATTTGATATAAAAAGTAATTCTATTTAAAAAGGATAAACAAGTAAAAAATTTAATCTTTAAAATAAGTATTTTTTAACCCAATATCTTAAGCGCTACAACTAAGCTTATAGTAATGATAGTAAAAACAATTTTTCTTTGACTAAAAACATAGCTTACAAACATTATAAAAAGTAAAATAAAAGAGCATAAAAATGCTATAAAACAGCAAGTAGCCATATTCATAAATTTCAAACTAGGGATTAAATACCAGCCATTATTATAAATTCCATTTTTTCCTACAAAAAATTCTTGGAAAGCATTTAAATAAGCAGACTTTGGAACCATGGGAAAATCCATTCCGCATTGTCCTACGGGTTTAAACCAAGAAGGAAACCGTTCGTGTAAAGGCAGATTAAAAGGGTAGAGTGGAATATCGCGACATCCATTAACACCACTGAAAGGGTTTTCCGTGCTAATAGCTTCATGAATGCGATTTAAATTCAACGAATGTTCTAATCCAAGCCAAATTCCATAAAAAGCTAAAGTATAGGCAAGGATTTTAATAATGGTATTTTTAGGATTTATCAGCGCAATGATGCCTCCTAAAGCTATAATTAACATATCTAACCTTATATAAACACATTGTTCACAAGGTCTCATATAAAGATACTCTTGAAATAAAAAATGCGCTATTAAAACAAGGCTTATCATTATAATACTCATAATAAACCAAGGATTACGCATATCTTGCCATTTAGAAAAATAAACAAACCAATATAAATTTTTCACCTTATTTTTTACTCCTTAAATAATACTTACAGACAAGCAATCATTATAAAAGCTTAATAATAAATACATTCTTAAAAATTTTAAAATTTGGAAAATGTTTTGATGTGTAAATTCAAAAGAATAGGGTATTTATTTTTATTTTATAAATTATCATTTATTATATTATTTTGATAAAAATATATAATGATATGTCAATGCATATTATCTTGACTATTTGAAAAAAAGATAAATTATAGTTTTCAAATTACAAAATAAAATAATCATTTTTATACATTAAATTTTATGGATAAGTTATTAAAATACAAAAAGTAAATATGCTTATAATGCCTATAATATAGCTTATATATTGGCATAATACTTTATAGGATTAGAGTATAAATATAAAAGTTTGAAAATTATAGTTTTCAATACAAAATAATTAATTTTATGTATTTTTACCTTTTATCATACAATTATACAAATATTATTAAGAATTATTTAATATATTTTATATAAGGAATTTAAATTTATTTTTTAAAGTTAAAATGAGCTAGAAAAGCTTTTTTTTACTAAGTTGATACTAAAATACCTTTTTTAGTTAAAATTGATTAAAAACAAAAATTATAAGATTTTAGGAAAAGTTTTTATGAAATATCCTTTAGATTGTGAAGAAAATTTTGAAAAGTCTTTTTTATTTTGGCTTGCAAAATATGTTAAATTTAAACTCAACTCTCTTTCCAATAAAGAACTTAAAAATCCAAAAGCCCTAGCAGAGGTTAATTTTGCACTTACAAGGGGCGTTAAAAATATAGAAGAGCTTGATGCCTTGGCTAAAAAAGCAAGAAATGCGGGTTTAAATGGGGTTAATACTTATTTTAATCCCTTAAAAAAAGTTTTTGAATATCTTAATTTTTATAAATTACACTCCTTAAAGCAAATCGATGAAGAGCTTATAGTGGAGGTTTTAGCAAGTATTACTGGAGCTTTATCGGATGCGAGTAAAAAAAACTACCGTATTGCAGTGATTATTTTTTTTGATTTTTTAGATAAACAAAACGAAGAGGATGAAAAGGCGCATATTTTTAATATTGTACTTAAAAATTGGGGAGGTATTACAGGAAGCAAGGGAGCAAAACTGCCTGAATTCATGAACGAAGATGAGTTAAAAAAATTCCTTGAAGCCATAGAAAATTCAGATTTTAAAAACAATACCATACGCAACAAGCTTATTATAAAAATCATCATTTTTACAGGAATTCGTGTAAGTGAGGCTATCAATATCAAACTCAAGGATATTAGCGAAGAAAACGAACTTTACATTATAAGAATTCGCGCCAAAGGAAATAAATACCGCGTTGTGATGATAAAAAAAGAATTAATCGAGCATTTGTTAAAGGATGTAAGAGTTAATTATTTAAGTGAAGATGGCTTACTTTTTGTCAATCGCAATGGAAAAGCTTTAACACAAGCTTATGTAAGTCGTATTGTAGAGCAAATTTTATTTCGCGCAGGAATTCGCAAGCAAAAAAACGGCGCTCATATGCTTCGCCATACTTTTGCTACCCTACTCTATAAAAAACAAAAAGATTTGGTTTTGGTGCAAGAAGCTTTAGGTCATGCAAGTTTAAATACTTCAAGAATTTATACACATTTTGACAATGATAAATTAAAGCTTGCTGCACAAGTAGCAAAGGAATTAAGTGAGCGCTGAAACAAAATTTGCCATTTTTGGTAAATATTTTTATTATGACTTAAAATTTGTTCTTAAAGCCTATAATAAAAAACAAAGTAAAAAATACTTTAAATTTGTGCAAAAACATAAAGATAAATATTATTTTTTAACTCTTGTGGATTATGAATTTTATAAATACTTACAAGATAAAAACTTCACTAGCAAAGAGGCTTATTTGAGCTTTTATGCTTATAAAAAAAGAAAAAAATTCACTGCGATGAAGGTTGATGAAGAAAATTTTATGCCTATTTTTAAAAATCATTTAGATTTTAAAAACTATGAAAAAAACTTTTTGCAAGTAAAATCCGCTATAGCAAAAGGACGAAGCTATCAGGTCAATCTCACCCAAAGTTTTCATTTTGATAGCTTGCTTGATGGATTTTCTTTGTTTAATCTTTTATCCAAAAGACAAGATACTGAATTTAAAGCGTATATTAAAGATGAAGGACGCGAAATTCTTTCCTTTTCTCCTGAATTATTTTTTAAAATCCATAAAAGAAAAATAATCACCCAGCCTATGAAAGGCACAAGTGCAAGATCTAAGGATTTAAATCAAGATAAGAAAAACAAACTTTTTTTGCAAAAAGATGTTAAAAATTTAAGCGAAAATGTAATGATAGTCGATCTTTTAAGAAACGATCTTTCAAAACTTATCGTTAAAAACAGCATGAAAACAAAGCTTTTTAAAATTCAAAGTTACCCTACTTTACATCAAATGACTTCCATTATAAAAGGCAAGCTTAAAAAAGATATTGATTATTTTCAAATTTTCAAAGCTTTATTTCCCTGCGGTTCGATCACAGGAGCTCCTAAACTTGAAACCATAAAACTTATAGAAGAACTTGAAGCAAGAAAACGCGGAATTTATTGCGGTGCTATAGGTTGTATCCATAAAAATAAAAGCAAATTTAGTGTTGCTATACGCACTCTTGAGAAAAAACAAGATTATCAATACAGCGTGGGAAGTGGTTTGGTGTGGGATTCTAAGCTTGAGGAAGAAATTAAAGAATTGGAGTTAAAAACTCAATTTTTAATGCCTAAAAATTTTTATCTTTTTGAAACTATGTATTATAAAAAGGGTAAAATTTTATTTTTTAAAGAACATTTGCAAAGAATTTTAAATTCTGCCTTAAAATTGAATTTTAACACACAAAAACTCATTAAAGATTTTCAAGAAGTGTTAAGCTACAAATCCAATTTAAAAGAATTTAAAAATTTCAATATCCAAGCTTTAAATGAAAAACTTTTTCATAAAAATCATAGCTTTTTTTATCCAAGCATCATTAAAAGTCATCACAAACAGGCTATTTTTAAACTTATCTTGCAAAAAGATGGCAACTATACTATCTTAGAAAATCATATCAAAACAAGTGATAATAATATCTTGCTTTTAAGTGATAAACCCTTAAATTCACAAAGCGATTCTTTATATCATAAAAGTTCTTTAAGACAAATTTATGATCAAAAAGCTTTTTTATGGAAAGAAAATCAATGCTTTGATATAGCTTTTTTTAATGAAAAAAATGAATTATGCGAAGGTTCAAGAAGTAATATCATCATTAAAAAAGATAAAGTCCTTTATACCCCTACCCTACAAAGTGGACTTTTAAATGGAATTTATAGGCAATTTTTGCTTGATTTAGGACTTATAAAAGAAAAAAAACTTTTTAAAGAGGATTTGTTAAATGCAGATGAGATTTATTGTATCAATTCGGTTAGAGGATTGCAAAAAGTGAGTGTAAAATGAAAAAAATTTTACTCATAGATAATTATGATTCTTTCAGCTATACTATAGTTTTTTATCTTAAAGAATTGGGCTATCAATGTAAAATTATAAAAAATGATGAATTTAAAAAAGCTAAAGATTTAGCTCGCTTTGATTTTTCTCATCTTATCATCTCTCCAGGTCCAAATTCTCCTACTGAATCAAAATTAAGTTTAAAAGCAATTCAATACTTTAAAAAAGATAAAAAAATACTAGGAATTTGTTTAGGACATCAGTGTATAGGCGAGATTTTTGGTGGAAAAATCACTCCGATGCCCTACCCTATGCAAGGTAAAATTTCAAGATTGCATCTTAAGAAAAATGCTAAAAAAAGCCTGCTTTTTAAAGGTATTAAAAATAAAAGTAAAATTTGTTTGTATCATTCTTTACATATTAGCAAAATGCCAAAAAGCTGTGAAATTTTGGCTTTAAATGATAAAAATATCATCATGGCAATCAAGCATAAAAAATACGAGATTTATGGGGTGCAATTTCACCCCGAAGCAATTTTAAGCCAAAATGGCAAAAAATTACTTAAAAATTTTATGAAAATTTAACTTTTTTTAGCATTTAAAATCACGCTTAAGATAATTAAAGCAAAGGCAAAAAGATCTAAAAAGCTGTATCTTGTTCCTAAAAATAAAAAGCTCATAAAAGCAGCTGCTACAGGCTCGATACATGCTATCATGCTTGCTCTTAAAGCTCCTATGTATTCAACCCCTTTAAGATATAGACAAAAAGCCCCTATAGTTCCTATAAATATTATACCTGCTTGGGCTAAATACAAATTAAGAGCAAAATCATAATGCGCTAAACCTTCTTTAAATTCAAGTATCCCAAAAAGTATAAAAGAAGCGATTAAACTAGACCAACCCATAACAAAGAAAATTCCATATTTTGCAATGATTTTTCTTGCACCTAAAGAATAAAAAGCAACCCCAAAAGCTCCTAAAATAGCCCAAAAAATTCCCCATAAATTTAGGTTTAAATTGCTTATATCTCCACCACTTGCAAGCAAAAATAGAGCTAGAATTATAAAAATTAAAGCCATACTTTCAAAAATTTTAGGCATTTTTTTATCTTTTAAACATACATAAATCATGATAAGCAAAGGAGCACAGTATTGTATCATAGTAGCAGTACCCGCATCGGTATAAAAAATAGCTTTAAAATATCCATATTGAGTCATCAATAAACCAAAGAAAGCAAAAATCAAAAAGGATAAAAGCTCATCTTTTTTAAATTGAAATATTTTTATTTTCTTTAAGCTATATAAAATAAGCACTATACCTGTACAAAACAATCTATAAAAACTTACCCAATCTACCCCATAATTATTTTTAAACAAATACTCAGCCAAAACTCCACTTATAGCCCAAAAAATTCCACCCAGTAAAACCAGAAAAACACCCATGATATCACCTTGAAAAATAAAATATTTATCATTACTTTTTAAATTTAAAATAATACAATAAAAATCATCAAACTCGGAAAAATTTAAGCTCCAAATAAATCACAAATTTCAAAACGAAAAGCCCAAGCAATAAACTTTTACAAAGTTTAAAAAGGTATAATTAAGCTTTGAAATTTAAAATAAGGTTTATCATAATGACTTATTTAGAAATACAAGGCTCCCAAAAACTTCAAGGTGAAGTTATAATAAGTGGTGCAAAAAATGCCGCTTTACCCCTAATCGCTTCTAGTATACTTGCAAAAAATGAAGTTAAAATAAATAATGTTCCTAATGTTGCAGACATTAAAACACTCATTTCTTTGCTTGAAAATTTAGGCGCAAAAACTGACTTTAAAGAAAATACAGCATATTTAGATACATCAACACTTGATAAAACCGTGGCCAAATATGATATCGTGCGTAAAATGCGCGCTTCTATCCTTACTTTAGGACCCTTGCTTGCTCGTTTTAATCATTGTGAAGTTTCATTGCCTGGAGGATGTGCTATAGGACAAAGACCTATCGATTTACACCTAAGTGCTTTAGAAAAAATGGGTGCAAATATAGAAATAAAACAAGGTTATGTCGTAGCAAGTGGGAATTTAAAAGGAGCTCAAATTCTTTTTGATAAAATTACCGTTACAGGCAGCGAAAATATCATTATGGCAGCAGCTTTAGCTAAGGGAAAAACTAAGCTTGTAAATGTTGCCAAAGAGCCTGAAGTCGTGCAGCTTTGTGAAGTTTTAGCCAAGGCTGGGCTTGATATAAAAGGCATAGGCACAGATGAGCTTGAAATTTATGGCACAGATAAAGAACTTTTGGATTTTAAAGAATTTAGTGTGATTCCTGATAGGATTGAAGCGGGAACTTATTTGTGTGCAGGAGCTATTACAAATTCTAAAATCACACTTAAAAAAGTAAATGCCGAGCATTTAGGAGCGGTTTTAGCAAAACTCCATCAAATGGGTTTTGAAACTTTGGTAGACAATGATAATATCACCTTATTTCCTGCAAAAGAAATCAAAGCTACGGAGATCATGACTAGTGAATATCCTGGTTTTCCAACCGATATGCAAGCACAATTTATGGCTTTAGCCCTAATGGCAAAGGGTACAAGCATCATCGATGAAAGACTTTTTGAAAATCGCTTTATGCATGTAAGCGAGCTTTTAAGAATGGGTGCGGATATTAAATTAAATGGGCATATTGCTACTATAGTGGGTGGTAAAGAATTAAATGCTGCAGATGTTATGGCTACGGATTTGCGTGCTTCTTCGGCTTTGATTTTAGCAGCACTTGTGGCTAAGGGCACAAGTAGAATACATAGAATTTATCATCTTGATCGTGGTTATGAAAAATTAGAAGAAAAATTTAAAGCCTTAGGCGCTAAAATCACAAGGCTTGAAGAATGAAAAACATTTTTCAAACTTTAGCGCATTTACAAGATCAAATTAAGGCTCTTAATGAGTTTGAATTAATCAGTCTTGAAGAAGCTAAAGATAGGGTTTTGGCTAAAGATCTCTATGCTGTAAAAAATTTACCTAGCTTTGATAATGCTGCGCTTGATGGCTATGCTTTTAATTATGCGGATGTAAATCAAGCTTTAGATATAAAAGGTACGATTTTAGCTGGAGATAAAAACACTTATGAGATCTATAAAAATGAGTGTTTTAAGATCATGACAGGTGCAAAAATGCCCAAAAATGCCGATACTATTTTAATGATAGAAGATGAGTGTATAGAAGAAGGCAAGCTTGTCATCAAAAAGCCACCTAAACAATACAACGCTTATCGTTATAAGGGCGAAGAATTAAAAAAAGATGAGCTTTTGCTAAAAAAAGGCACAAGGCTTAATGCTAGACATATCGCTCTGCTCTCCTCTCAAGGGCTTTATAAAATAGAAGTTGTAAGAAAAATTCGTATTGGAATTTTTTCAAGTGGAGATGAGTTAAAAGAACCTTGGCAAGATTGTGATGAGGAAAATATCTATAATGCTAATGCTTTGCCTTTGCTTGCTTTATTTAAAGATTGCGCTACAAGTTATCTTGGTATTATTAAAGATGATTTTAATGCAACTAAAAAAGCTTTAGAAAATGCTAATTTTGATCTTTTAATCACTTCAGGTGGTGCGAGTGTAGGAGAAGCTGATTTTATGGAAAAGGCTTTAAATGAATTAGGCTTTACTCCACTTTTTAAGGGTTTAAAAGCACGCCCTGCAAGACCAACTAAGCTTTATCAAAAAGATAAAACTTTAGTATTGATTTTACCAGGAAATCCTATGGCAGCTTATCTTTCTGCTTTTATCTTTGCTAGAAAAATCATCGCTTTACTTTACGGGAATTTAGAAAATCCTTTACAAATTCAAGCTTTTATGGGGAGTGATTTAAAAGTAAAAAGTGGAAGAAATAATCTTATCTTAGGGAATTTAGAAAAGGGTATTTTTTATCCTTTTAATGATAATAAATTTGGTTCAGGGATGATACTGCCTCTGATTCAAAGCGAATTTTTACTCATCAGTGAAGAAGAAAAAGTAGATTTTCAAAAAGATGAAAGAATCATGCTTTTTAAACTTTAATATATTAAGATGGTTATTTTAAAAAGTGGATTTATTTTAAAAGATATTTTAGATAAATGAAAAGAAAAATAAATTTGTGAAGTATGGAGCGGGAAACGAGATTCGAACTCGCGACCCCAACCTTGGCAAGGTTGTGCTCTACCCCTGAGCTATTCCCGCAATTTGAAGTCAAATTATAATAAATTTTAATAATTTTTGTCAATAAATTTCATATTTTATTGATAAAAATTTATAGATTTTCACTTTTTTCCAAAACTTCAAAATATTCGCTTTCTAATTTTTCTAATTCTTTTTGTGCTTGTTCTAGCTCTTCATAAAGAGTGTTTATGCCTATTTCTTGATATACGCTTGGGTTTGAAAGATCACTATTGAGTTTAGAAATTTGTTTTTCAAGCATTTCGATTTTTTCGGGATGATTTTTTAAAATTTCATTTTCTTTATAGCTTAGTTTTTTGCTACTTTTTTCTTTTTGCATACGAGTTTGCTCTTGCAAATCAAGACTTGAAACATAATCATCAAATTCTTGCATTTCTTTTTCATTTTCAAGATATTCAGTATAAAGCGTATGCAAAATATTGATCTTAGCGCCGTTCTCAAAAGCATAAAGTTTGGTAGCAATTTTATCTACAAAATATCTATCATGAGATACTAGCAAAATGGCTCCTTCAAAGCTAAGCAAGTACTCTTCTAAAATATTAATAGTCGCTATATCAAGATCATTTGTAGGCTCATCTAGGATTAAAACATCATATTCTTCTGTAAAAAGTAAAGCCAAAGCAACGCGATTTTTTTCTCCGCCACTTAAAATGGAAACGCTTTTATCTAAAAATTCTTTAGGAAATAAGAAATTTTTTAAATACCCATAAACATGCATATTTTTTCCGCGTACTTCAACCCTGTCGCCTCCATTAGGGCAAAAAATTTCAAGCAAGGTTTTATCTGAATTTACAAGACTTCTAGCTTGATCAAAATACCCTATTTTAATCTCTCCACGCTTGATCTCTCCACTATCTTGCTTTAATTCTCCTAAAAGCATTTTTAAAAAAGTAGACTTTCCACAACCATTTTTGCCTACTATAGCAATGCGTTCACCTTGTAAAATACGACTTGAAAAATCTGCAAAAAGAGCTTTTTCTCCTAAATTTTTACTTACATTTTTAAGCTCAAAAAGCATTTTTTTATGATTAGGAATTTTTTCTCCTGTAAAATTTAAAGCTGCCCTTGAAATTTCAAGCTTTAAACGCTTGATGGCACCAGGATTTTTTTTAGCTTCTTCACGCATTTTAAAAATACGCTCCTTGCGCCCTTCATTTCTTTTAAGTCTTGCTTTAACACCTCTTCTAAGCCATTCTTCCTCGCTTTTTAAATGCTTTAAAAGTGTTTCATGGCTTTTAGCTAAACTTTCTAAAATTTGAGTTTTTTTCTCTAGGTAATTCGTATAACCACCCTTAAACACACTAAGTTTACCTTGATCAACTTCTACACATTTATGCGCAATTGCATCGATGAAATATCTATCATGCGAGATAAAAATCACACACATTTTTGAATTTTTTAACAAATCCTCCAAAAAGCTTGTCATATAAACATCAAGGTGGTTTGTAGGCTCATCAAGCAATAAAATATCAGGATTTTTAAGTAAAAGTATACAAAGACCTACTCTGCGAATTTCACCACCGCTTAAAGTGCAAACCAAACGATCAGAGTAATCTAATAGGCTGAATTCTTTTAAAACACGCGTGATTTTAGCTTCGATATTCCAAGCATCTTTACTATCGATTAAAGCAATTAAATCATCCATCTGTTTTAAATACTCTTTGTTTGTAGGCTCTTTTTCGAGTTTGCTTTGCGATGCTTCATATTCTTTTAAAGTATTATAAATTTCTTCAAGTTCGATTTTTATGGCTTCTTTAACGCTTAAATTTGCGTTAAAATCAACGGTTTGCGAAAGCATGGCTATACTTTTTCCATTTTGCCTTACCACTCTGCCGCTATCTAGAGCTAGAGTGCCTAAAAGTGCTTTTAAAAGACTTGATTTTCCTTCTCCATTTTTTCCTATGATGGCTATTTTTTCGCCTTCATTAGCGCTAAAATTTGCCTCATTTAAAACAATTTTTTCCCCAAATTTTTTTGAAGCGTCAATTAAATCAATAAGTGCCATTTTTTTCCTTAATGAAGTTTAAAACTGAATTTAGAACCCTGCGATACAGTGCTAGAAATTTCTAAATAGCTTTTATGTATGCTTAAAATTTTTTTTACCAAAAAAAGCCCAAGTCCAAAAGAATTATTGCTCTTAGTGTCAATTTTATAAAATTTTTTCGTAATAAATTTTAATTGATTCTTTTCTATACCCTTGCCAAAATCCAAAACACTAATCTTTTGATCTTGCGCAATCAAAATAACCTCTTTTTGGCTGTATTTTAGAGCATTAGAAAGTAAGTTAATAATCACTTGCTCGATTAAAAACTCATCCGCTTTTACTCTAGTGCTTTTTCCGCGTAAAATCACTCTTTCAAAACCTGGGTTTTTAACAATTTTTTCACACAAAGTAAAAAGATCAAATTCTTGCATTTGCAAGGCTTCGTGGTTGAGATTAAAAACAAAATTAAGCTTATGTGTTAAAGCATTCAACTTTAGGCTTTGGCGTGAAATTTTTTCTAGTAATTCGTTTTTGAGTTTTTCATCTTTTAAATTCTCATCCTTAAGCATTTCTAAGCTAAGATCAATCACACTTAAAGGATTTTTAAGCTCATGAGAGATAGCAGAAATAACACTTGCTAATTGAGTATTTTTAAGAGAAATCTTATCACTTTGTTTTTTGTTTTTTTGAGTATTTTTTAAGATTTTTTCCTTTGTTTTTAAAAGTTTTTTGTTTAGTAAATTTAGCTCTTTAAAAATACTCTTTTCTAAAATAATGGGTTTTGAATCGTTGATAAAATTTAAAAATTCTAAAATTTTTTTAAAACTTTTTGCTAGTTTTCTTCCCATAAAAAATACTAAAATAAAAACAAGCATGAAATAAATCCCAAAACTTATGCTGATTTTTAGCCAAAAAATTTGCAAATTTAAAAATCTTGGATAAACAATGATCATATATTTATAGTCTTTATAGGTAAATTTTTTTACAAGAACTCTTTTTGAATTTAAATCATAAATTTTGTTTTCTTCTAAATTTAAAAATAAATCCGCATTTAAAACCGAAGAAATCTCAAAATCATCTTTCAAAATAATAAAATCCGCCCTTGTATCTTGTGCAAATTCTTTGATATTGTTAGAATTTAAATCTTCTAAAAGAGAAAATTTTAAAACATCATCAAGGCTTTTGATTTTTTGTTCGTATTGTTTTAAGAGTAAAAAATTCAAATAAGAATTTGTAAGCGTATAAAATATCACACCAAAACACAAAATCAACAAAACAAAAAAAGTTATAAAAATATTTTTAGTTTTCAACATATCTTATAACCAATGCCCCTAACGCTTATAATATGCTCTTTAAGCTTTGGAAATTTGTTTCTTAGTCTTGTTAATGCTATATTGATCGTCTTGTCACTTGTGGTATCATCTTTCCATACATTTTCACTTAAAAATTGTCGTGTCAATAAAGTATTGGGATTTTCAAAAAAACATTTTAAAAGCTCATATTCCAAATTTGAAACATCTAATTTCTCATTCTTGTAGAAAAATTCATAATTGATCAAATCCAAAGAAAAATCTTTAAAAACTAGCTTTTCTTCTTCTCTTTTGTGGCGTTTTAAAATAGCTTTAATACGAAGTAACAATTCATTAAAATCAAAAGGTTTGCACATATAATCATCGCAGCCACTCTCAAAACCTTCAAGTAAATCTTGATGCAAGGTTTTAGCGGTTAGAAAAATCACCGCTTCTTTATAACCTTGCTTTCTTAGCTCTTTAATCCTATCTAAAGAATCCCCGCTTGGAAGATTTCTATCAACTATCAAAAGATCGATTTGCTCACTATCTAGCAAATCTTCAACTCCTTTAAAATCTAACAAGGAAAAAATTTGATAATCGCAAGCCTTAAGTCTTAAACTAAGCAAATCATTTAAATCTATATCATCTTCTATGATAAGAATTTTAGATTTCGACATATTGTACAAATATACACGCCTCTAGTTGTCTTAATTCTTCTAAAACTTCTTTTTGCACTTTTTCGTCGATCAATACCACTGCTAAAGCATATCCAAAACCATCTCTACCCAATCTAAAATCAGCGATATTGATATTTTTAGATGCTAAGACAGAGCTGATTTTAGCAATAACCCCTGGGATATCTTTATTTTTGAAAATAATCATTTTTCCTTTTGGCTTGAAATCAGTTTGAAAGCCATTTAATCCAACTATGCGTTGTTCATTTTCATTAAATACAGTTCCTGAAACATTAATATTTGAATTCTCTGTGATGATTTTAACACTAAGTTTGTTGTTATAACCGCTATTTGGAAGGGTTTCGCAAGATAAATCTACACCTTTTTCTTTGGCAACAAATTCAGCATTAACATAATTTATTTTTTCACCTAAAATTCCACTTAAAGCTCCTACAGCAGCAAATGTAAGCATTGAAGTAGCATATTCGCCTATCACCCCTTCTGCTTCTAATTTAATACTTTTTATAGGATTTTTATCAATTTGAACTGCTAAAAATGCCATCTTAGAAACAAGCTCGATGTAAGGTGCTACAAAAGGTGGTAAATCCTCAGTTTTAATAGGTAAATTAAGAGCATTAGGATATGCCACACCTCTAGCCGCATTTAGGGCTTGTTCACAAGCTTCTCTTGCAATATTGTCTTGACTTTCTAGAGTATTAGCTCCAAGATGAGAGGTTACTGAAACATTTTCAAAATCTAAAAGAGGATGGTTGGTAGCAGGTTCTTTTTTGAAAACATCGATACCAAGCCAAGCTATTTTACCACTTTTTAAGCCTTCGCATAGAGCTTCTTCTGTATATAAGCCCCCGCGAGCACAATTAATAAGTCTTATACCATCTTTCATTTTTGCGATTTCATTAGCACCAATCATACCATCAGTTTCTTTAGTTTTTGGCGTATGGATGGTGATAAAATCGCTTTGAGTAAGAATTTCATCCAAACTTTTTGCTTGCTCCATATCTAAGTCTGTGATTTTAGAAGCTGAAATATATGGATCGTAGGCTAGAATTTTCATACCAAAAGCTTTGGCACGGATGGCTACACGCGAACCTATATTTCCAAAACCGATAACACCCAAGGTTTTACCCATGAGCTCTACGCCATACCACTTTTCTCTTTCCCATTTTCTTTCATTCTTTAAAAAATTATGTGCATTAACAAAACTTCTAGCAGAACTTAGAAGATGAGCCATAGTAAGCTCTACTGCAGCAATGGTATTAGCAGTTGGGACATTCATTACTATAACACCGCGTTTGGAACATTCAGGGATATCAACATTATCCACCCCTACTCCTGCGCGTATAAGAGCTTTGAGTTTTTTAGCATGATTTAAAAAATTGACATCTACATCAGTAGAACTTCTAGTAATAGCGACTTCTACATCTGCAAGCATATCCATTAACTCATTCTTTGGAACTTTAGCAGCTTCTATAAGCTCAATATCCTCAGCTTTTCTTAAAAGCTCTACACCCTTATCTAAAATTGCATCACAAACAATAATCTTTTTTTTCATAACCAAATCTCCTTCGCTTCTGTGTTAATTTTATATTTTTTAAGTTCTTTGATAATATCATCAATTAAATTTTTATTGCCCGTATCTAAAAAGATTTCAGGACTTTCGCCGGATTTTAATAAAAAATACTTCACGTTAAAAGAATTTAAAGTCTGTCTTAAACAAAACATGGAGTAAATATCATGCTTATTAACAACAAGTTGATAGTATTTGTTTTTTTCTTTAAGCTCACTAGTATCTGCATCAAAATGTAGAGTAAATTGCTCTACGGCTGGAGTAAAATCTTTACTAGGCCATTTGGCTAATTCTTCTCGCCAAGTGAGTTCTTGGGTTTGCCTTTCTTCAATCTGATGCGTATTTGTATCTTTAGCAAATTCGGGAATAAAGTTAGAATTTGCTTTAAATTTCCAAAGCAGTACAAAAACGACAATAAGCAAGATGAGTAATAAAATACTCAAAATGCTTATAGTTGCATATTTTTTCATCATTAAGCTAACTGATCTTTAATGATATCACCTAAAGTTACTTTATCGTCGCTATTGATTTCATTTAATACTTCTCGCTCTTTAATTCTAACCAAATTCTTAACACTTAGGCGAATTCTGTTTTTCTTTTCATCGATAAATGCAATTGCAGCTTCAATTTCATCACCAATTTTTAAATTCTCAAGAGTTGAAGCACTAATATCTTCTTTATGAATAAGCGCATCTACATTTTTATTGAGTTCTACAAATACTCCAAAATCTTTGATATCTCTAATTTTTCCTTTAACGATATCGCCTACTTTATGATTTTTAGCATATTCTTGAACAGGTGATTCGCTAAGTTCTTTAATGCTTAAAGAAATTTTTTGACCCTCTTCGTCGATTTTGATAATCTTAACTTTGATAATATCACCATTGTTAAATTTATCTTTACATTTTTCATTTCTGTCCCAAGATGCATCTTCATTATGCAAAAGACCCTCTACAGAACCAATTTTTACAAAAGCACCAAAAGAAGTCGTTGAAGTAACTTCTCCTTCTATCACATCACCAATTTTGTGATTTTTCATAAATTCGTCAAAAGGTTTAGAAAGTAAATTTCTTAAAGATACTCTTAAGCGTCTTTCATCTGAATTGATTTCAATAACTTCAACATCGATTTCTTGACCCTTGCTAATATAATCTTTTGGATTTTTTATATTTTTATCCCAAGAAATTTCGCTAATATGCAAAAATCCTTCTATATCGTTACCCAAATCAACAAAAGCACCATATGGCTCTATATTTGAAACAATAACCTTAATGGTATCACCCACTTCTAAGCTGTCTTTAATTTCTCCCCAAGGATCAGGTAAAGCCGCTTTGATAGAAAGGGATAAATGTTTGCGATCTTTGTCATATTTTACTACTTTGACAGGAACTTTATCTCCTTCTTTGTATAAAATACTAGGATTTACAGGTCCTTTATATGAAATTTCACTATAGTGAACAAGTCCATCAACACCACCCACATCAACAAACATACCATAAGTTGTAATTTTTTTTACAACACCTTCGATAAGCCCTTCTTGCTGAGCGATATTATTAATAAGTTCTTTGCGTTTTTTTCTTTCATCATCTAAAGTTTTCTTTCTAGATACAATAATGCTTTGCTCTTCTTTATCAACTTTGATGATTTTAACCTTAAAAGTTTTACCTATAAGATTGTTATTTTCTTTGAAGCCGTATTGTGATTTTGGTAAGAAAAATTCTACATCATCATCATTTACAACAACAAGTCCGCCTTTATTCTTTCCTACTACTTTTACTTCAAAAATATACTCATCATCTTCTTTATAATTTTGAATAAAATCGATAACTTTTTCTTTTCTTAAAGCTTTTTTGTGAGAAAGTAAAGATCTACCACCACGAGAGCCTACAACAGCAACTTTAATGCTATCACCTACTTTAAATAACAAATTAGCATTTTCATCTTGAATTTCATTTAATGCTAAAATACCTTCTGATTTTCTGCCTATATCTACATAGACTTCATCATTTTTAATCTCTACGATTACACCTTCAGTTATAGTTTCTTCTCTTGACTTGTCAAAAGCTTCTAAAAGCTGCCCAAAGTCTTCATCTTCAAGATAGTCCTCTAAATTGTTTTGAACTTTTTTGTTCACCTCGCTCATCATGGTCCTTTTGAAAAAAAATTAAAATTTGACTGATTTTACCTTATTTTTCTTTAATTAGTGTTAAGAATTTTAATTTTTATTAATTTTTTTTAAATTGTAGTTTTATTTACTTTTTGAAAAAATAAAATATCACAATTTTAGCACTTAAACGATTCTATTTTGGCTATAACTTTTTTAATAATCCAATCAGGCGTACTAGCTCCAGCGCTAATTCCGCAATGTGTTTTATTTAAAAACCATTCTTTTTGCAATTCTTCTTCGGTTTCGATCAAATAGCTATCTTCGCAGTTTGCCTTAGCTATTAAAAAAAGTTGTTTGGTATTGGCTGAATTTTTACCTCCGACAACTACCATCACATCACTTTTGACAGAAAGTTCTTTAATAGCATCTTGATTTTTAAAAGTTGCGTCACAAATTGTATTAAAAACTCTTACTTCTTTAACCCTAAGAATTAAAAAATTAACTATTTCCATAAAATGTTCAGGTTTTTTAGTCGTTTGACTTACAACTGCTATTTTATTAGGTAATTTAATATTTTCAAGATCTTTTTTATCTAAAACTACATAAGCTTTTGTGGCTACATAGCTTCTTACACCCTTAACTTCAGGATGATTTTCATCGCCAAAAATTACCACATCGTAGCCTTCTGCACTCATTTGTTCACAAATTTGCTGTGGTTTGGTTACAAAAGGACAAGTTGCATCAAAAATTTCAATATCTTTCTTTTTAAGCTCTTCTAAATCTTGCTTAGTAATTCCATGTGTTCTTATAATGGCTTTTTTTTCATCACTTAAAGCTCTTATGTTCTCTAAGGTTTTAACATTGAAATTCTTTTGCAAGCGAGCAATTTCTTCATTATTATGGATAAGCGGCCCTATGGTTGCCGCATCTTTAATTTGTTCAGCTTTTTTAATTGCTCTTTTTACACCAAAACAAAAGCCATAATTTTTAGCTAATTCAATAATCAATCCTAGCTCCTATTTTTGTAAGAATATCCATAAAGTTAGGAAAAGAAGTTTTAATACACTCACTTTCATCAATCTCCATTCCGCAAAGTAAGCCTAAAATCGCAAAACTCATGGCAATACGGTGATCCCCATAGCTTTTTATTTTAGCTTTTTTGATTTGAGAGCCTTCGATTTCAAAACCATCTTCAAGTTCTTTAGCATTTACTCCACAAAGTTTTAAATTTTCAACCGTAGCAGCAATTCTATCGCTTTCTTTTACCCGAAGTTCTTTAGCATTGATGAGTTTAGATTTACCCTTTGCTAAAGCAAATGCTATAGCTAAAGCGGGTGCTTCATCTATAAGCCAAGCTATATTTTCTTTAACTTCTACTGCTTTTAACTCGCTTGAGCTTGCATGAATTTCGCCTATGGTTTCAAAATCATTTTGTGTAATTTTTATTTCAAGTTTTGCACCCATTTTTTGCAAAATTTTGTAAGCCTCAATACGTGTAGGATTGAGTAAAATATTTTTTAAAACTACTTTAGAATTAGGTAAAATAATCGCAGCTAAAGCAAAATAAAAAGCCGAAGAAGGATCGTTAGGTATAAGAATATCTTGAGCTTTTAAAGCTTGATTTAAAGGAGAAATTTCAAGGCTTAAATAATCATCACTGATTTTTAAAGGTGCATTCATAGCTTTTAGCATGTTTTCACTATGATTTCTACTTAAAGATATCTCGCTAAATTTGGAAGTTTTATCCGCTCTAAAAGCAGATAAAATCATAGCTGTTTTAACTTGAGCTGAAGAAATTTCACTTTTATAATCAAAAGCTTTTAGTTTTTGTCCTTCTATACAAAGTGGAGCTAAATTTGCTTGTTCTCTGCCGTAAATTTTTGCACCAATTTCACTTAAAGGTTTACAAATTCTTTTCATGGGGCGATTGTTAAGATATTTATCGCCACTTAAAACAAAAAAGCCTGAAACACCCGCTAAAAATCCTATCATCAAACGCATTGCAGTGCCTGAATTTCCGCATTCTAAAACACAATTAGGAGAAAGTATCTCACTAGGCGGCATAATACTTACACTAGAACCTTCTCGCTTTACTTTAGCTCCTAAATTTTCTATTATTTTCAGAGTATTTAAAGTATCTTCAGCTAAAAGATAATTTTTAGCCCTATTTTCACTTTGGGTTAAAAGTGAAAAAATAGCAAAACGATGAGATATGCTTTTATCTGCTGCTATATCAGAAATTTCAGTATTAAAAGATTCTAAGGCATTTATTTTCATCTTAATTCAAGCCCCATTTCTTTAAAGCTTTGTAAAATTTTATCCATATGTTCTGCAACTTGAGCCTCTTCTAAGGTTTTATTCATATCTCTAAAAACAAATTTAAGAGTTAAACTATAAGAATTTTCAAGGTTTGCGTCGCTATACAAATCAACCAAGCGGAAATTTTCTAAATTTTCTAAATCTAATTCTTCTATGCAATTTTTAATTTTTTCATATTCAAAACCCTTAGGTATAAGTATGCTAAGATCTCTGCTAATGCTTGGGAATTTAGAATAAGGTTTAGCCAATTTAAAATGATGTTTAATCAAATTTAAATCAAGTTCGCAAATATATGTTTTTAGCAAATCTCTTTCGTTTTCTATTTTTAAATGCAAGCGACCTGCAAAACCTATTTTTAAATCTTTTAAGTAAATATCAGCTTGCTCGTAAGGACTTAAAATATCATGCTTTGAAGCTTTTAATTTAAAATCTCCTATGATATTTTTAAGATCTAAAAGAAAATCATAAAAATTTACCAATTCAGGCTTTGCTTTATTCGAAATTTTAGGCTCTTCCTGATAGCCTGAATGTACAAAAGCTATATGATTGAGTTCTTCATTATTAGTTCCAAAAACTACTCCAAGTTCAAAAAGCTTAATAATCTTTTTAGAATTTTTCGCATTTAAACTTGCTGCGTTTAAAAGATGGTTTAAAAGCGTTGTTCTTAGAGTGTTTAACTCTGCAGTAATTGGATTGATAAGTTTTAATTTTATAGGATTAAAACCAAGAGATTTTAGCTCCTCTTCATTATCTAAAACATAATGCAAACTTTCAAAATATCCGTTAGCTACCGCTTTTTTTCTAAGTTCTACTAGCTCTTTATAATTTTTATAAGTGGAATTTAAACGATTTTTTTCTACAAATTCCAAACCTTTTGAAGCGATATTATCAATACCTATAATACGCACTACTTCTTCACAAATATCAGCTAGATTTTTTATATCAGGGCGATGCATAGGGGCTTTAACATTAACAAGTCCATCAGCGGAAATTATAAGTTCAAAACCTAGTTTTTTAAGAATTTTTAAAACTTCATCCTTATCGATTTCTTGACCTATAGTCTTATTAATGCTTTCAATACTGATTGCTATGTTAGACAATTCCTTATTTGTTATAATTTGTTGTGAGGAGCTATAAATAATCAAATTTGGATTTTTTTCTAAAACGCTCAATAAAAAATCCATACCTAAATTCAATTTAGGCTCACTTCCTCTAAAACTTCTATAAATAGTTTGCTCATCTTGCTTTTTATAAGCCATTTTTGCATCTGCAATAATCATTGGATCAGTATAATTTGCCTCGATGATGATTATCTTAGAATCTTCTTTGCATTTAAATTTTTCTTCTTGGTAAATTCCGCTTACACTAAGAAGTTCATCTTGGTAAGAAATTTTAGTCTCACCCCGTGTTTCTTTGACTAAGCTAAAAGTAAATTCTTCATTTTCCTTATAAAAAGAATTGAGATCATAAGCATTAAAGAGTACACCCGTAGAGTGTGTTGCGTAATTTAATAAATTTTCTATAGGGTTTTTTCCAAAATTTTCTATTTGTGCCAATCTTAAACTAATGAGTAGATTGGTTTGAATTTTTTCTTTTAATTCTATAGCTCTGTAATTATAAAGACTGTTTAATTCTTTTTCAGCACTCAAGCGTAAAATACGACCTATGCCTAAAACATTTTCCCCTTCTTTAAAAGGTGGTTTTTCTTTTAAGTTTAAATTCAAAGCCACTGCTAAATCGCGTGCTATACCATAAATACTAAGACAATCTCCCCTATTTGGAGTTAATTCAACTTCGATCAAACCATCATTAAAAATTTCATAGGAATTTAAAGCTTTTCCAAGCTCTAATTTGCCTATACTATCGTCTAAAAGCATAATGCCATCATTGATTTTTTCAAAGCCTAATTCTGTGCTAGAACAAAGCATACCGCAAGAATCTACTCCTCGTAATTTAGCCTCTTTGATCTCCATACCATTTGGCATTAAAGCACCTTTTAAGGCCACTGCGACAAATTGCCCTTGTGCGACATTTTGGGCTCCGCAAACTATTTGCAAGATTTCATTTCCAACATCAACTTGACAAATGCTTAATTTGTCAGAATTTTCATGCTTTACTTTTTCTTTGACAAAACCCACTACGATTTTATCCGGCACTTTTAAGGTGCAAATTTTATCTACTTCTATACCTATAGAATTTAATGTATGCGCTATATCATCTAAACTTTTATCTTCAAAATCTAACCAATCATTTAACCAACTTTTAGTAATTATCATCTAAATTGCTCCAATAGTCTTAAATCACCTTCAAATAAAGATCTTAGATCAGGAATTTGATGTAAAAGCATTGCAAAGCGTTCTACACCAAGACCAAAAGCATAGCCACTTACATCTTTATAACCTACAAAATTAAATACATTAGGATCTACAACCCCGCATCCTAAAACCTCAAGCCAACCCGTTTGCTTACAAACCCTACATCCACAACCCTTGCAAAATACACACGAAATATCAACTTCTGCTGATGGTTCTGTAAATGGGAAAAAACTAGGACGAAAACGCACTTTTACATCTCCAAACATATAACGCAAAAAGTCCTCTAAAATACTTTTTAAATTTGCAAAACTTACTCTTTGCCCTTCTTCTACTACAAGCCCTTCTACTTGATGAAACATAGGAGTATGGGTGATATCAAAATCTCTTCTAAAAACTGCTCCTGGAGCTATCATTCTAATGGGTGGTTTTTGTGCAAGCATGGTTCGAATCTGCACAGGAGAAGTTTGAGTTCTTAAAAGTCTTTTATCGTCAAAATAAAAAGTATCTTGCATATCTCTTGCCGGATGAGATTTTGGTAAATTTAAAGCTTCAAAATTATGAAAATCATCTTCTATTAAAGGGCCTTTTTCTATGCTAAAATTTAAATTTACAAAATACTCTATAATTCTATCCATAGTACTCATAACAGGATGTAAAGCACCATTTGTAGGACTTTCATCAAAATAGTTAAAATCAAGAGCATCTTGCTTCATTTTTTCTTCTAAAGCAAGATTTTCCAAAATTTTAAATTTTGATAAATAAGCCTCATTAAAAGCATCTTTTTGAGAATTTAATTTAGCTGCAAATTCTTTCTTTTCTTCGCCCGCTAAATCTTTTAGTTTTGCAAAACTCTCTGTTAAGATACCTTTTTTTCCAAGGACAGCAACTCGAAGAGCCTCTAAGTCATTTAAATTTTTACATTCTTGAATTTGTTCGATAAAATTTTGCAATTTTCTACCTTAATAAGTTATTTTTAGTTTTAATTTTATTAAAAACTATTTTAAATTCAGCATAAAAACTAAAGTTTAAAGATATAATTGTATAAAATTAACACTAAAGAAGGATAAATAATGAAAGAAAAAACTGTTTTTGAACTCATTGTTGAAGGAAAAATTCCTTGCAATAAAGTACTTGAAAATAATGATTTTTTAGCTTTTCATGATATAGCTCCTAAGGCGCCCATTCATATACTTATTATCCCGAAAAAACATTTTAAAGATTTTCAAGAATTTGATCCTAAGCTTATGGAAAAAATGACAAGTTTTATACAAGAATTGGCTGTACTTTTAGGAGTGGATAAAAGTGGATATCGCTTGGTAACAAATTGTGGCAAAAACAGCGGTCAAGAAGTTTTTCATCTACATTTTCATATGTTGGGTGGCTTTAGACTTCCTAAAGAAAAAGATGAGAATGAAAATCCTCAAGCTTTATTTTAATTTATGATAGTGTTTTTTACACTATCATAACAAAATGCTTATTTTGTTAAAGGAATAAGCAAACCTTCATATAATGAATTATAAATTTCATCACCGCATAGTTGCTTTGCAAGCTCTAATCCAAATAAAATAGCCGTTGCAGGACCTGCACTTGTAATAACATTTTTATTTACAACTACAGCTTTATTCACTCTATTTCCTTGAAGACCTGTTTCGCAACTTGGATAGCAAGTAAATTCACCCTCTAAAACTCCAGCAGCATTTAATACTATAGGAGAAGCACAAATTGCAGAAACAATCTTGCCTTCACTGTGTAGTTTTTTAATAATACTTAAAATTTCATTTGAATTTTTAAGATTATTCATACCATCAAAACCACCCGCCAAGGCTATTGCATCGAGATTTTTAGTGTCTACAGCTTCTAAAGAACAATCCGCTTTTATGCTGATCCCATTTGCACCTTTTACCAAAAGTTCATTATCCAAAGAAGCGATAATAACTTCCAAATTCCCACTTAATTCCGCAGCTCTTTTTAATACATCTGCTATACCTATAAACTCAGCTTCTTCAAATCCTTGAGCCAAAGGAATCAATACTTTTTTACTCATTTTTTTCTCTCCTTATTTTTAAATTTTTCTTCCCGAATTTTAGCTTTTTCATTCATTTGATAGTTAAATCCCACTATCAAAAATATCATAAAAAGCACAAAAGCTACGATTAAAATAAAATCTAAAACTATCATATCGCAAAACCTTTTTTAAAATTCTATCATATTATTACAAATCTTTAAAGAAAAATCAAACGATAATTTTATAGAATTTAAGTTAAAAATTTTTGAATAAAGGTTAAGATTTGAATCAAAAAAATATAAGAATATTTGTATTTTTCGCCATCATTCTTTTTTGGGGATATTTTTCTTTTCCTATTGAAATTTTACAAATTAAAGAAGCGGATGGGGCTATAAATTACGGATACACTCCAAATGCGCAAGCTTACATAAAAAGTTATTTTATCACTCTTTTACTTACTGCTTGCTCGGCAATTATTGGTGTAGTTGTTGGTTTTAGTCTTGCTATCTTGCGCTTTTCTAAAATTAAAGTCTTAAATTTTATCATAGATGAATATATTGATATTATAAGAGGAACCCCTGTAATATTACAACTTATGATTTTTGCTTTTGTAATTTTTACTTTTATTGATAATCTTTATGCAGCAATATTTGCCCTAGGGCTTAATAGCTCTGCTTATATAGCAGAAATCGTAAGAAGCGGGATTAATAGTGTCGATAAAGGACAAATGGAAGCAGCGCGTGCTATGGGGCTTGATTATAAAACTTCAATGAAAGAAATTATATTACCACAAGCGACCAAAAACATTTTACCCGCTTTGGCTAATGAATTTATTTCTTTGTTTAAAGAAACTTCCGTGGTTGGATTTATAAGCGTTATTGATATTACTATGCAAAGCCAAAGCCTTCAAGCGGTATTATACAATCCAAAACCTCTTATTTTTACAGGACTTGTGTATTATGTAAGTGTAAAAATTTTTAGTTATTTTGCTAAAAAACTTGAGTTAAGGATGAGCAAAAATGATTGAGATTAAAAATTTAAATAAAAAATATGGAAATTTAGAAGTTATTAAAAATATCAGCACCAAAATTTCCAAAGGCGATATTATATCCATCATAGGTCCAAGTGGGGGTGGAAAAAGTACTTTTTTGCGTTGTATTAACCGCTTGGAACTTGCAGACAGTGGAGAAATTCTTATCAAAGGACGCAATATCTTAGATGAACAAACTGATATTAATAAAATTCGTCAAAAAGTCAGCATGGTATTTCAACATTTTAATCTTTTTGCCAATAAAAATGTATTGCAAAACTTATGCTTAGCCCCAGTAAAAACAGGAATCTTAAGCGAAGATGAAGCTATAAATAAAGCTGAAATTTTACTTAAAAAAGTAGGATTATCCGATAAAAAAGAGGTAATACCGCACAAACTTTCAGGCGGACAAAAGCAACGCATTGCCATAGCAAGAAGTTTGATGATGAATCCTGATGTAATTTTATTTGATGAGCCTACTTCAGCACTTGATCCTGAAATGATAGGAGAAGTTTTAAGTATCATGAAGGATTTGGCCGCTGAAGGGCTTACTATGATAGTAGTTACTCATGAAATGGGTTTTGCCAGAAATGTCGCTAATCGCATTTTTTTCATGAATAAAGGAGAACTTGCAGTGGATGCAAGCCCTAAAGAAGTATTTGAAAATCCAAAAAATGAAAGATTGAAAGAATTTTTAAATAAGGTTTTAAATCACTAAAAAGCCTTAAAATTAAGGCTTTTTAATCAGTCCCAGCATTCAGCATTTTTAATACCTAGTTTTGAAGCGCTGAATTTTGGATTTATTTTAGAGTCTTGTTGGGTGTTGAAATCTTTCAATACTTTATTGACTATACCCCCTAAAAGAAGTAAAGAAACAATATTTGTAACTGCCATAAACGCCATAGTTAAATCCGCTAAACTCCAAGCAAGTTTTAAATTCATTTGAGAACCTATAAAAATCATTGCTACAGCAGTAATTCTAAACAAATTCATGACTAATTTGGAATTTGTAAGATATTTTACATTAGCTTGGGCATAATAGTAATTCCCTATCAAAGAAGTGATAGCAAATAAAACAATAGCTATAGTAATAAAATGGACTCCAAAACCGCCATAATATTCACGCATTGCTTCTTGTACTAAAGGCATTGCGGTTAAAAGAGGTTTTCCATCGGCTCCAACATTAAAATATGCCATAGAAAAAAGAACCAAAAATCCTGAACTTGTACAAACAATAACATCAATCAAAACCGAAAACGCTTGTATAATACCTTGTTTTGCAGGGTGACTTGTAAGAGCAGCAGCGGCAGCATTTGGAGCAGAACCCATGCCCGCCTCATTTGAAAAGAGTCCTCTTTTAATTCCTATAACCAAAGCAGAACCAGCAAATCCACCCAAAATCGCTTTAAAATCAAAAGCACTTTCAAATATAAGCACTATTACAGAAGGAATTTTTTCAAAATTAATCAAAACAGCTATAAAGGCAAGTAAGATATAAGCTAATGCCATAAAAGGGACGATTAAAGAGCTTACTTTACCTATTTTTGTATGATGTGAAAAAAACATCCAAATTCCAAAAAGGGTTAAAATAATACCAATAATCATAGGCCAAGAACTTGAAGCAAAATCTGTTGTAGCATTAGGATTAAACATATCATAATAAACTTTAAAAGCCGAAGTCATAGTTTGACTTTGAAGTCCGTTAAATCCATAAGCATAAGTAATAATAAGAATAAAAGCAAAAAAAGCTCCAAAAAAATGAGAACCTAAAGCTTTTTTTATATAATAAGCAGGACCACCTTTAAATCCTCCTGTATTATCTTTAGACTTGTAAATTTGTGCTAAAGTGCTTTCTGCAAAAGCTGAAGCACCACCAAAAAACGCCATAAACCACATCCAAAATAAAGCACCCGCTCCTCCTGCAGCGATCGCGATAGAGATGCCTGCAATATTTCCTATACCTACCCTAGAAGCTGTTGATATCATCAAAGCTTGAAAAGGAGATATGTGCTCTTTGGTATGGTTTTCATTTCTTTCAGTTAGAATTTTAAAAACGGATTTTAACATGCGAAATTGTACAAATCTAGTTAAGAAACTATAGTAAATTCCGCAGATTATAAGTAAAACTACCATTATAGTATCAGTATATGGCAGAACATATTCGAGAATTTTTAATATCTTTTCATCGAATGGAACTGAGGGGTTTAAAGTTAAATTTTGCTCACCCATATTTCTCCTTTAAAAAAGTAAAATTCGCTACAACTTTAGCATATTTTTTATGAAAAAATATTGATAATTTACAAAATATTTAAAAAAATATAAAGTTAAGTAAGATTATAAACTAAAACGATCAAAATTTTGACGCAAGGCTTCATAAGAAACAATGCCGACACTTGTGGCCAAATTTAAACTTCTACCACAAGCTTTCATAGGGATTGTAATGGCATTATCCCAGTTAAGCTGCATTAATTCCATCGGTAAACCATAGCTCTCGCTACCAAAAAATAAAAAATCATTTTCTTGAAATTTGGCTTGAAAATAAAATTTATTACTTTTTGTTGTCGCAAAGAAAAAACGATCTTTGTAAATGAGATTGTGTTCAAGAAAGATATCTAAACTTTCCCAAATTACAGGCTCAAGCTTTTCCCAATAATCAAGCCCTGCTCTACGCACTGCTTTTTGAGAAATATCAAAAACTATGGGTTTGACAATATGCAATTTAAAACCCGCATTAAAACACATTCTACCTATACTGCCAGTATTTTGAGGAATTCTAGGATGAACTAAAACAATATTAAACATATTTACACCAATACTCTTGGGATATCAGGATGGAGTTTTACTAAAATTTCATAATTGATAGTATTGAAAAAATCTGCCCAAACATCTGCATTATCAAACACACATATTTCCTTTCCAAAATCTTGACAAGAAAAACTATCCATTGAAATTTTACCTAAAATTTTTTGTTTATTGGCTAGCAATAAATCTCCCTTGCCATCATAACGAAACAAACCATCTGCATAACCCAAATCATAGGTAGCTATTTTGATTTTTTCTGTCGCACTAAAAGCTCCACCATAACCTACACTTTGACCTATTTGTAATTCTCTATGACTTAATCTATGAGCATATAAACTTAAAACTTTTTTTAGACTTTCATCACCATAACCAAATTGCGCTAAGCCTGTTCTACAAAGCTCATCTTCGGGTATTTTTACAGCTCTAAATAAAGCCGGGGAATTATGCGAGTGAAATATCAAATTTTTATAAATTTGTTTAGCAATATCTTTAGCTTTAGAAAATTTTTCCCTTTGAATAAAAAAACTTGCATCCATTTCATCTGCACCTGCAAAATGTGTAAATATACCCTCTAGCTTCAATGCAGAACATTTGATTTTCAACAAAGCTTCATTTAAATCCTCAACGCAAACTCCATTGCGATGCATTCCTGTGTCTATTTTAAGATGTATTCTTGTATCGTTTTGATAAGCATTGATTTTATCTATATCATTTAGAGCATAAATAAATTTAGAATTTTCTTTGCCATGTGGATGGTGAGAAAGAATTAAAATATTATCAAAAAAATCTTCGAGCTCATAAGCTTCTTTTTCATTTTTAACTGCTACAAAATTAACGCCCAAAGTACTAGCAATCGGAGCTAAAATTTTTGCTCCATGCCCATAAGCATTATCTTTAAAAACGCAAATCAATCTTGAAAAGCTACCTATTTTTTCAGCTATAATTTTTAAATTGCTTTCATAAGCTTTTTGATTGATTTTAATTAAAGACATTATTGTTCTGCTAAGATTTTCATTTTTCCCTTGCTATCAATTTTAACATATAAGATTTTATCCCCTTTAAATTGATAGTTTTTAGTATAATAATCCTCATAAAATGAAATTCTATACATAGTCTCATTTTCTACATTCGGATAAGGGCTGATATTTATATCCGAAAATTTAATCTTTTTGTCTTCTTTTCTAGAAAAAATAGACTTTTTCATAGAAGCAAATTGTTCAAATTTCATTTTATCAAAACGCTTAAATTGTTTCTCATCGTAGAAATTTAAATAAGTATTTATATCGCTATCTGTCCAAGCTAGCTTCCAAGCAAAAAGATCTGCAAGTAAAGCAGCTATATCTTCTTTTTTGGCTCTTACTTTTTCTTTTTCCTCTGTCATAGCAAATACTTTTTTATCTTGTACTACTTTTGCAAATTCTTCAAGATTTTCATTAAATAAGGCTATGCAACCACGCGTTTTAAATTCATCCAATCTTGTTCCATCTAAAGGATAGCCATGTATCCAAATCCCTCCGCCTGTTTTGCCTTGAACTTTATCAAGTAAATTAGGATAAGTTGTTGCAAACGCAAAAGGACCATAATAAGGATCCCCTGGATTAAATTTGCGTCCAAGTTCATAAAAGCCTACTGGAGTTTTTAAATCCCCCTCAACTTGTTTATCCCCCATAAGTCCTGTAATGATAGCTTTTTGTTCAAAGTCTTGTTTAATCTTCCCATCACTATAAGAATAAACACGGAGAATTTTATCTGTCTTATTTGTAAGCACAATAGCAACATCATCATTGTAATATCCTAAAGAGATATTTCTATCGCCTATTTCATCTAACCAAAAATCTTTATTTGTTAATTCTTTTTCAATTGCTACACCTACAGCATCTAAACCCTGATTTAAATAAATTTTTACCAAATCAGAAGCCCCAAGAGCTGAAATGCATATAAAGTAAAATGCTAAAATCTTTTTAAGCAATGCTTTTCCTTAAAACTGTATTTATAATATTTTTTGACAAAAATGTCTGTGATTATATTATTTTTTTTCTTAAAAAATATTAATTATATTAAATTTTATTATGCTATAATTGTAGAATATCCCAAATCACGAAAAAATCAATTTTAAAGGCATTGTTTTATTATCATGAAAAATTTTTTATAGCAGCAATATTTCTGATTATATTTTCATTAACCTTTTATATTTTATATGATAAAAAAAAGGATAATGTGTTTAAACTCAATACCTGCCTTCCATTAAAATGTGATTTAAATTCTCAAGATTGCACCTTTTTGTTTAAAGGAAAATAAATTTTGGTATCTGCTTATCCTAAACCTATAAAAATCTTTAAAAATACCGCCATTAAAGTAAGTAATTTTCCCTTTGATCCAAATTTAAAAATTAAAATTTATAGTTTAAACTCATATATAGGAAACATTATCCCACAATTTACAAACACAAAGGATTCAATTATTATAAATTTTACAGGAAAAAGTGTTACAGATGATTCTCGCTTTAGGGTTGAGTTTTTAAACAATGATAAACCCATAGGCTTTTTCTTTGATTTTGATGTTACTTTGCAAAAAATATACAATAGTGCAATCTTGCCTCAAAATTAAATTTAATAAAAAATTTCATTTTTTAAAAAAATAATTGATTATTTTCTTTTGTTTTGATATAATTAATAATTATTTAATACTAAAATAATAAGGATAAAATATGAAAAAAATTATCACTTTAAGCGCTTTGCTTGCATTAAGTCTTTATGCTAAAGATATAGAAATCAAAGATGCATTTATTAAACAAACTCCACCTAATGCTGTTAATAGTGCTATATTTCTTACCATTGTTAACAATACCGATAAGGACATCTCTTTAATAGATGCAAAAACTGATATCAATCAAGTGAGCGAATTACACACTCATGAACATAAACATGGTATGAAAGCTATGATACAAATTCCTGAGATACCTGTTAAAGCACATTCTAGTACCGAGTTAAAACCTGGAAGTTATCATATTATGCTTTTTAAGCTTAATCAAGCTATTGATGAAAATACTAAAGCGAATTTGACTTTAACTTTTGACAATAATCAAAGTTTAGAAGTTCGTGACATAGGATCAAAAAAGTTATAGATAATGAAAAAAATATTTTTTATTTTGGCCTCAGGCCTATCTCTTTTAATTCTTTATATCATATTTGATTTTTATGTTTTAAAAGATAGAACGACTTTAAGTCAAACTGAGGTTTTATCACCTCTAAGCTGTGATTTAAATATCGAAAATTGCACTTATAGTTTTAAGGATAGAGAGGTTTTGATTTCTATGGATCCAAAACCTCTCCAATCCTTAGAAATCACCAATTTAAAAATTAAAAATTTAGGAAATTATAAAAATTTAAAAATTAAAATTTATGGCTTAAATATGTTTATGGGAGATATAATGCCTAGAGTTACTAAAATAAATGAAACAGATTATGAGTCAAGATTGGTTTTAGCTGCATGTGTTCTTGAAGTTATGCGTTTTAGAGCTGAAGTTTTTGAAGATGATAAACCTATAGGTTTTCATTTTGATTTTGATCTAAAAAGATGAAAAAGGTTTTTTTATTTGCAGTCGCCTTTGTTGCGATGGGTATACTAGCTTTTTGTTTGATAAATAAAAACCAATACGACTTTAATCTAAGATCTGCCTTTAAAGAGCAAACTACTTTAGAGGATTTTAAGGGCAAGAAACTTATAGTTTATTTTGGTTATACTTTTTGTCCTGATATTTGCCCCTCTACTCTCTCTTTAATCGGTAAAAATTTAAAAGCCCTTAAAGATCCAAAAGCTCATGTTCTTTTTATTTCTTTAGATATTTCTAGAGATGGTAATTTAACTTCAACTAACGAATGGTTAAGATATTTTTATCCCAATGCGGACGCTCTTATTGCAAAAAATGATAGCGTTTTAAAGAAAGTGGCTAAAAATTATGGAGTTCAATATCAAAAAATAGATATCAATGATTCTGTGATGAAATATTCCGTTGCGCATAGTAGCGAAATTTTTCTCATCGATGAAAACGGAAAGCTACAAAAGATCATTAGAGATTTGAATCCTGAAGAAGTTGCAAAAGAGCTTAAAAATTTTCTAAGCTCTAAATAAAATTTTTAAGCAAAAAGATCGGTTGAAAGATATCTTTCAGCTGTATCATTTAGCATAGTAAGAATTTTTTTATCTGGAAATTTTTTAGCCAAAACACTTGCTGCAAACACATTTGCACCACTTGAAATTCCTACCATAAGACCGTTTTTAGCAAGCTCTTTAGCTGTATTTATAGCATCTTCATTGCTAACTGTGATGATTTCATCTATAACATCTTTATTTAAGATAGCAGGGATAAAATTTGCACCTATACCTTGTATCTTATGACTTCCAGCTTCACCCTTACTAAGTAGCGGAGAGGCTAAAGGTTCTACAGCAACGACATGAATTTTTCCTAATTTTTCTTTTAAAATTTCACCAACTCCACTGATAGTTCCACCTGTTCCAAAACCCGCTACAAAAATATCAAGATCATTATCCAAATCTTTTAATATTTCTAAGGCAGTAGTTTTGCGGTGTGCATTTTTATTGGCCAAATTGTCAAACTGCGATGGCATAAAAGAATTTGGGGTATTTTTTAAAATTTCATTAGCTTTATCCACTGCACCTTTCATACCTAAACTTGCAGGAGTTAGTTCAAGTTGTGCTCCAAAAAGAGTTATCATTTTGCGTCTTTCTATACTCATAGATTCTGGCATAGTGGCAACAAATTGAAGTCCTAAATCTGCACAAATCATTGCTAATGCAATACCTGTATTTCCGCTTGTAGCTTCGACTATAACAGTCTTAGAATCGATTTTGCCCTCATTTAAAGCGCTTTGGATCATTGCAAAAGCTGCTCTGTCTTTAATTGAATGACTTGGATTTAAAAATTCGCATTTAGCAAAAAGATTTGCACCAAATTTCTCTAATTGTATTATAGGAGTATTGCCTATAAGTTCATTTACTTTTTTATAAACTCTCATAAAACCAACCTTTCAAAAATTTAGCTTCAAGTAAGTTTATAAAAATAAAGTAAATAAAGGATATAAATTGTCGGATTAATTTAAATTTTTTATTTAAGCAGGGCTAGAAAAATTTCTAGCCTTAATATTATTTTTTCTTTTTAGCTTTTGCAACAGCGTCTTTAAGGTTTTTACCCACTTTAAATTTAGCAACTCTTGTTGCAGGAACCTTAATGGTTTTACCAGTACTTGGCACTCTTGCTTCTCTTGCGGCTCTTTCGGCTGTTGAGAAAGTACCAAAACCTATAAAGCTAACGCTATCACCTTTAGCCAATACATCAGTGATAGTAGAAATAACTGCATCAGTAGCAGCAGTAGCATCTTTTTTTGTTAGCCCAGCAGTTTGAGCAACTTGCGAAATGAAATCTGCTTTAGTCATAAAAGCTCCTTTGTTTTATATTGAAACGCCTAATTCTAGCATATTTAGAAAACAATATCAAGTAAAAACATGTTTTTTAGGATTTTTTTTGCATTTTATAGCGCTCAAATTCCCCACTATTGTCAATTTCATTGCCTATTTTTTCATATAGATCATAGTAGAATTGAACAAATTCTTTGCATTCTGGATGAAGAGGCATAAAAATATCGTTTTTTAAAGCACAAAAACGATTTAAAAATTCTTTAGCATCAAGCTTTAAAGCATAATGTTTAGCTAAATCATGATAATTTTTTAAAGTTGCATCTTTAAAATTTTCATAATATTCCAGATTAAAATTAACATTTAATCTATTGTTTTCAAATTTCAAAACTCCACTTTGAAATAATAGTGATAAATGAATAAGTCCTTCTGTATAATAAGGCTTAACCTCTTCAACTCTTTGCCAAGCTATCAAAGATACAGCTCTTTTAATAAGTTCATGAAAAACAGGTAATTTCAAATCCTCTTGTTCATGATAAAAGAAATTAACAAGTCCGCCACTTGTTGCCTTATATTCTTCGATATTTTTAAAAAAACCACTTTGATTCATAAGTTTTTCACTGTCTTTAGCGATAAAAAATATATGACCAAATTCATGTCCTATAGTAGAAACCTCATAAACTCTTTTCCAAATTTTTTCTTTGAAAAATAAAATATCTCTTCCATAATCCAAAAAATCTTTATTAAAAATTTCACTAGCAATTCTCATAAAAGGTTTTGTTTTAGCATTTTCATAGACAAAATTTAAAAAAGCAAAGATTTTTTTGCCTGCAATAGAACTTACAAATTCATCATTAGGAACAACTTGCGCAGAAAACAAACCCTTAAGCTCAGCTCCATAATAAATCATCGGTGCGCAAACATAAAGCTGTGTTTTATCAATATTATGCAAAACTTCATTTTTAAGTTGCTCATCTTGACTTCCGATATTTTCATATACGCGCATAAAGCTTTGCTTGATATCTTTTGAAAATTTCAAGGCATCAAAATCACTCTCATCTTCTATTCTTATATCCCACTCTAAAGCTACAGCATGAGTGTAATTATCTTCATAGTATTCTAAAGGATGACCTACTTGTAATGGAGATTTGACTTTCATCCATGCAAATTCAGCCTCTTGCCACGCTCCTATAACCTTTTCTTCTTCCTTTTCACAAAAAGCTAGTTTTAGCTTTTGAAAATACTCTATATAAGCTAACTCATCTTCATTTTTAGCTATTTGTTTTAATTTATCAATCATATCATCAAAAGCAAATTCAAGTTTTAAAATTTCATCTTCAAAAAATCTTGCATAAGGAACAAATTTCCACATATTTCCTATTCTTACCAAAACACCATAGCTTCTTTCGCAAATATCACCCTTTGGAGTTGTTTGATAGAGTTGATTTTTTCGTAAAAATTCCATCGCATCGTTTAAATTTGGAAATTGAGTTGCTAAAATTTTATTGTTTTTTTCTATAATCTCTTTAGTCCAAGAAACTTCAAAAGCATTGATAACTAAGCCTATATTATGCACTCCTTGGATAAGAACTTGATAAAAATCATTTACGATTTTTCTTTCTTTGATCTCATAGATTAGCTCTTGATGCTCTTTTTCATAAAATTTTCTTATCTCTTCATAGAATTTATGCTTAAGCTTGGTAATTTTTTCTTCTTTGAAATTATTTTTTTTCCACTCCTGTATCAAATTTTCCTCTTTAAGATCTACTAAGCGTCTTAATATAGCCAAAAGAGTTGTTTTATCTCTTTTCAACTCACTAAGAGTTAAAAGTCTCTCAAAATACTCGCCCCATTGCTCAGAATCTAAAAGATCATAAAAAAGATTGATATTTTCTTTACGATTTTTTACAAGTTTTGCTAATTCTTTGAAATTATTCATACTTTTATTCTCCTTTTTTAACTTTATTGAATTATAATTCATTTTTTAAAATAAGGAGTAAAAAATGAGAGATATGGGAGAACCAAAATTAAAAATTGTTGCAATGCCAAGTGATACCAATCCCGCAGGTAATATTTTTGGTGGATGGATACTTTCACAAATTGATTTAGCAGGCGCAATAGCAGCTAGAGAACTTTCTCCTGAACGCGTCGTAACTATATCTATGGATAAGGTAGTTTTTAAAGAGCCTGTTTTTATAGGTGATATAATTTCTTGCTATTCTAAGATTGTTAGCGTAGGAAAGACTTCTATAGGTGTAGAAGTAGAAGTTAGTGCTCAAAGAGTGGATTCACAAGGCTGTACTTCTTGCATAAACGTAACCTCTGCCTTAGTTACTTATGTTAGCGTTACAAGAGAAGGAAAGAAAAAGCCTATTAGTGAAGAATTAAAGAAAATTCATGGATTTACAAATACTTAAAGCTTAATTTTTTGTATGATAAAAACTTTATCCTTGTTAAGCTTATCAGCATTTATTTAAACCGCCGCTGTTATATTTTTTATCTAAACATTCCTTGAAAAATTCTCCTCTAGTTTTTGGGGTTTTTTCAGGATGTTTGTGTTTCATGTGTTCTAAATACTTATCATAACTCGAAAGTCCCACTAAGGGATGAAAAAACCTTTCGGCTTTTTCATAGTAGTGTTTAAACTTTTTGAAATTCATCAAGTTTAATATATTTGGTTTCTTTTAGTGGAATTTTAATCTTACCTAGGCAAATTCCTATGCAAGAGAGTATGACAAGCAATGTGGCCAACATGAAAAACACACAAAGAATGGCATTGATTAAATTTCCGATCTTACTTTGAGTAGCTACGGAAATTTCTTTTTCAATTGCTGCAATTTCATTTTCATCTTTGGCATTGTTTAATTTCAATTCTAAATCTTGAATTTTTTGACTTTGTATAGTAACTGCTGCCACATGGCTTACAGCATTTCCTACTTTATTTCCTTCTTCGTAAGGCATAACTTTTTGTATTCCTCCATATAGGGTTGCTACCAAAACAAATGTAGCAGGAATTAAAGTTACCCAAGTGTATTTTGCCTTGCCCATTTTTACAAGTATGGCTGTAGCAAGAAGTAAAGCCATACCTGCAAGCATTTGATTGCTTACACCAAAGAGAGGCCAAAGGGTATAAATACCGCCTTTAGGATCAATCGCACCTTGATAAAGAAAATATCCCCATCCTGCAACACTCAATGCGGTTGCTAAAAGTCCAGCTGGATAATTATGAATATTTCCCAAAGGTTTATAGACATTACCTAAGATATCTTGCACCATAAAACGGCAAGCTCTAGTTCCAGCATCCACAGCTGTTAAGATAAATAAAGCTTCAAACAATATAGCAAAATGATACCAAAAAGCCATTAGATCAATACCACCAAAAAGCTCATGTAAAATTAAAGCTACACCTATAGCAAAAGTTGGAGCCCCACCTGTTCTAGAAAGTATAGTGTATTCTCCTATATTTGCAGTTAAAGTAGAAATTTCTTCAGGAGTGATACTAAATCCCCAACTTGAAATAGCTTGCGCCGCACTTGCAACATCAGATCCTATTAAAGCAGAACTTGAATTTATAGCAAAATAAAGTCCAGGATGTAAAATACAAGCACAAATTAAAGCCATAATTGCTACAGCACTTTCTGCAAGCATAGAGCCATATCCAACAGGCAAAGCATGAGTTTCATTTTCAAGCATTTTTGGAGTAGTTCCACTTGAAATAAGAGCATGAAAACCACTAATAGCACCACAAGCAATGGTTATAAACAAAAATGGAAAAATAGCACCCGCAAATACAGGACCTGTTCCATCAAAATACTGAGTATTTGCTTTTGGCATTTGCAAATCAGGTGCAACGATAATAATAGCTACAGCCATTACAACAATAACACCAATCTTTAAGAAAGTAGAAAGATAATCTCTTGGAGCCAATAAAAACCATACAGGTAAAACAGCTGCGATAAAGCCATAAGCCATCATAATAATTGCCAAAGTTGGAGCTTCTAATGTGAATATTTTCGCCCAATAAGGATCAGAAGCTATAACACTACCATAATGAATCGCTAGAATCAAAAGTATAAAACCTATAACTGAAGCCTCACCTACTCTACCTGGACGAATAAAGCGCATATATACTCCCATAAAAATTGCTATAGGAATAGTCATTGCAATGGTAAATAATCCCCAAGGTGACTCTGCGAGAGCTTTTACAACTACCATAGCTAAAATAGCGATGATAATAAGCATGATACCAAAAATTGCTACCATTGCAACACCACCGGTAAATTTACCCATTTCATCTTTGATAATTTCGCCTAAACTTCTACCTCTTCTACGAGTGGATATAAAAAGCACAACAAAGTCATGAACCGCACCTGCTAAAACACCTCCCACTAAAATCCAAAGCATAGAAGGTAAATATCCCATCTGAGCAGCCAAAATAGGACCCACTAAAGGACCAGCACCTGCAATAGCAGCAAAATGATGTCCAAACAAAACTGTTCTATTTGTAGGAACAAAATCGCGTCCATCATTTTCTAAAACTGCAGGTGTAGCACGATTTTTGTCAAGTTCTAAAACCTTATACGCTACAAAGCGTCCATAAAATCTATATCCTATCATATAGATACACACAGCAGCAACTACTAGATAAATTGCTGATACACTCTCGCCATTTTGTAAAGCTAAATGAGCAAAACAAATAGCACCTAAAGCTGCGACAAACAACCATAAAATTTTAGTTCCAAAACGAGCCATAGTTCTCCTAAAATAATAAAAATATTTCAAAGGATACCAAATTTATAAATAAATTTAATAAAATGTTTGTTTAGTTTTTTTACATCGTATAAAAAAATATTCTTTTTGTTTCTTTAAGTGACATTTTCAAAAAAAATAAACATGCAATCTTGTATTATTTTTTATGACTATTTTTAAGACAAGTTTTATTAAAGTTAAAAATATTTATAGAATGTTGCTTTATTTTGTTAAAAGTTTGCTTTTATTTTTTAAGTCGTTATTATATTTAAAGATGCACTATCAAATATTTTTTGTCATTAGTAAAAGTAAAAAAATCATAGAACTATCAAAGAGATAGTTCTGATTTATTTTATATTAATATAAGATATTTAAAAAAATATAGAAAATTAAATAAAAAGAGAATTTACACTTTCATTGTGGTAAACGCGGCGTATTACTTCAGCAAATACAGGAGCTACGCTTAAAACTTTTATATTAGGCAATTGCTCTCTTAAAGGAATGGTATCAGTAACTACAAGCTCATCGAGCGCCCCTGAAGCAATTCTTTCATAAGCTTTACCACTTAAAACCGCGTGAGTACAACAAGCCATAACGGATTTTGCACCTTTGTTTTTTAAAGCTTCAGCAGCCTTTACAATAGTACCTGCAGTATCAATAATATCATCGACTAAAATCACCTCTTTATCTTTAACATCTCCGATAATATTCATAACTTCGCTCTCATTAGCTTTTTCGCGTCTTTTATCTACTATCACTATATCAAGTCCTAAATTTTTAGCCACACTTCTAGCTCTTGCTACACCCCCTATATCAGGACTTCCAACAATTGCATTTTTAAAATGCTTGGTTTTGATATAATCATTAAATACTATACTTCCATAAAGATTATCAACAGGTATATCAAAAAAACCTTGAATTTGCCCCGCGTGTAGATCGATAGTAGCCACACGATCAATCCCTGCTGCTTCGATTAAATTGGCAACAAGTTTAGCAGTAATAGGTACCCTTGGATTTGCTTTTCTATCTTGTCTTGCATAACCAAAATAAGGAATAATAGCTGTAATAGAATTTGCACTTGAGCGTCGCAAAGCATCTGTTAAGATTAAAAGCTCCATTAAATTATCATTGGTAGGTACACAGGTGCTTTGGATAATGAAAACATCTTTACCACGTACGCTTTCATCAATTTGAACGCTAATTTCTCCATCGCTAAAACGCTTTACTCCAGCATCACTTAAAGGCAAAGAAAGATATTTAGAAATCTGTTTTGCAAATTCTACATTAGCCGAACCTGAAAAAATTTTATAACCGCGCATAAAAGACCTTTTACTAAATAATATTAAAATAAGATTTTAATAAAATAAAATTTAAAAAATGCTGTAAATTCCATTCTCTTTTAATTAAAATACATATTTTCTAAGAAACATAAGCGGTTTTTTTAGCATAATATCTTACAAGCATGGATAATGAAAAGCATATAGCAAAATAAATCACAGCAACAAAACCTATAGTAGCTAAAATTTCATCAAAACTCGTAAGTCTAGCCAAAATATTTTTAGAATTATAAGTCAGTTCTGCTATTTGTAAACCCGCCAAATAGGCCGTATCTTTTACAGTGGTAACAATTTGAGAAAGCAAAGACGGAACAACCTTTCTAAAAGTTTGAGGTAAAATAATATAAAAAAGAGTAAAAAATTTACTAAATCCTTGAGAATAAGCTGCTTCAAATTGTCCTTTTGGAATAGAATTTAAACCACCACGTATAATCTCAGCCATAACTGAACTTGTGTATAGCGAAAATCCTATAGTTCCCCAAAAAGCTTGTGGCATTTGTGGAAAAAATGATGGCAAAACAAAACAAGCAGCAAGCATCCATAAAAGCAATGGAGTATTTCTAAATATATCAATGTAACAAGTTGCTAATAACCTGCTGAATCTATCTCCATAATTTTTAGTAATAGCTAAAAAAGTTCCAAAAATGATAGATATAATACAAGTCGCCAAGGCAATTTTAAGGGTAAGGACTAGACCTTGCATTAAAAATTCAATATTTTGAGCATTAAAAACATTTTCCATACCAAACCCCTTATCTTGTTAAATGAGCTTTCTTAAGCTTGTCTTCGTAAACTTTTGCAAAATATGCCAAAGGATAACAAATGATAAAATATAAAATCGCCGCAAAAATATATGCAGGTGCGTAATTTCCATAGTCAGCAGCATAACTATCTGCAGAATGCATAAGCTCTGCTCCACCTATAATCAATAATACAGAAGTATTTTTAATCAAATTTACCATTTGATTTGTCATAGGCGGCAGGATAATTTTTATAGTTTGTGGAACTATAATATAACGCATTTGCTGTACATAGGTAAAACCTTGAGAGGCTGAAGCTTCGAATTGTCCCCTAGGAACAGATAAAATTCCACTTCTAACTACCTCACTTACATAAGCACCATGATAAGCACCTATACCCAAAACACCGATGGTAAAAATATCAAGATGAATTCCTAAGCCAGGCAAAGCAAAATATAAAAAGAAAATTTGTATTACCAAGGGAATATTTTGAAAAAGCTCAACATACACTCGAGTGTAGGCTCTTAGGATTTTAATTTTACTTGTGGCCATCACACCACCTATAGTTCCAAAAACAATCGCTATAAGTAATGCAAGAATGCTCACTTCTAAAGTATAAATAAAACCGCTAATAAAAGCATCTCCATTGTCCAAAGCGTCTAGAAATTTCCAAATTGCAAAAGGATTTGTACTACTTTCATCATACAAACCCCAAGAACTAAGGAGTTGCCTTAATTTATCCACAAAGCCTACACTCTCATTCATTTTATAAACCCCATTTTTTAGCTAAAGCGTCGATTTCAGTTTTGTTTTGTTTTACAAAATCATTGACATAATTTGAAAAATTTGCATCATCTTTTTTTGTAACTATGCCATAACTTTGAGGATCGAAACTATCAGGTAAAATTTCATTATTCTCATCTTTATAACCTAGTAAAATAGATTTATCAACTGAAAACGCATCAATTCTTTTTGCATCTAAAGCTGCTTTTATGCTAGGATAATCAGGAAATTCGCTGAATTTTACTTTAACACCTATTTTTTTAGCCGCAGTATTGATAACTTTTTTAGTAGTTGCTGCTTGAGCTACCCCTATAGTAGCACCATTCATATCTGCTAAAGATTTATAATTTTTCTCTTTTAAAACTAAAAGCCCTACAGCATCTTGATAATACGGCTCTGAAAAATTATACACTCTTTTTCTCTCTGGAGTGATAGTAAAAGTTGCTATAACCGCATCAACGCTACCATTATCAAGTAATGGACCTCTTGTTTTAGCATTTACTGCTATAAGTTTAACTTTATTTTCATCTCCTAAAATACTCTTAGCAAGCATTTTAGCAACATCAACTTCAAAGCCTTTAATTTCGCCTGTAGCTTGATCAAGTAAAGCATAGTGTGGTACATCATTTTTTACACCTATAACCAACTCTCCTTTAGCCTTGATAGCTTCAAGTTTTCCTTCAGCTGCATTTGCACTAGTAAAAGCCATACAAGCTCCTAAAGCAAGTGCTGCTAATTTTAATAAAGAATTTCTAAAAACCATTGTTCTCTCCTTTTAAAATTTGGTTTAATTTTTAAGAATTTTTCCTAAAAAGAGTCTTGCTCTTTCAGTTTTAGGATTGGAAAAAAACTCACTAGGAACATTTTCTTCCACAATAGCACCATCTTCCATGAAAATAATTCTATCGGCAACTTCTTTAGCAAAACCCATTTCATGAGTTACCACAACCATAGTTGTATTTCTTTGTGTAGAAATTTCTTTCATTACATCTAAAACTTCTTGTATAGTCTCAGGATCAAGTGCTGAAGTAGGTTCATCAAACAAGATATAAGGTTTTTTAGTACATAGCGCTCTTGCGATAGCAACACGTTGTTGCTGACCACCTGAAAGCGTGGCTGGATAAACATTTGCCTTGTCTACAAGTCCAACCACCTTAAGATATTGATAGGCTGTTTCTTCGGCTTCTTGGCGTAATTTTTTTTGAAGTTTCATAGGAGCTAAAGTTAAATTTTGCAAAACAGTCATATGAGGATAAAGATTGAAATGTTGAAAAACCATAGCACAATATTTCCTACAAATTTCAATCTTATTTTTATGATTTAAAACAAGATTATTTACAACAACTTCACCCGAACTCACCTCTTCAAGTCCATTCATGCAGCGAATAGTAGTACTTTTTCCACTTCCGCTAGGGCCTATGATAACAAGTTTTTCACCTTCTTTAACACAAAGGTTAATATTTTTAAGAACATGATGGGTTCCATAATATTTATTTACATTTCTTAACTCTATCAAAATCTTTCCTTTTTTGATTAAACTTAAAAATTAATAATAACAAGGGTTTATTATATTGACAATATTATAGCACCAAAATCAAAATTTAAGCTAAAAATAGTAACTTTATTTTAGCGAAGATATAAAAAAGTGTAACTTTTTGTAAAATTTAAGAAAATATAATCAAATTTTTTCATAGTACACACCTCGAGGTGAAAAAACTTTCTTAAAAAATGTGGTTTCAGGAATCAAATCGGCATTGCCCACATACAACCTACCGTTATCAGCTAAAATTTGATAAAAACGCTCCATTAATTTAATTCTAGAATCATAGTCAAAATAAATCATCATGTTCCTAGAGACAATAATATCAAATTTACCCAGTCTTAAAAATTTATCTTCAAAAACATTACATAATTCAAATCTACATGTGCAAAGCTCGCTTTTATTAATGCTAAATGTTTGCTCTCCAATATCTGTGAAAAATCTTCTTTTTTCACTTTCGCTTAAACGCTGTAAAGTTCTACCTTGATATTTACCCACCTTTGCTTTTTCGATGACATTTGAATTTATATCAATTCCTAAGATCATCATATCCTTAAGGAAATTTTGAGCTCCCAAAATCGCCATAGAATACACCTCTTCGCCACTAGAACAAGGAGCACTTAAAATATTTACTGTTTTTTCAAGACTTTTAGCATAAAAAATAATTTCTTTTAATTGCGACAATTCTCTTAAAAAGTATGTTTCCCCTATAGTAACAAAATCTAAAGTATCTTGTCTAAGCTGTCTATTTATTTGAAGTTTGCTTAAAAATTCAGCAAAGGTTTTTACACCCGTACTTGAAACAAATTTTGATAATTTTAAAACTAAAATATTTCTTTTTTCATTTAAATCTATACCGCTGATTTCATTAATAATCTTAATAAATTCATTAAGCTCTAATTCGCTAGGATTAATTTTTTCTTCCATAAATTTAAACCCTCATTCTTCATTTATAAAATTTAAAATTTCTTGTTTAATTTCTTTTAAACTCATAGGCCTTAGTTTTGGATTTATATCTTTTGCTTTTTTTGGCATACCATATACAATACTATCAGCCTCATTTTCACACAAACATTTAACTCCTACTTTATACAATTCAAACAATCCCTTAGCCCCATCATCTCCCATGCCTGTTAGTATTACAGCTAAAATTTTGTTTGTCTTTACCAAAGGTACAGCTGAGTGAAACAACAAATCTACATTTGGTTTAAAGCTTGTGACAACTTCTTTCCAGTTTGCCATAAGATTTAAATTTCCTGATAAAATAGTATTTTTTTGACAAATATAAATTTTATTTGCCAAAACCTCTTTGTCGTTTAAAAGACTTACTTCGCTTAAGGCTTCTTTATTAAACTGATTTACAAAAGAAGGTATAAAACTTGCACTCATATGTTGAGCTATAACTACGCAAGTATTTTTTATATCCACATCTTTTAATAAAAACTTCAGCTGATTAGGGCCTCCGGTAGATGATCCTATCAATAGGAGTTTCATTTAATTTTCCTTCTATTTGTTAAAATGGATTAAAATTCTTAAAATGTATATTGTAACATATATACAAAAAATAAAGCTTAGTTTTAAATTTATTTTGAAAACAAAAAGCTTTTTTTATGATTTGTTATGTTAATATAGATGCTTTAATTTTTAAATTTTGGATTTTTTATGCTTAGAAAAAAAATTTATATTGCTAGCGATCATGCGGGTTTTATGCTTAAAGAAAAAATTTGTACCTTTCTTAAAGAAAAGCAAATTCCTTTTGATGATCTTGGGACAAATGATCCTACTAGTTGTGATTATCCAGATTATGCACATTTGTTAGCTTCTAAAATAGATGAACAAAGCTTTGGAATTTTAATTTGTGGTTCAGGGATAGGAATTTCCATCGCTGCTAATCGTCATAAAAACATTCGCTGTGCCTTATGTAATGAAAGCCTTAGTGCTAAACTTGCTAGAAAACACAATGATGCAAATGTTTTAGCTTTTGGAGGTAGATTAATAGGCATTGATGCAGCTATCGATATGATAGAAAATTTTATTCAAACCCCTTTTGATCAAGGTAGACATGTAAAAAGAATTCAAAAAATTGAGGTAGATTGTTAATGTTTGCAAATTGGTTTATTTTAACTGCACTTATTTGTGCTACTATTTATCTAGTTGTTATGTTGTTTTATTATAAAACCCTGCTTAATAAAGAAAAAACTTCAAAAGATTTTATAAAAAACAATCTTGATGATACTGAAATAGTCATTAGAAAACTACAAATTCAACTTCAACGCAGTCTTGGGAATATCGATATTTTAACCGAAGAGCTCAATAAAATAAAAGCGGATTTAACTTCTCTAAGAACAAGAAATTCTCAATACCGTTTAGAAAATGATAAACTAAGACAAAGAATTAAAGAGCTAGAAGCAAAAATCGAGGCATTATTATGACAAAACTTACACAAAACGAACAGCAATTTTTATCAGAAAGCATACGCGTTATTCCAAATTTTCCAAAAGAAGGTATTATCTTTCGAGATATTACAACTCTACTTAACAATCAAAAAGCCTTATCTTTTTTACTGGATCATTTAAGTAAGCGTTATCAAACTATGAATTTAGATTTTATAGCAGGAACTGAAAGCAGAGGTTTTATTTTTGCGGCAATGATTTGTGCTAAGCTAAATTTACCTTTTGTTCCTATACGCAAACCCAATAAACTTCCATCAAATACCTATTCTTGCGAGTATGAACTTGAGTATGGGACAGATAGAGTAGAAATTCATCAAGATGCATTTAGAAATATAAAAAATGCAAAAATTTTGCTTGTAGATGATCTTATAGCTACAGGTGGGACAGCACTTGCCTCTTTTGAACTTATTAAAAAAGCAGGAGGAGAATGTATCGAGGCTTGTTTTTTAATGAATTTGAAAAACTTAGGCGGTGAAGAAAAATTACAAAAGCATTGTTCTGTATATAGTGTTTTAGAATTTTAGGAGGGTGCGATGAGAAAATGGTTTAAATTTTTTATCTTTATCGTTTTAATTGCTCTAATAATTTATGTGATTCATGGTTTGGTTAAAAATGATTTCTCCTTGGAAGAATTTATTATAAGAATTTGGAATGAACATGTTGAAACTTGGGGCTACTTGATACTTTTTTGCTGGAGTATTTTAGAGGGTGAGCTTGGACTTATTTTTGCTGGACTTGCAGCCCATGATGGAAAAATGCATGTAGTATTAGCTATATTTATAGCTGGCTTGGGTGGCTTTGTTGGGGATCAAATTTATTTTTATATAGGAAGATATAACAAACGCTATATTCAAAAGAAACTCCGTTCGCAAAGGCGTAAATTCGCCGTAGCGCACTTACTTTTACAGCGTTTTGGTTGGCCTATTATTTTTATACAACGCTATATGTATGGTTTTAGAACTGTAATCCCTATGAGCATAGGTATTACGCGTTATAGTGCTAAAAAATTTGCCATTATCAATCTTCTTAGCGCTTGGGTTTGGGCTGCTATTACCATACTTTTAGCTTGGCATTTTGGTAATTTAATCCAGAATTTTTTAACCTGGGCTAAAAATCATTGGTATTTAGCTGCTATTATGATAATATGTTTTTTATCTTTACTTGTTTTCACCTTTAAACAAATTGAAAAAGCTATACTTAAAGAAAAAAGGAAAAAAAATGATATTTGAATTAAGTGATAAAAAAATTCATGGTATAAAAGCAGATTTTGAACTTGTTTTTATACAAGATAAAAATCTAAAACCATTCACAAATGAAAAAGATTTTTTTAAATTAAATAACTATACAGGCGAGGGAATTTTACTCGATTTAAACAATAAAAGATTATTTATAGAACTTAAAAGTTTAAATTATGAGGATATAAGATTAGCACTTTACACTGCTTATAAAAATTTAGAAAAATTAAACATTAAAAGCGTAAAACTTCCTAGCATATTAGGTGATTGCGTTGTGAGAAGTTTTACTTCTTTGGTTGAGGGTGTGCTTTTTGGAGCTTATAAATTTGATAAATACAAAAGCGAAAAAAAAGAAAGCACTTTAGAAAAATTTATAATTTCTGCCGAAGAACTAAATGCTAAAAAATTTAATCTCGATGAAGCAAAAATAGGTCTTTTACGCGGTGAAATTCTAGCCAATGCGACAAATTTTGCCAAAGATATAGTTAATGAAATTCCTGAAATTTATACTCCTTTAAAAATGGCGGAAGATGCTCAAAATTTAGCTAAAAAAAATAAAAATATCACATGCAAAATTTGCGATGAAAAATTTCTTGCTAAAGAAAAAATGAATGCATTCTTAGCTGTCAATCGTGCTTCTGCCCATCCGCCGCGTCTGATCCACCTTAGCTATAAAGCTAAAAATGCTAAAAAGCGTATAGTATTTGTAGGCAAAGGCTTAACTTACGATAGTGGTGGCTTGAGCCTAAAACCTGCTGATTATATGCTTACTATGAAAGCGGATAAAAGCGGAGCTGCAGCTGCGATGGGAATTATTAAAGCGGTTGCCGAGCTCGCTTTAGAATTAGAAGTACATTGCATCTTAGGTGCAACTGAAAATATGATAGGTGGAAACGCTTATAAACCAGATGATGTTTTAATTTCGCGCGAAGGCGTGAGTATAGAAGTAAGAAATACCGATGCTGAAGGGCGTTTGGTTTTAGCTGATTGTTTATCTTATGCTCAGGATTTAAAACCTGATTTACTCATTGATATGGCGACTCTTACAGGAGCTTGCGTTGTGGGGCTTGGGGAATTTACAAGTGGTATTATGGGAAATAATGAAGAATTGCAAAATGAATTTTATTTAAGCTCTAAAAAAAGTGGAGAATATACAACCATACTACACTTTAACCCGCATTTAAAAGAACTTATAAAGTCAAATATTGCTGATGTTAGTAATTCTGCTTCTAGTCGTTATGGTGGTGCAATTACAGCTGGGTTATTTTTAGATAAATTCATACGCAAAGAATATAAAGATAAATGGCTCCACCTTGACATAGCAGGACCTGCTTACATAGAAAAATCTTGGGGCTATAATAGCTTTGGTGCGGGTGGAACAGGAGTTAGAATGTGTGTTAATTTTTTAATTCATCTTTTAAGGAAAAATAAATGAGTTTAAGCGTCGGTATAGTAGGTCTTCCAAATGTTGGAAAATCAACTACTTTTAATGCCTTAACCAAGGCACAAAATGCACAAAGTGCAAATTATCCCTTTTGTACCATAGAACCTAATAAGGCTATGGTTGAAGTTCCTGATCTAAGATTAAATGAACTTGCCAAAATTGTAAAACCTGAAAGAATTATGCATTCATTGATAGAATTTGTAGATATTGCAGGGCTTGTAAAAGGTGCGAGCAAGGGCGAGGGATTGGGAAATAAGTTTCTCTCCAATATACGTGAAACAGAAGTAATTTTACACATTGTGCGATGTTTTGATGAAGAAAACATCACCCATGTTGAAGGAGGCGTTGATCCTTTAAGGGATGTTGAGATCATTAATACAGAGCTTATTTTAGCAGATATAGAACAGCTTGGTAAAAAAATAGAAAAACTCAATAAAGAAGCTAGAGCAAATACCAAAGGTGCAAAAGAAAGTCTAGAAATGGCAAATTCTTTGCTTGAACATTTAAATAAAGGTCTTCCAGCTAGCACCTATTTGCAAAAAGAAGATGAGATTTTTCAAGCTTTAAATAAAGAGCTAAGACTTCTTTCTGCCAAAGAAGTGATTTATGGGGCAAATGTTGATGAAAATGGTATTAGCGAAGATAACGAGTATGTAAAAATTTTAAAAGACTATGCTAATAAGAACAATCACGAAGTTATCAAGCTTTGTGCTAAGATAGAAGAAGAATTAGTTGGCTTAAGTAATGAGGAAAGTGCTGAATTTCTAAGCTCTTTAGGTGTAAATGAAAGTGGGCTTGATCAAATCATACGCACTGCTTTTTCTAAACTTGGACTCATAAGCTATTTTACAGCAGGAGTTTTAGAAGTGCGTTCTTGGACTATTAAAAAAGGCTGGAAAGCTCCAAAAGCTGCTAGCGTGATTCATAATGATTTTGAAAAAGGTTTTATCAAAGCAGAAGTGATTTCTTATGAAGATTTTATCACCTACAAAGGAGAAAATGGCGCTAAAGAGGCGGGAAAATTGCGTCTTGAAGGAAAAGATTATATCGTCTTAGATGGCGATGTGATGCACTTTAGATTTAATGTTTAGGCAAAATTAGCCTAAACATTCAAGAAATTTTTCTAAAATTTGAATTTGTTTTTCTACACTAGCAACTGAGCTTGAACCTTCACTTTGTTTAGAATTTAAAGAATTTTCAAAATCAAGCAATTTCATCGCTTTTTCATCAAAGATAGGATCTATTTTTGAAAGATCTTCGATATCACTTATATCAATCCCTTGTTTTTCAGCTTGTGCGACCACATTACCGACTATAAAATGCGCTTTTCTAAAAGGAATATTTTTTTCTCGCACTAAATAATCTGCCAAATCTGTAGCCAACAAATGCCCTTTTTTACAAGATTTTAACATATTTTCTTCATTGATTTTTACTTCTTTTAACATAGCATTTAAAATAATCAAACTATCTTTTGCTGTTTTAACACTATCAAAAAGTCCTTCTTTATCTTCTTGCATGTCTTTATTGTAAGCTAAAGGAAGTGCCTTCATAATCGTTAAAAGAGAAATCAAATTTCCATAAACACGCCCTGTTTTTCCGCGTATAAGTTCGCAAACATCGGGATTTTTTTTCTGTGGCATGATAGAACTTCCTGTTGAAAAACTATCGCTTATGGTTAAAAATCCAAATTCTGAAGCAGAAAATAAAATCATCTCTTCGCAAAGTCTTGAAGTGTGTGTAAAAATCACTGCTATATCATAAAGTAAATCAAGCGCAAAATCCCTATCACTCACTCCATCCATGGCATTTGGCATAATGTCTTTAAAGCCTAAAATTTGAGCGCTAAGATTGCGATTTGTTGCATAGCTAGTTCCCGCACAAGCACAAGAACCTAGCGGGGAAAAATCCGCAAGCTCTAAACTATTTTGCAAACGCTTGATATCACGCATAAACATAAAAGCATAGCTTAAGATATAAAAAGAAAAACTTATAGGTTGTGCATGTTGCAAATGCGTAAAGCTTGGCATAATAGTTCTTTTATGCGCTCTAGCATGAGAAAGTAGAGTTTGGATAAGTTCTTTTAAAAGCATTATAAGTTCTAAATGGGACTTTTTGGTAAATAATTTAAAATCAGTTGCAACCTGATCATTGCGACTGCGAGCTGTGTGAAGTCTTCCGCCTATTTCACTTCCTATAAGCTCACTTAAACGCTTTTCTATAGCCATATGAATGTCTTCATCTTCTATATTGAAAACAAAGCGATTTTGCTCTATCTCGACTCTAACCTGCTCTAAACCTTTTACAATAGCCTCTAGCTCATCTTTTTTTAAGATTCCGCAATTTTCAAGCATAGTAGCATGAGCAATAGAACCCTGTATGTCTTCCACATACAAAGCTCTATCTATATTTAAACTTGCATTAAATTCTTTTAAGAGTTCGTTACTTGCTTCGCTAAAGCGTCCTGACCACATCTCATTTTTCATCAATGCGCCTTAAATTTTAGGTCCAAACTGACTGTATTCTACACCCTCTTTGACATCTTCATAGCGTTTGAAATTATCGCTGAACATTTTTGCTAATTTATTTCTAGTGGCGATAAATTCATCCTTATCTTTCCAAGTATTGATAGGATTTAAAAGAGAGCTTTCCACACCAGCTAAAGTTTTAGGAATAGCTAAATTAAATACATCAAAATTTTCAAATTCACACTGTGTAATACTTCCATCTAAAATAGCATTAATGCAAGCTCTAGTAGCCTTTATACTCATTCTTTTGCCCACGCCATAGCTTCCACCGCTCCAGCCTGTATTAACAAGATAAACATTTACTTCATGTTTGTCAATTTTTTCTCCAAGCAATCTTGCATAAACTGTTGGATGCAAAGGCATAAAAGGCTCGCCAAAGCAAGCTGAAAAAGTAGCTTGAGGCTCTGTAATCCCTCTTTCTGTTCCAGCTACTTTTGCTGTATAACCACTTAAAAAATAATACATAGCCTGCTCTTTGCTAAGTTTGCTTACAGGAGGTAAAATTCCAAAAGCATCTGCACTTAGAAAAATAATATTTTTTGGATGACCTGCTTTTAAGCTTGGTTCATGATTTTCTATATGTTCTATAGGATAAGAAACTCTAGTATTTTCAGTCTTTGAAGCATCGCTATAATCTACGCTCTTATCACTTCTTAAAACCACATTTTCCAAAAGTGCATTTCTCTTAATCGCTCCATAAATTTCAGGTTCACTCTCAGGATCAAGATTGATAGTTTTTGCATAACATCCACCCTCGAAGTTAAACACTCCTTCATCATCCCATCCATGCTCGTCATCGCCTATAAGCTTTCTTTTTGGATCGGTAGAAAGAGTTGTTTTTCCAGTGCCACTCAGGCCAAAGAAAAGTGCAACATCGCCTTTTTCACCAACATTTGCACTACAATGCATAGAAAGCTTATTTTCAAGAGGTAGCCAATAATTCATCATGGAAAAAATTCCTTTTTTCATCTCGCCGCCATACCAAGTTCCGCCAATAACTGCAATATTTTCTTCTATGTTAAAAATCACAAAAACTTCAGAATTTAAACCATTCTTTTCATAGTCTTTATTGACACATTTGCATGCATTATAAACGATAAAATCGGCTTTAAATTCATCAAGCTCTTTATCATTAGGACGAATGAACATATTTTTTACAAAATGTGCTTGCCATGCAATTTCAGTTACAAATCTTATAGCCTTACGACTTTTCAAAGAAGCGCCGCAAAAAACATCTTGCACATAAATTTCTTTATTGCTTAATTCTTTTCTAGCCTTCATTAAAAGCTCATCAAAAAGTTCTTTAGTGATTGCTTGATTGACTTTACCCCAAGCTATATACTTGCTAGAAGGGTCTTGTTTTACAAAATATTTATCCTTTGGACTTCTTCCTGTAAAAATTCCCGTATCTACAGTAAAAGTTCCATTATCCGTGCATTGCCCCTCTTCATTCTTTTTCTCATGTTCATAGAGTTCATCAAAACTTAAATTATGATAAACTTTTTTTATATTTTCCAAACCTAAATTTTCAAATTTCTTCATTTAAAACCTCAATTATTTTTATATATTGCGACTAAATTATTTTCGCTAACACTATCACCCGTCTTGACACAAATTTTTTCTATTATGCCATCTTTTGGTGCACTAACCTCTATCTCCATTTTCATAGCTTCTAAAATCATAACAACTTGACCCGATTTTACCTCTTCACCTTCATTAATATAAATTTTAAATACATTACCCGAAATTCCAGCTTGTATACCTTCGCTTGAATCCGCATCTTGCATTATATCTTCTTGAGTATCTGCTTTGTGAATACTTTTAATATTTACATCTTTATCAAAGCCTGCACTTATTTCTACATGATATTTGTTTCCATTAACTGAAACTGTAAATTTATTCTCATCAATACCAGTAGAATTTTGTTTTGGCGCAGACACATTCTTGCGCACATTAACTTTAGCTTCACCTTTTAAATACGCTATACCTTTTTCTTTACAAGCTGCTGCAATGAAAATATTTTCCTCGCTTACCGCTATGCCCTCTTTTTCAAGTAAACTCTTAACATAGGCTATACTTTTGGTTTCATCCTTATCCGCTATATCGATAGCAAGTTCTGTAGTGGGCTCTAAATTTAGCTGTTTAGCTGCAAGTTTTTTAACTTCAGCATCAGGCTCGACAGGAGTTTTACCAAAATATCCCAATACCATTTTTCCATAACCTTCAGCAATTTTTTCCCAAGGTCCAAACATGACATTGTTAAAAGCTTGTTGAAAATAAAATTGAGAAACAGGAGTTACAGAAGTTCCAAAACCACCTTTTTCCACAACTTCACGCATAGCATGAATAACTTCTGGGAATTTATCGAGTATATTATTATCCCTCATCATTTGAGTATTGGCAGTTAAAGCTCCTCCTGGCATAGGAGAGAATGGGATTAAAGGACTTACCATTGTAGCTTCAGGCGGTAAAAAATACTCTTTTAAAGAATCTTTTAAAACTGCTTCGTATTTTAAAATCTTTTCTTCTTCTAATCCACCCAAATCATAATTTTTACCTTTTAAAGCATGCATCATAGTTAAAATATCAGGCTGTGAAGTACCCCCACTCACAGGAGCTGCTGCTAAATCTATACCATCAACCCCAGCTTCCAATGCTGCTAAATAACAAGCTATACTCACTCCTGCAGTTTCATGCGTATGAAGTCTTATATGCACATCTTGTGGTAAATTTTTTCTAGCCATTTTAATGGTTTCATAAATTTTATTTGGATTTGAAGTTCCGCTAGCATCCTTAAAACAAATACTATCAAAAGGAATTTCAGCAGCTAAAATTTCTTTTAATATTCTTTCATAAAATGGTACATCGTGGGCACCTTGACAATTTGGTGGTAAATCCATTAAAGTAATTGTGATTTCATGTTTTAAGCCGTATTTTTTAATACATTCTCCACTGAATTTAAGATTATTTACATCGTTTAAAGCATCGAAATTTCTAATTGTTGTAGTGCCATGCTTAGCAAAAAGTTTGGCATGTAAATCAATAAGCTCTTTACTTCCTGTATCCAAAGTAACAGTATTTACACCTCTTGCTAAAGTTTGCAAATTCGCATCTTTTCCAACAATCGAACGGAATTTATCCATCATTTCAAAAGCATCTTCATTAAGGTAAAAATAAAGGCTTTGAAACCTTGCTCCACCTCCAAATTCAAAATGAGTTATCCCTGCTTCTTTGGCTGCTTCTACTGCTGGAAAAAAATCTTGCATTAAGACTCTAGCCCCGTAAACAGATTGAAAACCATCTCTAAAACTTGTATCCATAACATCTATAAATTTTTTAGCCATTTATTTTCCTTATATGAAATAATTAAGAAATTTTAACAAAAATTTGATAACACATTATGCAAATAATTGCTATAGGTGATATAAAACGAATAAAAAATAGCCAAATTGTAAATATTTGACGATTTACAAATTTGGAAAATATTTTATAAATTCGCTTTTTATCCACAAAAAAACCTACAAATATAGAACTTACAATCGCCCCTAGGGGAAGTAATATATTAGAAGTCACCTTATCTAAAAGAGTAAAAAAATCTTTTCCAAAAATACTAAATAAACTAGAAAAATGAGTATTTAAAGATAAAATACAACAAATTCCCAATACAAAAACGATAAAACCTATAAATGATAAAGCTTTAATACGAGAAATTTTATAATTATTAACCACATAGAAAGTCAGAGGCTCTATCATTGAAACCGCAGAAGTAATACCTGCGAAAAAAAGTGCCAAGAAAAAACAAAAGGCTAAAACATAACCTAAAATTCCAAGCTCATTAAATAAACTCATCAAAGATACAAATACTATTCCTGGACCTTTTATATTTGGATTTGCCTCAAATTCAAATATAAAAGTAAAAACTATAAGCCCCATGATAAATGAGATAAGAAGATTAATCAAAACTATAAAAATAGAACTTTTGATAAAATTTATTTTTTTGCTTAAAGCCGCAGAATAAGTCACTATACAGCCTATTCCTAAACATAATGTAAAAAAAGCAAGCCCTAAAGCTTCAGCAATAGAACTTAATTTAAAATTTGAAAAATCAGGATAAAAAAGATAAGAAAAAGCTTGCTTAAAACCATTTTGAAAACTCATACAATAAAGTAGCATAAAAATAAGCATGATAAAAAGACTTGGCATTATAACCACATTCAGTCTTTCAATGCCTTTTATTAAACCCTTAGACACAATCAATAAAGTAAGAAAAAAAGATAAAGAAAAAAATAAAATAGAATTGCTTAAATCAGCACTGATTAAAGTAGAAAAATCACTTCCTGCTTGCTCTAAATTTTTAGGTAAATAATAAAGACTAGTCAAGGCATATTTTAAAACCCAACCCATAATTACCAAATAAAAAGAAAGAACAAAAATTCCACCTAAGGTGAAAATTCCACCATAACGCCATCTTCTGGCATGACTTTTTGCAAGAGTATAGTAAGCATTTGCTAAATCACTTCTACTTAAACGCCCCATTGATACTTCAGCTAAAAAGATACTAAACCCTATACTAAGAGTAAAAAATAAATACAAAAGAACAAAAACAAAACCGCCATTTTCAGCGCTTAGGGTTGGAAATTTCCAAGCATTTCCCAAACCTACAGCCCCGCCTGCAACAGCTAAAATGAAACCTATTTTTGAAAAATATGTTCTCATTTTTAATCCGATTTTACTTTAAAAAAGCACTAATCATAACAACAATAACCGCCAAAGGCGAAATAAATCTTAAAAAGATATACCAAAGTTCAAAAAATATACCCTTCATATAAGGACCAAATAAAATTTGCAAAGCTTCTTTTTTGATCACAAAACCCACAAAAATAGCAGCTAAAATTCCACCCAAAGGCATAATAATTTTACTTGATAAAGTGTCTAAAAGATCAAAAACACTAAGACCAAAAATTTTAAATGCAGTTGAATCCAAAGAAGACAAAATACACAAAATTCCTAAAGTATAAACTATAATTCCTATCAAAATTAAAGCTTTTTTACGGCTCATTCCAAAGCTATTAATTAAGTAAAAAGCAAAAGGCTCTATCATTGAAACTGCTGAAGTAATACCTGCAAAAATCAAAGATATAAAAAAAGCTGCTCCTAAAATATGTCCTATAGCTCCAAGTTTTTGAAATAAAGTCGCTAAAGAAACGAAAATCAGACCTGGACCCTCTTTGCTTGCATCAAAACCAAACTCAAAGATAAAGGTAAAAACGACTAAACCCATTAAAAGTCCGATTAAAAGATTGATAAAAATGATATTTAGAGTGCTGGTAATAAAATTTGTACGCTCAGGTAAACTTGCCGAATAAGTGATAATAGTCCCTACCCCCAAAGATAAACTAAAAAAAGCAAGTCCTAAAGCCTCAAGCACATTAGAAGTACTAATCTTAGAAAAATCAGGCACGAAAAGAAATTCAACCGCCATCATAAAACCATCTTTAGTCATTGCATAAATAAGCATCAAAACAAGTAAGATAAATAAAGCTGGCATCATCCAAACATTTAGTTTTTCAATGCCATTTTTTACACCCTTAGATACTGTGTAAAAAACAATTAAAAAAATCAAGGTAAAACATACAAATTGGCTTACAAAATCACTTGAAATTAATTTTCCAAATTCAGCAGAACTTGTATTAAGTTCAGGATATAAATTTCCGCTAATACTTAAATATGCATATTTAAGTATCCAGCCAATTACTAAAGTATAAAAAGAAACGATTAAAATTGCTCCTATCATAGTAAAACCTGCATAAGACCAAGCTTTTTTATTTGAAGGAGCAAGTTTTTCATAAGCATTAACAGGATCTTTTTCACTAATCTTTCCTATGCTAAGCTCGGCTAGAAAAATAACAAAACCTACACCCAAAGTTAAAATAATATAAAGCAATATAAAAGCAGAACCGCCGCTTTGTCCTACCAAAGTAGGAAATTTCCAAGCATTTCCTAAGCCCACAGCTGAACCGGCAACTGCTAAAATAAAACCTATTTTCGAAAATTTAGAGTTCAAAATTTACAACCTTGTATTAAAAAATTATTTTAAAGTATTATTAAAGCAAAAAAAGTTTTAATCTTTAATGAAAGTAATAAAAATACTTTAAAAATGTGAAATTTAGTAAATTTCAATAAAATTAAAGATAATTTTTGATATATTTTCAACTTAGTTTTAAATCTTAAGTAGGGATACGCAAGCCGAACTGATTTAAAATTAAAACATTAAAACTCTCTATAAATTTTAAAGAAAGGTTACAAAAATGAAAAAAATCTTTTTTCTATTTTTAGCTCTTGCAGCAACTGCTTTCGCAGCTGAAGCTAATGCACCTGTTGAACAAGAAGCTATCAATGTATGGATCAAAGCGTTTTCTGTTTTAGCGGCAGGTTTAGGACTTGGCGTTGCTGCACTAGGTGGTGCTATCGGTATGGGTAATACTGCAGCGGCTACTATAGCAGGAACAGCTAGAAACCCGGGACTTGGGCCAAAATTAATGACAACAATGTTTATTGCATTGGCAATGATAGAAGCGCAAGTTATTTACGCTCTTGTAATTGCTCTTATAGCACTTTATGCAAATCCTTTTATAGTTTTTGCTTAATCTTAAAAAAGCTCTATTTTAAGTAGGGCTTTTTATTTCTTTGAATTCTAAAATTTGCGGTTATGGTGGAATTGGTAGACACGCCATCTTGAGGGGGTGGTGCGCTCCGCGTGTGCGAGTTCAAATCTCGCTAACCGCACCATTTGTACCATAAGCTACTATAAATATCAGACTTATAAAATATAGATAAAATAGGCATTTGTAGCTATATAAAGCCTAAATTAAAGTTTTTTCCATTAAAATCCATTTTGAAACTTTTTTCCTAACTTTTCTCCTAACTTTTTATTTTTTATTCCAAAAAGTTAGGAAAAATCGATACAAAGAACCTATTTTAAACTACAAATGATATTTTTCAAAAAACATCCAACTATCTCTAGATGATTTTAGTAAAAACCTAAACAATAGATCTTAAAAAATTATAGATAGCTTTTTATCTTTCCTTATTTAAAGCAAAAAACCAAAAATATTTTTTACCCTCTCAAGAGTGATTAGAATACCTTTGGTTCTTTTTATCATAAAACATAGTTAAAATTATATATAATCTCAAAAACCAAAAGGAGCTTATTTTATGGAAAATAATCAAAACAAACAAGAAAAATTAGAAAGCGTTAATATAGACAAACCTATAGAGAAAAAAGAGGAGGATTTGTTCAGTAGAAATTCAGTAGCAGAACAACTAAATACAATTATTAAAAATTATAAAGAAGAAGATAGTATTACTTTTGGAATTATAGGTGATTGGGGTAGTGGAAAGACCTCTTTCGTTATATGACTTTGGAGGATTTTAAAGATGATGAAAATTTCATTATAGTGAAATTTAATCCTTGGAATATCTCTACTAGAAAAAAACTTATCAGCGATTTTTTTACAACGCTTGCCAAAGAAATTCGTAAAGCTTCATTTCCAAAATTTAAAATTAAAAATTTAAAAAAATATATTCTCATGCAAAATTTAAATTTTTATCTGAAGTACCTAATAAACTAGAAGATTTATCATTGTTATTTAAAATGTCATCTTATATGATTGCAGATCCAGTTGCTTCAGTGGCAATGTCTCGAGCTTCAAGTATTATTAATAATTTTAACAAACTATTAAGTGCAGAGAAAAAGGGTTTAGATGAAATCAAAAATGAAATTAACACCGCTTTATTAAATATAGACATAAAAATAATCGTAGTCATTGATGATCTTGATAGATTGGCCGATACAGATATACAAGAAATTTTTCAACTTGTAAGATCTATAGCTGATTTTAAAAATACCATATATATTCTTTCTTATGATGAAGAGATTGTTTCTAAAGCTTTAGATAAAATTCAAAAAGATAAAGGTGGTAAATATATAGAAAAAATAGTTCAAGTTCCTATTAAATTGTCTAAAGTTAGTCAAGAAAACTTAAAAGATATATTTATAAAAAAACTAAAAACAATTCATATAAAACATGAAGCATTGGATAAAGATGAGTTTATTAAAAAAATAAAAGAAAATAATTTTGCAGATGCTTTTAAAAGTATTAGAGATATGGAGAGGTTTTTAAATGCTTTTAAAATTGAAGTCAATGCTATAAATCAAGAATTATATTTATATGATTTTGCTGTGATCACATTATTAAAAATATTTAAACCTAGACTTTATGATTATATATATGACAATAGAATGTTATTTATTGAACAATATAATCCTTATGATCACATAAGTAGTGAAATAAAAATCCCTGAAAACATTGAACAAGAAATAAAAAAAATTACTAAATCAAATAAGGATTTTGCTTTTAATCTAATTGGGTCTATTTTTCCAAAAATAAATAACCAACCGCAAGATTATAGTCAGCTAATTCAAAACAATACAGACAACCAAAAGAAAAGAATAACTTATCCTTCATCTTTTAAATATTATTTTTTATTAAATTTTCCTAAATAAATATTTTTAAAATAGAAAAATTTTATAAAGTAGCTTTGCAAATCGAAGTTTCATTTTTTGACTTTGATTTGTAGTACAAATTTTATATCCATATTTTACCTTTCAAATTAAAAGCTTTTCATTACTTTTTATATTTTTATATTTAAATTTCTTAAAATTAAAATCAAAGGATTTAACATGCAAATGCAAGAAATAATTGAAAAGTTAAAAAGTTATAGGCAAAGAATTAGGTATCAATCCTGATACTTTTAACCTCATGAATTACCTATCTATAAATTCTACTTAAGTAAAAGTAGAGATAAATAACTCGATCGATTATTTTAAAATTTATCGCTTGCTGTGAAAAGAGTATAGAATTTATTATAAAGATAAATCTATCTACACAATAGTAAAACCAAGTTTAAATTACGAAAAATAAAATTTATCAATTATAAGCAACTAAACTATGCTTTTTAACTAGTTGTAAATTTTTATAAAATATTTTATCACATAAAAAATCTATTCTTCAATGATTTTACTGATAAAAACATATTATATGTATAATTTTACATATTTTAACCTATAATCAAATTGTTTTTGTTATTATTCTAAAATTAGATTATCAAGGAAAAATATGCAAGAAAATCCACTTGAAAAACAATTTTTAAATCATCCCCTATTTTCTAAAATTCAGAATTTGAAAGAAGTCGAACTGGATTCTAAGCTTTATTTAGAAGATAGTGTTACCCTAAAAACAAACTCTCAAGCAAAAAAAGAAATTTTAGAACTCACAAAAGAATTAAAACCATGGAGAAAAGGTCCTTTTAAAATAGATGAACTTTTTATCGATACGGAATGGCAAAGCTTTATTAAATTCAATATCTTAAAACCCTTTATGAGTGAAATTTCTCAAAAATGTGTTGCTGATATTGGTTGCAATAATGGCTATTATATGTTTAAAATGCTTGAATTTAATCCAAAAAAACTTATAGGCTTTGATCCTTCAATCAAATATCGCTTACAATTTGAACTCATAAATACTCTTGCTAAAACTCCTATAAAATATGAGCTTTTAGGCGTAGAAGATTTGCCAAAATATGGGTTGAAATTTGATGTGATTTTCTGTCTTGGAGTGATTTACCACAGAAGCGATCCCATAAAAATGCTAAAAGATTTAAAGGCGGGATTAAATAAAAATGGAACTGTATTTTTAGATACCATGTATATAGAAGATCCAAGAGAAATTGCCCTAGTTCCTAATAAAACCTATTCTAAAATCCCTAATATTTATTTTGTTCCTAGCATTAGCGCTTTAAAAAATTGGTGTGAAAGAGCAGGATTTAAATATTTTGAAGTCCTAGCTACAAAAACAACAGATGAAAATGAACAAAGAAAAACAGAATGGATTGATTCTTTTTCTTTGGAAAATTTTTTAGATCCAAACGATAAAAACCTCACTATTGAGGGCTATGAGGCACCTAAAAGAGTCTATGTTCGCATAAAGGTATAAATTTTTTAATTACTAAGCCGATATAGCATCAAGAAATGTTTTGAAGTAGATAATATAGAACACCAAAGGCGCAAAAATGGCAAAAAAAGATATTTTTGAAGAATATGCACAACTTGAAGAATATGCATCCGCTGAGGATATCTCTCGTGTAAGAGCTGAACTTTTAACTTGTCCAGAACTCAATACCTCCTTAGCAGGAACTATTATCGAGCTTGATAAAAATTTTGCAAAGTCGATACTCATCACTACAAGCGATATGGTTGTAGATGAACAAGGGTTAGTTTTTGATGCTTTTATTTTTGCTGCTGCAAACTATGTCGCACAAGCTTCAATCAATAAAGAATTCTCTGTTGTTATCGGTTCAAAATGTTTCTTTTATGCTCCACTTAAATTAGGCGATGTTTTAGAACTTGAAGCTCATGCTTTATTTGATGAAACTTCTAAAAAGCGAGATGTAAAAGTTGTAGGACATGTAAAAGAGATTAAAATGTTTGAAGCAACCATACAAGTTGTTAGTATAGATGAGCATATATTTAAACTCAAGCGACCTCCTCTTAATACAGCCAAAGCAGCAGAAAATCCTGATTCCCCAACAAGCACAGTAAATCCTGAAGCGATAGGATCAGCATTATCAGCATCTTTACGCAAATAAATCATCAAGGAGTCATTTTAATATCTACCCAATTTTTAGGGCAGTCCTTATGATAAGTTCCACTTGCATCATAATATTCATGGCAATCATCATAAAACCGATTTGAAATGCCTCTTTCATTTACAAAACATCCTGATATTCCAAAAAGCAAAGCTAGCATTAAAATATATTTTTTCATTACCTGCCTTTAAAATCTATTTTGTTTGCGCCATTTATAAGGCTCTATTGGATTATCATCTTTCCAAAGACCCAGTTTATTTTTTTGAGCTTTTTCTTGCTCTTTAATATAAGCATTGGTGTAATATGTATCCGCCCAAGCATATCCTTGACTCACTAAAAACTGATTAATATCCACATCTTTAAGCTTTACAATAGCGACAATTCTACCATAATTATCTTTGTTTTTAGAAAAAATATAAACTTCCTTATCTTTTAAAATTTTCTCAAGTGCTGCTTTTGATTTTTTGCCAAAATTTTGCTTTAACTCAGGCGCATCTATGCCAAAAAATCGTATTTTACTGGTTTTATTGTTGGTACTAATTTCTATGGTATCACCATCAATCACCCTAATCACTTGAGCTTTAAAACTAGGATTTTGTACTATATAATTTTGTACAAAAGCGATCATTAAAGCAAAAATCAAAAATGCTAAAAGTTTCTTAGGATCGCTTGCAATTTTTCTTAAATTGAATAATTTTTTATAATTTATTCTCATTATTTCCTTAAATTTTTAAAAATATGCCATAATTTTAACAAAAAAAGGAGATGGAATGCAAAATGTTATAGAAAATTTTAAAAATTTGTGCAAGATTCCACATTGTAGCTATCAAACAGAACAAATGAAAGAATTTTTAAGCTCCTATGCTAAAGATAAAGGCTTTAAAGTAAGCATAGATAAAGCAGGAAATATTCACGCTATTAAAGGAAATCCTAAAATTTGCCTCCAAAGTCATTATGATATGGTTTGCATGGGAGAAGCTCCAAAAGTAGAAGTATATGAAGAAAATGGCTTTTTAAGAGCTAAAAATTCAAGTCTTGGAGCGGATAATGGCATAGGAATAGCCATTATGATGAACGCTATGGCTGAATTTGAAAATCTAGAATGCCTTTTTACAAATGATGAGGAAGTCGGACTCATGGGAGTAAATTCACTCGAGCACACTTTAAGTTCCAAAATGCTTTTAAATTTAGACCATGAAAGCGATGATGAGATCATGATAGGTTGTGCAGGTGGAGTAGATATAGAAGCTGAGCTAAGCTTTAGCACTCTTAAAGCAAGAGGTAAAATTTATGAACTTCAAGCACAAAATTTTAAAGGGGGGCATTCAGGGATCAATATCGTGCGCAATGAAAAAAGTTCTATCAAGGAAATGGCTCAATTTATCAAAGAAAATAAAGGAAAAATCATCTCTTTTGAAGGTGGAGAAAGGATAAATTCTATCCCTAAGCATGCTAAAGCCTTGGTGCATTTTGAAAATGAAGTAAAAGGCAATGGGTGGATAAAATGCGAATTTAAAGAAGAAGGTGAATTTGAAATTTGCGATCAAAATGAAAAGCTTTTAAATACCATCAATGCTTTCGCACATGGAGTTAGAGCTTATGATGAACATTTGAGCATAGTGCAAACTAGCATCAACCTAGCCACTTTAAAAATGGAAAATCAACAAATCAAATTTACACTTTTTGCAAGATCTAATATATTAGATGGTTTAAAACAGATAGAATTTGAAACCATGGAATTTTTTAAAGCTTTTGGCTATAAAGTAAGAAGTTTTAATTTTTATCCCCCTTGGGAAGGCAAAGCTAATGCACTGAGCGATAAAGTACTAAAAGCTCTTAAAAAAGTATCGCCCAAAGCTAGAGTTTCGGCTATCCATGCAGGATTAGAATGCGGCATCATAGAAAAAAAACAAGAACTTTTATGTGCTTCTATAGGGCCAAATATCCACAATCCCCACTCAACTGATGAGCACTGCGAAATCACTTCGGTAGAAAAAATATCTAGAGTTGTTTTTGAAGTTTTAAAAGACAATGCTTAGTTCTTTTGCCTCGCTCCTTGCAAAAATACGCTTAAGTAAAAATACGCTAAATAAGGAGCAGCATCCTACCACCATAAGATAGACACCCATATATTCTTTATAAAAAGCATTGACTATAAAAGGGGTTAAAAAGCCTAAAAGTGCATAAGAAATATTATAAGCAAAGCTAAGTCCACTGAATTTAAGTTCACTTTTGAAAATTTGAGTCATAAAAACAGGAGCAAAAGTAATAATTCCTTGAGCAAAACAAGCAAGTAAAAAATAAAATAAGAAATTTGCATCATAAAAACTAAAAAGCATGCCAAAAAACATAAAAGTTATGCTAAAAATAGAACAAATTCTATAACTTCCCCACTTGCTAGCCAAAATTCCTTGAATCAATGCCCCTAAAATAACAGCCAAAATAGCGAAATTTTGTATCCATAAAGCCGAGGTTTTATTTATAGACAATAACTCTTCAAGATATTTTGGAAGTATCATCAAAGTTGCTACACCGCTGGTTAAAACAACGGTCATTAAAAAGCATACTAACATGCTTGTTTTATAAGTTTTAAGTGCGTCCTTTAAAGGAAAATTTAAAAGTCTATTTTCTTTTTTTATTCTTTCAAATTCAGGAGTTTCGCTAAGTTTTGTTCTTAAAAATAAGGCAAAAAATCCAAAAAATCCTCCTACAATAAAAGGAATTCTCCAAGCATACTCTTCAACCTCTTGCGCGCTAAAATAAGATCTTATCCCTAAAGTGGCAAGATTTCCTAGCAATAAACCTATAGTCAAAGTTGCTGAAATAAAACCTAAAGCTAAAGGAACTTGACGCCCTTTAACAAATTCACTTACATATACCCAAGCTCCACTTACTTCTGTCCCTACAGCTAAGCCTTGTAAAATGCGAATTAAAAATAAAATCAATGTAGCAAGTATACCTATACTCTCATAGCTTGGCAAAAACACCAAAGCAAAACTAGGCAAAACCATAAAAAGCATAGATATGTAAAAAATATTTTTACGCCCGTATCTATCGCCAAAATGCGCCATAACAATAGATCCAAAAGGACGCGCCAAATAAGCAGCACCAAAGGCTATATAAGCATTTATTTGCATCCAAAAAGTATCATTTTGAGGAAAGAAAACCTTAGCAAAAATATCCAAAAAAAAGGCAAAGAGCACAAAATCATAAAATTCTAAAATTCCGCCCAAAGAAGCATAAATTATATTTTTGTATTTTTTTTGCATATTTTATCCTAAATCAACTAAAGGGCAAAAGCCCTTTTTTGTTAAATTTTACCGCCTTCAATAACTACATCATCGGCTTTTACATCATCTCCAAAATGACTTTTTAAAGTTTCATCATAAGCTTTATGGAAGAATTGTTCTTCTCCTAATTTTGTGATTAGATTATCAATAAATTCTTTAAGCTCTTTATCACCTTTTTTAACAGCAGGAGCAATTACATCTTTATTGCCCAATTCTTTAATGGCCATTTTAAATTCAGGATGTTCTTTTACCCACGCAAAAAGCAAAGTATTGTCATGACTTAAAGCATCACCTCTTTGATCTATTAAAGCGGCAAAAGTTTCGGTATTTTGATCGTATTTTAATGTTTTAATATCAGGATATTCTTTTGTAAAATACGCATCAGCAGTAGTTCCTTTGTTTAAAAGTAAAGTTTTATCTTTTAAATCTTCTATGCTACTGATATTGCTATCTTGAGGCACAGCCACACCTAAAGCTACCTTCATATAAGGTAAGCAAAAATCCACTTGCTCTGCTCTTTCAGGTGTTTGAGTAAAATTAGCTAAAATAATATCAACTTTATTTGATTTTAAAAATTCCACCCTATTTGCAGCTTCAACTAATACAAACTGCACCTTATTTTCATCTCCTAAGAGTTCTTTTGCTATACGTTTCGCCAAGACTATATCATAACCTTGATTTACGCCTTTTTCATCTACATAACCAAAAGGCGGTTTATCTCCAAAAACTCCTATTCTTACTACTCCATCTTGCTTGATTCTTTCAAGAGAATTTGAAGCACCAGAATCTGAATTTCCTCCACAAGCAGCCAAAAATACTGCAACAAAGGTTGTAAAAATACTTAAGAGCATTTTTTTCATACTTTTCCTTTCTTGGTATAAACCCTAATTTATTTTGCAAAAAATGCAAAAGCATTATACTTTAAAAAAAAGCATATTTCAATTTTTTAAGATAAAATTATTTCTTCTTGTGTAAAAAAGTAATATCAATATCAAAGCATAAAAATTTAAGTATAAGATTGTTATAATTTATAAAACTATATTAAGGAGAAGATTTTATGAAAAAAAGTATTGCTCTAACCCTAGGTACTATATTTTTCTTTTCAGCGTGCAGCAACTCGCTTGATAAAACAACAGTTGCAAAATATGAGGAGCGTCTTAACACTCAAATAAATGAAACCCTTAAGGATTTTCAACAAGATATGGGTGTAAGAATAGAAATTTCTAATTTTTCTTGTAAAGGCGATGGAATGTTTCTTAGATGTTCAAGCCCTAATTTTAATGTTTTTGCAAAAGACAATACCCAAACAGAGCAAAAACTCATCGAAGCAAAAAATTTAGAAATTTATTCTAATGAAATTTACACAGGAGAGGAGCAAGGCTTAATCTCTTTAAAAGATTATTACGATAATCTATTGAGTAAAAATAAAAATTTAAAAACAAGTTTTACCCTAGAAGGATTTAAACTTGGAGAAAAAGTAATCAGCGATATCAATGCAAGCTTATCTCAAAGCGATCCAAAGATTCAAGATTATCTCGCTAAACTTAGTTCAGGTGTCTTTACACTTTCATTTGAAAATTCACTTTTTGTAAAAAATAGCGATTATAATAACAATTTCAACATGAAAATAAACAATCAAGACTTAAATTTCGATATGAATTTAAATTTTGACTACAAACAAAGCTTGCTTGATTTCTTCGAAAAAGCAGGAATTAAATACAATACACAAACCTATGCAATAGATGAAAAAGCCGTAGAAGAACTTCTAGATCAGCAAGGATTTGCTCAACCTATACAAGAAAGCGTTATCTTAAATAATTTTAAAATTAACTCTTCTTTAGATACCCAGGGTGTTTTTGAAAATTATATAACAATCGCTAAAGGTGGCCTAGAAGCTCTTAAAATTCAAAGTCAAAATGAAGAACAAACCTTGCTTATAGATAAAGCTTTGTTGGCTCTAAATGAAATCACAAAAGATGAAGTCTATAAACTTGATTTAGAAGCTAAATTTAAACCTATTGCATTAAGTGATTATCCTAAAGAAGGTATTAACGCAGTAGAAAAGCTAACTGTTAACAATCAAGACTTTACAGAAACACTTAGAATACTTTTTGGCTTTATGATGATACCTATAATGCTTGGAGGTGCAACAGGCTTTTAAGTAATATGGAGAGAAATCTCCATATACTCTTTTACCTTTTTTAAGCCTAGTTTTATATATTTTTCGATACTTTTTAGTCTTTAATTTTAAAGATTTAAAAAGGACAAAATTGAAAATTTTATTCTCTCCTAGCGAAAGCAAAAACGATACTTGCAAAGAAAAACCTATAGATAAAAGCTCTTTTATATTTGAAAATTTATTTGATTTTAGAATGCAAGCTGTAAAAAAATATGAAGAATATATCAATAACGCTGATTTGAAAGCCTTGCAAGAACTTTTTGGTATAAAAAATGAAAATGAAATTTCTAATTTTCAAAGAGATTTAAAAAATTCTCCTACCCAACAAGCTATAACGCTTTATAGCGGGGTGAGTTATGAGTATTTAAATTTTGATATTTTAGATAAAGAAAGTCAAAAATACATCCTTGAAAACACTCTTATTTTTTCAAATCTTTTCGGGGTAGTTAAAGCAAGCGATCATTTGCCTTTTTATAAATTCAAACAAGGCGCGAAAATAAATAATTTTGCTTTAGAAAAATTTTACAAAGAACATTTTAGTAAAGCTTTAGATGAATATTTAAAAAATGAAGAACTGCTTGATTTAAGAGCGGGTTTTTATGATAAATTTTACACCCCAAAGCGTAAATTTAGTACTTATAAATTTATAAAAAAGGGTAAGGTAGTTAGCCATTTTGCTAAAGCTTATAGGGGGATTTTACTTGCTCTTTGCGCAAGGATTAAAGCTAAAAACAATGCTGAGATTTTAAATCATCTTCCATCTAATTTAAGTCTTAAAGAAATTCAAAACAAGGGTTTAAAAGAAGAAATTGTGCTTGAAATTTTAGATTAATTTCCAAACACAATTTATCTCTCGCCATACCCTCTTATTTAATAATCAATTTTAAAAATATTGTTTCAATATAGATATAATTTTAAAAAATATTTGTTTTATTTTGTTTAATTTTATGAAATTAAAAATTAATACCTAAAATCATCTCTTTTTAAGAAAATTATTTATAGTATTATAGGTGAGAATAAAGGAGAACAAGTGCAGTATTTTTTTGTATTTTTAATTATTATATTTTTATTTATTGTATTTATGCTCATCATGCGCTATGAGAAAAAACTTGAGCTTTTAAATCAAAGCATACAAAATATAAAAGAAGAAGTGAATGAACTTAAAAACACTACTCAAAACAATCGCTCTTTGATTGAAAAAAATCGCTCTGATATTGAAAGTATCAACAAATAATTTCAAGTAAAAAAAGCCTTAAGCTCATAAACTAACTTGTGATTTAACATTAAAACAAATGTTTTCTCACAAGCTAGCTCTTTTTTGTTTTTATAAACAAAACTTTTTAAAAAATCAAGAAGTAAAAGGCTTGGCATTTTTCCTTGTAAAATTATATACATGGTGTTTTGAGAAATTCCATACTTATAACTTGCTCCGCTAGGAAAGGCATCAAGGTCAAAATTCACACTGTCATTACTAGCATCATAATCTAAAATTTCAATCTTTACAAAACTAGCATCTAAATCTTCAATTTTCAATGATTCAAAAATATTCAATTTTTGATTTTTTTCTACCTTCACACTTTCTTTTTGCTCACAATTATCGGATGTAAAAATAAAGCAATCCTTGTTAAAGATTCTTGAAAAAGTATTAAAAGGAGTAAATCTTGTATTATTTTTAGGAGCTTCATCAATCTTTATTTCTAAAGGTGGATTGCGTGGCTCTTCATCTTGTTTTATTTGACTTGTTATAAAAATTTCCTCTACTATGATGGTATTTTCTTCATTTTCATCATACAAGCATTTTAAAATTTCATCAAATTCAAAGCTATGATCACTAAATTCCAAAAGCCTTACACTATCAGTTATAAAGTCGATCTTATCTCTATTGGGAATTTTATCCTTAACTATAAATGCCCTATTGTAAAAATATGATTTTTCTATCTCATATTCATCACTTTTACCTTGAAAAGTTATTTTCATCTATAAGGCTTTCGCTATAAGTTCCAAAGGACTTGCAAAAATTGCTTTACTAGAATTTTGCTCCAAAGCATTTGAAATTTGCATTCTACATGCCGAACATTCGGCACTAACTACACAAGCTTTGCTTTCATCAATCATACTTGCTTTTTTAAGTCCTACGCTCAAAGCCCTATCATAATAATCCGTTTGCATACTTACCCCACCAAAACCACAGCATGCATTAGGATTACTCATTTCAACGAAATGATAATTTGCTTTTAAAAGCTCTCTAGGCTCTTTAAAAACCCCTTGCATCTTTCTCGCATGACAAGGATCATGATAAGTAATGCTATAATTAAGCTTTTTCTTACTTTCTAAAAGCTCTTTTAAATTTGTAAATTTATAAAAATACTCACTAGCCATATAGATGCGAGAGGAAATCTTTTGAGCTCTTTTGGCCCACTCTGGCTCATTTTGCATATTAAAAAAATGTTCTAAATCTATTTTCAACATTGCCGAGCAAGTTGCCTCAGGAATGATAATAGCATCAAGCTTTTCTAATTTTTTTTCAAAATATTCTATATTTTTCTTAGCCAAAATTTCAACACTTTTAAAATCACCTGTAAAAAATTGCGGTGCACCACAACAAACTTGCTCTTTCATTAAATCCACATTGATTTTTACTTCTTTGGCGATTTTAAGTACAGCATTAGCTGTGTCTATGTAAAAATAATTTGCCAAACAACCCACAAAAAAACCTACAGTTTTTTCTCCTCCATTGTCGATAAAATCAGGGTTTGAATTTAAAAAACTTTTTTTATTAAAACTCGTAAGCAATCTTCCTTTTTTAACAAAAGGCATGGAAAATTTAGCCTTCATACCTACATTTTGATCCTGACTTTGAATTTTAAAAGCACAGCTTTGAAACACATAGCCTAATTTCGCGACCAAATCTAAAATTTTACGCCTTCTTAAGAAAAAAAAGATAATTTTTTTATACCATGCTATACCAAATTTTTTAGCTATATCATAGCGCACTTCTTCGATGGCATTATCTACTCTTAATTTACTCGGACAAACCTCGACGCAATTTGTACACAAAAAACAGGATTCAAAAATCTTTTTAGCCTCTTTATCTAGCTCTAATTTTTCTTCCTTATAAGCTGCTAAAAGATCTAAAAAACCCCTAGGGCTTGTAGTTTCATCGCGATTTACTTCATGAATAGTACAAACCGGAATACATTTTCCACATTTAACGCAAGCATCACTTATTTGACTAAAATTCATCACCATCCCATCAAACCGTTTTAGAAAAGACTTTTTTATCTTCACTTATATTTTTCATATAAGCATCAAAACACATAGCTATATTTCGTATCAACAAAACGCCTGTTTCATTTACTAAAATAAAATTTTCACTCAAATCAATAAATTCTTTATATTCCTCCAAAGCTTTTAAATCTTCTTTAAAATACTCTTTAAAATTGATTTTAAATTCTTTCTCTATAGCTTTAATATCTAGTCTAAAATTTGCCATCAAATCCATAATCACAGCTTTTCTAAGCTCATCATCATAGCTTAGCTTAATCCCTCTTTCAAAAGGCAATCTTCCCTCGCTAATCGCAGCTTCATAGCTTGGCATATCTTTAAAATTTTGTGCATAATGACTTTGTCCTTCTCCTATACTAGTAAGTCCTATACCGATCAAATCTGCGCCGTCCTTAGTAGTATAGCCTTGGAAATTCCTATGTAAAGTCCCATTTTCCAAAGCTTTAAAAAGCTCGTCTTCTTCTTTGGCAAAATGATCCATACCTATCATTTTATAACCATTTTGAGTCAAAAATTTCTCACAAAATTCCAAAATTTCAAGCTTAACATCAGGGCTTGGCAAAGTATTTTCATCAAATTTTCTCATATTTTTCTTAAGCCAAGGTACATGAGCGTAATTAAAAATAGCCAAACGATCCGGATTTAAAAGCATAGCTTTTTCCAAGGTTTTAGCAAAGCTTTGCAAACTTTGAAAAGGCAAACCATAAATCAAATCCATATTGACAGATTTTATCCCCCTATCTCTTACCAATTTTAAAGCATTTTGCGTTAGCTCAAAGGGTTGAATTCTATGAATTTCTTTTTGCACTCTTTCATCAAAATCTTGCACGCCAAAACTGATGCGATTAAAACCATTTTTGGTTAAAACATCAGCTTGCTCTTCATTTAAAAAACGCGGATCAATTTCACAGCTAATTTCAGCATCTTTGGTAAAATTTCCAAAAACAGATTTAATTTTTAAAATTAAACTTTCTAGCTGTTTAGCACTAAAAAAAGTAGGCGTCCCACCACCAAAGTGCATTTGCACCACTTCTCTTTTAGTATCTATAATAGTGCTTAAAATATCAAGTTCTTGAAAAAGATATTTTAAATATCTCTCCTTACTTTCTTCTTTGGCGGTATAAATAACATTACAGCCACAGAAATAACAAGCACTTCTGCAAAAAGGCAAATGAAAATAAAGCGATAAAGCTTTGTTTTGCTTTTTTAAAATTTCTATATATTCTTCATATTTGAAATTTGTGTTAAATTCCACTGCAGTAGGATAAGAAGTATAACGCGGTCCTGCCTTAGAATATTTCACAAAAGCCTTATAATCTCTCATTATTTTTTACCCTTTCTACCATAGCTTGCATATCTACAAATAAATTTGGATGTTCTTTTTTAATATCTGCAAGCAATTTTTCAAGATCAATACTGATCTCCATAACACCCTCTTGCGCCTTGCGTTTTATCTCATCCATTGCCACTATCCACACATCACTAAAATCAATAGGAATTTGCTGATAAATCGCTTTTTCAAGGCGAAGTTCAAAATTCTCTTTTTGAGTTTGTTTTAAATTTTCTAAAATATTTTTAAGACTATTTAAAGAAATAAGTGTATGAATTTGATCATTTTCATCCATTATAAACCAAGGTTCAGGAGAATCAAAACTACCATTTTTAAGTATCAAGCATTTTTCGTTTTCATTCTCACTTTGCTTCATTTCAAATATAGCTCTATCCTCTTTTTTCATGCCTAAATTTTGGCTAAATTCATCAATGCGTTTTAAGCAATTGCTATATTTTTCAAGTTCTTTCACTAAAAACTCCTTATCCTATCTTCTCCAACTTATGAAATTATATAAAATCTTATTATTTAAAAAGCAAAGCAAGGCTTTTACCACATAAAGGCGATTTTTTGCTTCTTCAAAAATCACTTTTGAATGCTTTTCAAAGCTCTCTTCGCTTACTTCATAACCCCTATAAGCAGGTAAGCAGTGCAATAAAATCGCATCTTGATTTGCCGCATTCATAGCCTCTTCATCAATAATAAAGCCGTCAAAATCTTTAATTTTCTTTTCTTTTTCACTCTCTTCACCCATAGAAACCCAAGTATCGGTAATGACTACATCTTTACCTTTTATGGCCTCAAATTTATCATGAGTCAAAAAGATTTTTGCTCCCGAAATTTTTGCTTTTTCTTTGGCAAATTCTAAAATTTCACTATTGATTTCATAATTTTTTGGCAATGCAACACTAAAATCAAATCCCAAAATCGCAGCTGCAATAAGCCAAGAATTACACATATTATTGCTATCGCCCACAAAGGCTACCTTAGCTATATCATCTTTCATTTTGCCACATTCTTTTATAGTGAGTAAATCCCCTAAAACTTGCGTTGGATGATAAAGCTCGCTTAGAGCATTGATAACTGGTGCTTTAGAATATTTTGCAAATTCTACTAAACTTTCATGCTTGTTTACCCTCATCATTACAAAATCAACCATCGCCCCAATAACTCTAGCTGTGTCTTTTATAGACTCACCTCGGCTTAATTGCAAATCATTACTGCTTAAAAATAAAGCCTTTCCACCAAGCTCTGTGATAGCAAGCTCAAAAGCCATTCTAGTTCTTGTGGAGTTTTTTTCAAAAATCATTGCTAAAGTTTTATCTTGCAAAAGCTTTTTGGGATTTTTTTTAAGCTCGCTTGCATGCTCTACAAGACTTAAAATTTCATATTTAGAAAAGTCTCTTAGTGTTAAAAAATGTCTCATTTTTCTCCTTTTAACATTTTAGCTAATTCTTTAGCGTGATAAGTGATAATTAGCTTTGCACCCGCTCTTTTAAAAGCTATCATTGTCTCATATAAAACTTTTTCATAATTAATCACTCCTGCACGACCCGCTGCTTTTAGCATGGCATACTCACCACTTACATTATAAACACACAAAGGCAAATTAGAATGAAGTGAAATTTCTTTCACTACATCAAGATAAGCTAAAGCGGGTTTTACCATTAAAATATCCGCTCCTTGTGCTTCATCTTCCAAGCTTTCTTCTAAGGCTTCTTTTCCATTTGCAAAATCCATTTGATAGCTTTTTCTATCTCCATAACTTGGCGTTGAATCCGCTACATCACGAAACGGCCCATAATAACTTGAAGCAAATTTAGTAGAATATGCCATTATAGGCAAATTTTCAAAACCTTCCTCATCTAAGGCTTTGCGTAAAGTTTCTATAATACCATCCATCATCCCGCTAGGTGCTATCATATCAACCCCCGCTCTTGCATGGACTAAGGCTTGCTTGGCTGAAATTTCTAAAGTTGCGTCATTATCTACACTTTTGGTTTTAGGATCAATTATCCCACAATGCCCATGATCAGTATATTCACAAAAGCAAAGATCGCTGATAACAAAAAGATTTGGAAATTCTTTTTTTATCTCTCTTATACTTCTTGCAATAAGTCCCTCATCGTCCATCGCATCACTTCCGCAGCTATCTTTTTTATCATTTTCAAGAACACCAAAAAGAATAATCGCTTTTATACCCAGCTCGCTTATGATTTTACATTCTTTTAAAATTTCATCTAAACTCATTTGAAATACATCAGGCATAGATGAAATTTCTTTTTTAATTCCTTTACCATTTACAACAAAAAGAGGATAAATAAAATCATTAATACTAAGAGTGTGTTCTCTTACCATAGCCCTTAAACTCTCATTAAGTCTAAGTCTGCGGAATCTTTTAAACATTTTTTGTCCTTTTTTTGCTACAATGTTATCATAATTTTGATTATAAAGAGTAGCAAATGGATATAAAAATTTCAGAAATTGCAAATCTACCTAGCAAATGGGGTAGTTTTCAAATTCAAAGCTTCAAAGAAGGAGAAAAAGAACATTTATGTATATTTAAAAACACTCCACAAGATATCCTAAATTTAAGAATTCATTCAGAATGTTTAACAGGGGATGCCTTAGGAAGCTTAAAATGCGATTGCGGAGAACAACTTGAATTTTCATTAAAATATATAGAAAAACATGGTGGAATGGTGATTTACCTAAGGCAAGAAGGACGTGGAATTGGACTTTTTAATAAAGTCAATGCTTATGCTTTGCAAGATAAGGGTTTTGATACCATAAAAGCTAATCACCAACTAGGCTTTAAGGCTGATGAGAGAACTTATGAAATAGTAGAATTTATACTAAAACATTATAAAATTTCTAAGGTTAATTTACTTACTAACAATCCACAAAAAATTCACTCTATACAAGATAAAATCATGGCGCGCGTTCCTATACTTATAAATCCTAACCGCTTCAATGCAAATTATTTAGAGGTAAAACAAAATCAAATGGGGCATTTACTTTGAATTTGGATTTTTTAAATTTAATTTTATCTGATTTTAATGAAGAAGATTTTAGGGCTAAGCTTAAAATCTATAAAGAAATTCTAAATAAATTTAACCGCATTCATAATCTCACTCAATTAAAAAATATAGATGAAAATATTTTAGATAGCATTGAAATTCTTAAATATTTTGATTTTTCAAAGGCAAAAAATATAGTCGATATCGGTAGCGGTGCTGGCTTTCCTGCTATTTTTTTAGCCTTTATTTTACCAAGCAATTTTCATCTTTTTGAACCCAATCCAAAAAAAGCTGCATTTTTAAGAAGTATCAAAATAGAATGTAACTTAACAAATTTAACCGTATACAAAGAAAAAGTTGAAAATTATAAAAGCTCATTTAAAGCCGATATTATCACTTCAAGAGCTCTTATGGATGTAAAACCCTTAATAAAACTTTGTTTAAATATAAGTGATCAAAAAACAATTTTTATACTTTGGAAAGGAAGTGAAATTTTTGATGAAGTAGAAGGGTTGAAAGATTATGATATTTTTGAAAATGGCTTAAGAAGGTATTGCGTTTTAAAAAATACTCAAAGTGGTATGAATACCACTTTGTAATTATTGTACTACATCAGCGCTAAAAACGATATCTACTAAAGGCCATGAAATTCCGCCATGTCCTGGTGCAACATCACTCAAAGCTTTTAGAGCTTGAGAGCTATTTTTAAAAGCATGTAAATCAAGCTGTCCTTTGGCTACAAATTTATTGTTTTCTATAGTATAGCTTAAAGGCACAAGCGTGCTCTTTTTATCTATAGTTACTCTAGCTGAGATCACGCCTTTATTCTCACCTGTAACTACATCTTTAAAAACCACTTTAATATCTGAATTTCCAAGCAAACTAGGGAAAAATACTTTAGCAAGATTATCTGTAATGATTTCATTGCCCTCACCCATAAAAACGCTGCTTGGATTTACCACTGCTCTAGCACCTTTTAAATAGCTTGCCAAAGTACTAGTATTTTTAGAAAATTTATATTTAACATTTTTAAATTCTCCACCCACTCCTACCATATCTTCGGTCTTATATCCTTCAAAACTAACTTTCAAGCTATCTTGATTGAAAGAAACAGCACTCAAACTTGTTGCAAGTATCAAAGAGACTGCGATGCCATAAAACATTTTTTTCATTTTTTTATCCTTTTTTAATAAAATTTTGATTTGCGTGAGAATTATAGCATATTTTTATAAAAAAATAATTTTTTCTAAATAGTAATTTTTATTACCAAAGTATACCTCGAAAAAATAGGGTCAGAAAATATCCTCCAAAAACCAAAACCAATCCCAAAACAAAAGCTAAACCAAAAACTCTTGAGCCACTTTTTAAGAATTTTTTAAAGTCGATTTGAAGTCCTAAAGCAGCCATAGCAAAAACAATACAAAGAGTACAAAGTAATTTTCCAAAAGATATAATATCACTTGTAGAAATTCCAAGAAAATTTTCCCTACTTGCCAAATAAGTATTTATAACAATCACTCCTAAAAAAATAAATGCAAAATAAGGAATACTTATATTTTTTTCTGTTTTTTCCTTACTTGAATGCTGATTTTTAGCAAAAAAATAAGTTATAATCAATAAAAATGGCACAAGCAAAATCACTCTCATCATCTTTATAATAATGGCAATATTTGAAGCACTTTGATCAAAATTTGCCATATCTTTCGCCATTTCAGCAGCTCCTACAACATTGGCTACCTCATGTAAAGTTGCACCCATAAATATACCCATAGCATGTTGATTAAAATAAGGAAAAAGATCTAAAGAAAAAACTATGGGATATAAAAACATAAAAACAAGCCCAAAAATCACCACTGTACCAACGGCTAGAATTCCTTTAAAGGGATCACTTTTTAAGCTTGATTCTAAGGCTAAAACAGCTGCTGCTCCACAAATAGCACTTCCAGCACCTACTAGCATGGAAGTTTCTTTATCTAGTTTAAAAACCTTTACACCCACAATCAAAGCTAAAATAAAAATAAAAAATATAACTATCATAGAAAGTATAAAGCCTTTTAATCCCACACTTAAAAGTTCGGTTAGAGTAATATTAAAACCATATAAGATAATACCCAATCTTAAAAGTTTTTTAGCACTAAAGTGCACTCCTGCTTGTAAATGATGTTGGTATTTAAAAAACCAAGGTGAAAGCAATGCTCCTATAATAATAGCAAAAGCAGCTGCTGCTAAATGGGTTGTATCTTTAATACTTTGAACACTTGAAAGATACATTGCAAAAAACACTATAGAGGCTGTAAAAATCAAACCTTTAAAATTTGAAATCAGTATATTTTTATAATGCTCTATTTTTTTTATCATATGTTTTCTCCTTTAATTTGCAATTATAAAATTACAATTAAATATTTTCTTGCCATTATAGTCATTTTTATATTATAATAAAAATATATTATTTTAATTTTTATAATAAATTTTTTTAATCAAAAAAGATAGAAAGAACTTCAATGAAAATCAAAGATATGGAAATTTTTTTAGATCTTTTAAATACTCAAAGTCCTACAAATACCGCCAATAATTTTTCCATCACACAACCTAATGTTTCCATCATTATTAAAAATTTAGAGCAGGACTTAGGCGGAGCATTGTTTGAAAGACTAGGAAAAAAGCTTTTACCTACTCCAAAAGCTTTATATTTGGGTAAAATTTGGCTAAAACTTGTGCAAGATTATTACAAAAGCTTAGAAGAACTTAATGATGAAAATACCCTCTTAGGAGAAATCAAGATCGCTGCTACTCAAAGCATAGCTGAACACTTTCTTGCTCCTATTTTATTTGATTTTAAATCTAAATTTAGCAATGTTAAAATACATTTTCAAACTCAAAATTCAAAAGAATGTTTAAATTTATTAAAAAATGGAGATATAGAATTTGCCATTGTTGAAGCAGAACTTAATCCTACTTTAATCGATCACGAAGGGTTAAAAATGGAATTTTGGCAAAAAGATGAACTTGTAGTTGCTAGTAGTAATAAAAATTTAAGCCAAAAAGAATTTTATATCGATGAATTACTTAAACAAAAATGGATTTTGCGTGAAACAGGCTCAGGGCTTAGAGATAAATTTCTAAACGAAATAGGCGATGTTTCCAAAAAACTTAAATTCTTTTTAGAGCTCGATAGAATGTCTGCTATTAAAGAACTCGTTATCCAAAAAAATGCTATTTCTATTTTTTCTAAAAAAAGTATAGAAAAAGAATTAAAAAATTCAATTTTATATGAGGTAAAATTAAAAAATATTAATCTTTGGCGTAATTTTTATATCTTAAAAAGAAAAAATTATAATTTTAACAGGGCTTTGGAAAAATTTGAAAAAATATTTAAACAATAAGAACTAAATTTTATACAAATATTAAGCAAAATTTAGATAAAATCCAAGGCTTATATAAAAGTTAAGGAAGTTCAATGAATGCCAAAACCCAAGATATGGAACTTGAAGAGCTCTTTAAAGAAAACGAAAAAGATTATATCACTTACGAAAAATTAGTAAAATACTTCAGCAAGCAACCTAATTCAGCCACTGCCAAAAAAGTCCAAACTTTAATGAAAAAGTATAAAGTACAGTTATTTTCGGCTGCTGAAATTGCACAAATGAAAAATATAGAAGATGCAAAAAGATTGCAAGAAGAAAAACAAAAATTGCAAGATACTAGTCTTGAGAATGAATTTGATTTAGCCAATGAAAATGATTTGCTAGAATGGAGCAGATCGGATTCTCCTGTGCGTATGTATCTAAGAGAAATGGGGCAAATTGCACTTTTAAATAAAGATGAAGAAATCGAAATTTCCAAAAAAATTGAACTTGGTGAAGATATTATCATAGATGCTTTTTGTTCCGTGCCTTATTTGATTGACTTTATTTTAGATTATCGTGAACCACTGATCAATAGAGAAAGAAGAGTAAAAGAACTTTTCAAAAGCTTTGATGATGAAGAAAAAAATGATGATAAGCTTGATGAACTAGAGGACGAGGATGAAGAAAACGATGAAGAATTAGAAAATGAAGAAGAAACTCCTAAAAAAACAAGCAAAAAAGAAGATGAAAGAACTTTAAAAGTCATAGAAAAATTTAAAGCTTTAGAGAAGGCAAAAAAAGATTGGCTAAAAGTTTCTAAAGATAAAGAAAGTGGAGATGAAATTTTAGACAAACTTGGAATTGCTTTTAAGAAAAATATTCTAAAAGAAAAGCTGATGGATCTAGGTCCAACTTCTAAACTCATCAGTGAAATTGTAAAATCAATGGAAACTGCCTTAAAAAGCGATGAAGAATTCGATAAAGAATTAAAACGCCTAGAATACCGTTTGCCAATGTTTTCTGAAGAATTAAAAAATCGTCATGCTAATATCTTAAAAGATATTACAAAATTAAGCAAGGAAGAAATTACCGAAAGAGCGCTTGAAACGACTATGGTAAGCACTTACATGGAGATAAAAAAACTTTTTCAAACTAAAGAAGCGAGCGAGAAAAGCTTTGACTTAGAAAAAGAGCGCTTGAAAGAAATTTTAGAGCAAATCAAACGAGGTAAAAAAATTTCTGATGAAGCTAAAACTAGAATGGCTAAATCAAATTTGCGTCTTGTTGTAAGTATTGCTAAGCGTTATACAAACCGTGGTTTACCTTTTTTAGATCTTATCCAAGAAGGCAATATAGGTCTTATGAAAGCAGTGGATAAATTTGAGTACAAAAGAGGATATAAATTTTCAACCTATGCAACTTGGTGGATAAGACAAGCTATTTCAAGAGCGATCGCAGACCAAGCTAGAACTATAAGAATACCTATTCATATGATAGAAACCATCAATCAAATCAATAAAATTATACGCGAGCATTTGCAAAAAGACGGAAAAGAGCCTGATGTAAGTGTTATAGCCAAAGAAGTAGGACTTAGTGTGGATAAGGTTAAGCAAGTGATTAAAATCACAAAAGAGCCTATTTCACTTGAGGCGCCTATTGGCAGTGAAGATGATGGCAAATTTGGGGATTTTGTAGAAGATAGAAATTCACTCTCGCCTATGGATCACATTTTAAAAGATGATTTAAAAGAGCAAATTGATGAAGTTCTTGATCAACTAAACGATAGAGAAAAAGCAGTTATTCGTATGCGTTTTGGTCTAATGGACGATGAAAGCGATAGAACTTTAGAAGAAATAGGTAAAGAATTAAATGTTACACGCGAAAGAGTAAGACAAATAGAAAGCTCTGCAATTAAAAAACTCAAACATCCAAAAGTGGGTAGAAAACTCAAAAACTATATCGAGGGTTGGAAGTAATTAATCCAACTCCTTTTCCTCTTTTAATTTTCTCACATGTTCAAAAAATATCACTTTTCCGCTATGCGCTTTTAAATCCTTAAAGTCTTCTATGTCAAATTCTAAGCAAAGCATAGATGAAGTAGGAAAAGAAGTCAAACATAAAGAGCCTAAAAATTCTCCAAGTTCCATTAAAGTAGGATTATGCCCTACTAATAAAACTTCATTATATTTTTTATCGATAGTTTGTAAAATTTGATATATTTTAGACAAATTAGCAAGATAAAGCTCATCTATAAATTGAATTTTTTCCTTGTCAAAATTATAAAATTCGGCTATTTTTTTAGCTGTCTTAGCAGTGCGTTTAGATGGACTTGAAAGTATAAAATCAAATTTTATCTCATGGGTTTTTAAATTATAAAAAAGCTTTTCTAAGTCTTCTTTACCTCTTTTATTTAACTTCCTATCAAAATCTTGCACTTCCTCATCCTTAACAGCCTTTGCATGTCTTAATATATATATTTTTTTCAAATTTTTCTCCTTAACTTCCCTAAAAAATATCCACAAATAAAACCAAAAATATGCCCATACCATGCGACATTTACACCCATAAGCAATGGAGCAAAACTCATTAGTAAAATAGCGACTATAAGACCCTTTGTACTACTTTTATCAAGAAAAGCATAATACCCCATCAAAACACAAATTGCTCCACTTGCTCCTACAAGATTTATCATCCCACCAAAATAATAAAAAGAAAAATATACATAAAAAGCACTCAAAAGCGAACACATCAATCCGCCAATTATATACAATAAAAAGAAACGCAAAGCACCTAAATAAGACTCTAAAATACGACCAAATTGAAATAAAACTATCATATTAAGGATGAGATGAGTTAAATTTCCATGCATAAACATTGAACTTAAAATTTGCCAATAAGCTCCTTTGAAAAACAAAATATTTAACCCAAGCAAATTATAATACCCATAAGGAATTGTAAAATAGAATAAGATATTTAAGAGAATCAGTAAAATTACAACCAAAAACAACCTTTAAAATATTTATGTTATTGTCTTGAAATTCACATAAAATTCACATAAATTCACTAAAATTTAGTGCAAAATAATAAATAGGAAAAACTTTTGAAAATAAAATTTTACGGCATTATAGCTATCTTATCCACTTTTTTAAACGCTGATATTATAATATCTCCCGATGAGCTTCCAAGTATTTCTAAAGAATTTTTAAAAAATAATTTTCAAGCTCCCATAGGTATAGTACAAAGAGATAAGCACGCTTATGAGGTTTATTTGAGCGATGGGACAGAATTAGAATTTGAAAGCGATGGTTCATGGAAAGAGATAGAAAGTAAGGTCTTTCCTTTTGATTTAAATTTTTTACCTCCAAATTTAACAAATATCATTCAAAACAAATTTCCCAACACAAAAGCTAGAGAAATCGAAAGAAAAATCAATTATTACAAAATCAAGCTTACTAACAATATAGAAGTACATATTGATTTTAATGGTACGATTTTATATACAGAATATGACGACTAAAACAATTTATTAAAGTCTAAGATAGATGACAAAATCTAAAGCCATATAGATACTTTAAACCTGAACTACTTCTTTAACATCGTTATACTCTATCTTTTCTTTTTCAAGTAAAATTTTAGCAAGCGTTGAAATTTTTTCTTTTAAAGGGAATAAAAACTCATCTAGCTCCCTTTTAATTTCGTTTAAATTTGGTTCTTCAAGCATACCAAAGCTTATCATATAATCAAGCAATTCTTTAACTTTTAAAAAATCATTCTGTGAGTTTGTATAGCTTTCATTATAAATCAAACTCATAGCTCTAGAGCCTGCTAAATAAACCTTAATGCGATTGATAAGTTCTGATTTTGAGCGAATGGCATGCTCGTATTCCTTAAAACGATCTTCAATAAGAGTAATTTTCTCAAATCCTATATCAAAATAATACGCACTCAAAGCTTTTGCGGCCTGATAAGTCGCTTGTATACCCTTTTCTTCATCATTAAAACTTAGAATTTTTTTCTTTCCTAAAAGCACCTTATTTAGTACAGCATAAAAATCGCTTTCTTCCACCAAAGAACTATTTCTTCTTAAAGCATTGATAGCCGCTTCATTAACTAAGGTTTCAAGTCCAGCACCGCTAAAACCTACACTTGCTTTTGCAATTTTATTTAAATCAATATTGTTATTTTTACCCTTCATGTAAATTTCTAAAATTTTAAGCCTATCTTTAAAATCTGGCAAAGATAAGAAAATGCGTCTATCAAAACGCCCTGAACGAAGTAAAGCAGGATCCATTAGCTCGATTTTATTAGTCGCGGCGATTACGATAACACCACTATTATCTTCAAAACCATCCATTTGGGTTAAGAGTTGATTTAAGGTGCTATCTCTTTCGACATTAGACATTTCACCCCTTGCTTTACCCACCGCATCAATTTCATCAATAAAAATAATACTTGGAGCCATCATTTTAGCTCTAGAAAAAAGCTCCCTTACTCTTTTAGCTCCCATTCCTACATAAATTTCAACAAAACTTGATCCGCTTTGATAAAAAAAAGGTACCCCTGCTTCGCCTGCAACCGCCTTAGCAATCAAAGTTTTCCCTACCCCTGGAGGACCTACCATTAAAACACCCTTTGGCATTTTTACACCAAATTCTTTGTATTTTTTAGGATTTTGCAAAAAATCCACAAGTTCACTAAGCTCCATTTTTACTTCACTCACGCCTGCTACATCATTAAAGGTGATATTAGAAATCACAGGTTTTATATTGGAACTTTCTAAATTTGTGGTAGAAGTTTGGGTTTGAGTTTTACTAGATATAGGATACTTAGCTAATTCTTTTTTTCGTGCAAAATAAACAAAACTTAATAAAAGCGCGATAAGAAATACAAATATAACAAAAAATACCCACAAAGTACTGTCTTTTTTGATTTCCACAGGAACTTTTGATAAAAGGGTTTTAATATCTACACCATCTTTTACGATCACATAGCTCTCACCCTTAGCTTTAAGCCAAATTTCATCCTTATCAATCACTGCTTTTTCGATTAAATTTTGACTTAATAAACTTTGGTAAAGATTTTCATCTATGTATTTAGGTTCATTTTTAAAATACAAAATTCCAAAAAGCAAACACAAGATAAGAAAAGATATCAATATAATTTTTTTGTTTTTCATTTTTTACCCTCTAAGTCTGCGAAATTATGCTTTTCTTGCACTTCATATCGCTCTAATTTTAGCCATTCTTTTGCTATATCTTTACTGCTTTTGATTTTTATTTTATTAAAAAACTGATCATAACCTTCAAAAAAACCATCTTTTTGATTTTCAACTAAAATTTCAAGTGGAGTTTTAACTCTTTTTCTAAATTCATAGTTATTATTTTCTATAATAACTTTTAAAGTATTTAATCTTTCTTTAGCCACAGCACCATTTATAGTATCTTTCATGGTGGCTGAATGCGTGTTGTTTCTAGGGCTAAAAATAAAAGCATGGATATGAGTAAGTGGAAATTCTTGAAAATGCTTTAAAGCCTCATGCCAAAGCTCCTCGGTTTCCCCTGGATGCCCTACGATAAAATCAGTCCCCAAAGCATATCCTTTACTGGCTATGGTATTAAAAAGCTTCAAGTCATTATCTGTATGCGATCTTCTTCTCATGATGCGAAGCATTTTTTCACTTGTATGTTGCAAAGCGATATGTAAATGTCGCTCCATCCATCTTTCATCTAAAATTTCTAAAAAACTTTCATCAATTTGAGCAGGCTCTAAACTACCAAGTCTTATGCGTTTTATACCTGAAATTTGACCCATTTTTTGCAAAAGCTTACCTAGTGTTGTTCCATTTTTAAGTCCGTAAGAACCTATGTTTGTACCTGTTAAAACCACTTCGCTATAGCCATTTGCTCCTAAAATTTCAACCTGCCTTAACAAAGCCTGCTCATCAACACTTCTTGATTTCCCACGCACGCTAGGGATAATGCAATAAGAACAAGCAAAATCGCAACCTTCTTGAATTTTAACAAAGGCTTTGGTGTGATTTTCGTACTCACAAACTATATCTTTATCAATAAAATTTAAATTTCCAAGCTCGTAAAAACTTGTTTTTAAACCCAAAAATTCATTGATTTTATCTTTATTTGATGCTCCAAGCACCCCAAAAACTTGTTTTTTATCCAAAAGTTCTTTGCCTTTACTCACTGCACCGCAACCCGTAAGTATAACTCTAACACCCTTTTTTTGCATGGAATTAATATAAGACTTTATTCCGCTGTCTGCACCATTGGTAACAGTGCAAGAATTAACTACGATAATCTGTGCTTTTTCTTCATCATTTACGATTTCATAATCTTTTACATAGCTTTTCAAAAGCTCTGTATCGTATATATTGGTGCGACATCCAAAGGTTTTAAAAAAAACTTTTTCTTTCAATTGTTATCCTTTGTATGAAAATGCATAGAATTATAATGAGTCTCAAAAGGAGCTTGATTTAAATTTCCTAAATATAAATTTTGAGATGGATAAGCTATTTTAATATCCTCATGCTTGTTAAATTCTTTAATAATCTCTTTACTGATAGCGCTTCGAAGTATCAATGCTGCGTATGAATTTGTCATATACCAAGCAGATATTCTCATCCCCCAATGTTCAAAAAAGACAAAAAATCTAGGCTCTACTTTGGGATTTCTTATGCTGTATTCATTTTGCAGTCTTTTCATTGTTTTTTTGGCTAGTTCTGTATAGCCCTTTGCTAGGCGGTTGACAACTTCTTCAACTATAGCTTGAGCTTTTTCTATGTTAGAATCAAAAGTAACGCTAATATCTATACCATCTAAAATCGTTTTCATTCCATGATGAGTATAATTAGAAATAAGATTTGTAAAAACATAATTATTGGGTATGAAAACAATACGCCCTGCTCTACGATTTTTACTATAAGTTTCAAGTGTAATATCTTCATATAAAGTGATACGCAAAAAAGAAATATCTATAATATCCCCCACATAAGTAGTATCATTTTGAAAAACTTTTACACGATCCCCTACTCTAAAGCTTCCACCAAAAACGATCACACACCATCCAAGCATAGACATAAACATATCTTTCATAGCAATAGCTAAGCCTGCTGATGCAAAACCAAGTATAGTAACAAGATAGGTTATATTTTCTATATAAGCAAAAAGCAAAATAAGAAAAATGATATTAAGGTTAATAAAATTGATAATCTTTGTTGCTGTGTAGTATCTTTCATTATCCTTTATGTATTTTTTAGCAACAAGTTTTAACATAAAAGCAATAGCTACAACAATAACAATAGCTATGACTATATTAATCGCTCTTAAACCCTGCGCTTTGATTTCAGCACTTACTCTTGCAATTTCATCATCAATCTTTTTTTCATAAACAGAATAAGAAACACTAGCAAATTTTAAGGCTTGATCAAATTCTTCAAGTTTTTTATCTGATGCTTTTAATGCTTCTATATTTTCGATATTTGATTCTAGATTGACTAATTCTTTGAGTTCTAAATTCTTTTCTCTGATTTTTTCTACCAAATTCTTAAAATCATTAAATTTAAAGGCATATTCTTCTTTTTCTCCTCTTAATTTTTTAATATGAGAAAAAGCCCCAATAATCGCAAAAGGATTGGTGAGCTTAGATAAAGTTTCTATATCTTCAGGTGCACTAAGACTATGGGCAAAGTTTAATTCTTTATACTCTTTAAGGACATTAAGCTGTTCTTCTAAAGTTGCTATTTTTCGTTTTAATTCATCTTGTAAATGCACATCTTCTATTTTTTTTAATTCTAAATTTAAGATAATAAGTTCATCATTTATATCTTGATATTTGATAAAATTTTCATAGCGTACATCCCAAATACTAGCTCCAATGACAGTGTCTAAATTGCTTATTTTTTCATTGATATTATTAATAATAGTGCGATTTATATCGCCAAAAGCAAAAAGACTAAAGCAAAGTAAAAGAAGGATTTTTCTCATTGAAATTCTTCCAAGGTTTCCAATATCATTTCTTTGGCAATATCACCTTTTATGAGTCCCTTGCCCAAAGAATTTGCAAGAATGAAATTTAATTTTTGATTAGCACTTTTTTTATCCATGAAAAAAGCCTCATAAAACTCGTTGATGTTTTCGATTTTATAATGCGTTGGCAAATTAAATTGAAGTAAAATTTTTTCTATTCTCTCGCATTCTTCTTTACTTAATAATCCTAATTTTAAAGCCAAGCGATTTGCCATATTCATCCCTATAGCCACTGCTTCACCATGTAAATATTGTTTATAATCTGTAAAATTTTCTATCACATGAGCAAAGGTATGACCATAATTTAAAAGCATTCTTAAGCCTGATTCCTTCTCATCACACTCCACAACTCTTGCCTTAAGCTCTACGCTTTTAGAAATAATTTGAGTAAAAATTTCGTTTTCGCAAGTCGCATTTAAAAAACTTTCCTTATCAATCGCTTCTATAAATTCAAGCAAATCCCTATCAAACATTGCTGCCATTTTGATAAATTCAGCCATCCCTGCGGCCAATTCTCTTCTACCTAAGGTTCTTAAAAATTCACTTTCGCAATACACAGCTTTAGGCTGATAAAAAGTGCCTATTAAATTTTTTCCAAAAGCATTATTAACTCCTGTTTTGCCACCTACTGCAGCATCCACACAAGCTAAAAGCGTAGTAGGGATATTGATAAAATCAATCCCCCTTTGATAAATACTTGCCGCAAATCCACCCATATCGCTAATTACTCCACCTCCAAAGCTTATCAATATACTTTTTCGGTTAAGTTTGGAATTAAACATTTGATTTAAAATTTTTTCCAAAGTGAGTAAATTTTTGTATTCTTCACCATCTTCTATCGTCGCTATAAAAAGCTCTTTAGCCTTAATTTTAGACAATAGTGTTTTTAAATGGAGTCCTGAAATTTTAGGATTTGAAAGTATAAAAACCTTAGTATCTAATTCTAAATTATCCAACTCGTCTATATAAACCTTGTAAGCGTTTTCTTTTAAATCTACATTTATTTGCATTGTTCTACTTTTATTTTGAAATTAAATCTATTCTAGCAAATTAGGGCTAATCATTTTCTTAGTTCTAAGCCATAAAGCTAAGAAAATTTAAAATAAAAATCTTTTTTGAAACACTAAAAAACAAGCTCCTAAAAAAATAATACTTTATCATAAGCCTTAAATGATTCTCATTCTACAGGTATGAAAAGTTGATAATTTTGCCTCATTTTAGAATAATGTCTATTGAGATTAGTGCTTAAACTTTTGCTAAATTCTCCCTCCAAAAGCTCTTTTTCAAAACTCACAAATTGCAACAAATCTGCACGGTAAGATAAAGATAAAATAGGATTTTCATCATTTTTGCTTATAATTTGGATATTCTTATCGTAAAGCTTAGATAAACTTCCAAAATACTCCTCCATATCTGTAGTATTTTGCAAATTAGGATTATAATAATACAAAGTAATATCAAAATCAAGTTGCTTACTAAGATCTGTGATCACATTTGCATTATTTTCAAGTTCGGTTTCATTAGTACTTAAAATAACAGCATTTTGAATATTTTCGAATTTACCCTCACCTATTTTCAAAATAGGAATTTTCAATTCAAAAAAAGTTTTTTTCTCTTGCTCAAAATGTTTAAAATCTGTAAGAATAATACCTATATCATTATTTTCCAAGAAAGAATTTAAATTTGCAAAATCTGTATTAAAAAAATCAAAAAATATACTTTCTTGCTCATCTGAAAGTTGCTTCATTTTATCATATAAAGCACCCAATTTAGGATTAAGCACCCTTATAAAAAATTTCTTAGCATTGCTTTTTTTAACCAATTGCAAAGTGGTATCTAGTAATCTTTCTTGTGTATCTTCACTCATTTTTTTCATATCAATAAGAGTGAAGATATTGCTCCCAAAAGGAAGTGGAAATTGTCCTGCTTTACCTCTGATATTGTGAAAAATACTTTGAAGAACAGCGGGATCGCCTACGATTAAAATGCTGTCGTTAGGCTGTAAAACAAAAGATGGCTTAACAAAATAAATTTTAGAATTTCTATAAATGAGTACTATACGCCATCTTTTTTGCTGTATGGAGCTAATATGCCTGTATGCAAAAATCGACCCTGCAGGAATTTTAACTTCCATAACCTCCCCAACACCCAATCCAACACAATAAGCCGTTAAAGCAATATCAGGCAAAAAATCCATAAATCTTCGGCTCAAAGTCATTCTAGCATCGGCTAAATTTGTATGAACATCATTAATATTCAAACCCCAAAAATCCATGATCTCAATCTCTAAATTTGCATCTAAAGAACGCAAAGCTTCGTAGGTTTTTTTAGTTTCAAATTCATCTTGCATATAGATAAAAGCTTGTTTGAAAGATTTATTCATAAGAGTTTCAAGGCGGGCTGTGCTAGTGGGATCAAAATGATGAAATTCAATATATTCGCTATTTGCACCTAAATTTATATTTTCTTCATTTTGGCAAACTATGGTAAAAAAATATCCCAAGCCTTTTTCAAAACAAAGCCTTTCTAAGAAATGCTTTGCTAAAATACCATCAATTATTATTAAAATATGATTCATTTTGCACTCCAAAAAGGAAATTATAACAAATGGAATTTAAATTAAAGCATAAAGACAACCTAGCTAGAGTATGTGAGATAACAACAGCTCATAGCACTTTTGAAACCCCTATTTTTATGCCAGTAGGCACAGTAGGTGCTGTAAAAAGCCTTGATGCAATTGATCTTAAAGAACAACTTAATGCAAAAATCATCCTAGCAAACACTTATCATATGTATTTAAGGCCTGGTTCTAAAATCGTAAAACATTTTGGTGGTTTGCACGGCTTTACAAAATTTGATAGAAGTTTTCTTACTGATAGTGGTGGCTTTCAAGCTTTTTCACTTTCTGCTAATTCTAAACATTTTCAAGAGGGTATAGAATTTAAAAGCCATATAGATGGTTCTAAGCATTTATTTACTCCTAAAAGCGTATTAGATACTCAATATGATTTAAATAGTGATATCATGATGATACTAGATGATCTTATCGCCCTTCCTGCTACAAAAGAACGCATTAGAGTTTCAGTAGATAGAACTATAAAATGGGCAAAAGAAGCGATTGATTATCACAAACAAATGCAAATTCAAGGACTAGGTCTAAAACAAAATATTTTTGGAATCATACAAGGGGGAACCGATTATGAAGAACGCAAACGCTGTGCTTTAGCCCTTAATGAAATGGATTTTGATGGACTTGCTATAGGAGGACTTAGCGTAGGTGAAGAAAATGCTCTTATGTATGAAACTGTGGAAAATTTAAACCCTTTTTTAGATGAAAATCGCCCCCGCTACCTTATGGGGGTTGGAACTCCTGAGGATTTGGTTGAAAACATAGAGCGAGGGGTGGATATGTTTGATTGTGTTATGCCTACTAGAAATGCTAGAAATGGAACTTTTTTCACCAATTTTGGCAAATTTAATATCAAAAGAGCTGAATTTATCAACGATCATGAAAGCATTGATAATGAATGCTCATGCTATACCTGTCGTAATTTCTCACGCGGATATTTAAACCATCTTTTTAAAGCTAAAGAATTAACCTTTTTTCGCTTGGCTAGTTTGCATAATTTACATTATTATTTAACCTTAGTAGCGCAAGCACGAGAGGCGATAAAAAAGTCTGAATTTAAAAAATTCAAATACAAATTTTACGCCAAAAGGCTAACCAATGGTATGCGATGAGAATTTAAGCAAATTTCTTGCAAATAAAAATTTAAATACTTTATATATGGATTTTTTAGGGCAAAAAATTTTGATTTTAAATTCTTACAGCTCAAAAACAAAAAAGGCGAATTTCAGTGTTTTTGGATTTGAGGATGATATAATTTTCAAACTTGAAAATGCTCAATTTAAACCTTTTTCTTTAAATGATTTTTTAAGCACCATTCGGGCTATTTTAGAGGATTGTAAAAATGAAAATGCTTACTTTGAACGCATTTTAGAACGCAAAGAAAATATACTTTTAAAAGGCAATTTGATCAAAAATTTCTTTAAAAAAAGTTTTATCCTAAAACAAAAAATCAATAAAAATTTAAAAAACCTTTCCTTGCTTGATGAGGCATTGAATTTATTAGCAGGGACAAGCCCGCATAAAAAAGCTTTAAAGCCTATTATCTTTGCTGTCGGGGTTACATTAAAAAACAACAAAGAAATTATCACTAGATTAAACGAGCTTCATTTATTAATGAGTGCAATTAAAAATGAAAAAATGAATCAAAGCTTATATTTTTTAAGCATATTATCTGCAATATTTTTACCTCTTAATCTGATAGTAGGTTTTTTTGGTATGAATACTAATGATTTGTTTTTAAGCAATGTTAAACATGCAACTTGGTATGTTTTTGCTCTTATATGTTTTATTTTATTAAGTGGCTTAATCGTTTATCGCAAAAAAAGAAAGAAAGAATTAGAATTTGAAGATAAAATCTTAAACAAATAACCTAATTTTAAGAAAATTTTTTATACAATTACATCTTTAAAAATACAAAAAGATGCGCTCATAGCTCAGCTGGATAGAGCATTTGATTGCGGTTCAAAAGGTCAGAGGTTCGAATCCTCTTGAGCGCACCATTACTTCTTATATCAATTTATCTCACTTAACAAATAAAAGCCAATAAATCAAAACTTTGTAAGAATGGTAATTAATATCTTTTGATCAATTCAAAAATATGTGCAAAAAATTTCTTCTAAGAATTTACATATATTTTATATGCTTATAAAAAGATGAAAGATTATCAACGATAAACAATTAAAAATTAAGCTGTATTTAAAAAATTTTCATTCTCTTTTATACTTTTCTACATCACTTTGCAAGTCTAAATAAATGATTTTATCTTTTCTTGTATTATAAATATAATCTTTAAGTAGCTTTTATAGCTTTTATTGCTTTTATTGCTTTAAAATCCTTACTTTTATATATAGCAATTTGCAAAAACTAAAACTCTTTAAACATTAGCAAAGATTACTTGAAAATTTAAAAAGGATAAATATAAAACAAAGATCAACAAAAAACAATTTAAGTTTAAAAGTATAAAATAAAGCCTAATAATATCATAATCACAAGGCTTTATTTTTTTGTGTTTTACTAAAACTTAGCTCCTACTTCAAGTTTGGTGCTAAAGTCTATATTATCTTTAATATCACTTGAAAGCATTAATCTTGTAAAGAAAGATTGATTATGAGTAAAATCAATTTCTCCTTGTAGGTATAAAGAATCTTGATTGCTTAGTTTGCTTTTGGTATAGAATTTATTTAAACTTGCATCTTTAAAGCTGGCATTGTTTTTTAAAGAGTCTAAGAAATAATGATTCCATCCACCCAAGAAATAAAAATTCACAATAGCTTTGTCACTCATACCTTTTTCATAATTTACATTAAATCCCATAAAAGAATTTAAAGCATGGAAATTTTTAGAATCAATATTTAAAGCTGTAGAGTTCTGATTTTCTTCATTGATAGCGAAGTGATGTAAGAAGCTGTGTTCTATATAAGCTAAAGGTCCATAGCTTACCCCATAGTGATTAAAGCTTTTACCTATACCTACCATTTCACTAAGTAAGATAAGAATTAAACTTAGAATTATAATTTGCACTAAAAGCTCCTATGTTTACATTTCTATTAAGCTTGGTGTGCTCATAACCCATTCTAAAACTTCCTAAAAGATAAAAATCTTCTAAATCATATTTAGAAAAAATGCCTGCATATGCCCCTGTGGTTTTTGTATTAGCTAAGGTATCATCTATATCTATATTATTAGTATTTAACACCAAATTAAATCCTAAATTGAAACTATCAAATCCCTTAATAGCTTTAGCCTTTACTCCACCTCCATAGCCTTTATAAGCATCAAAATCTCCATTAGCTCTTGAGCTTTGATAAGTTCCAAATGGGGTTACGAAGCTTTGCCATTCATTGGCATATCCTTTTCTTACATCGCTTAGGGCTTCTTTATTGAGCTCCTCTTGGAAATCTAAAGAAATTTTAGCACTGTCTAAATAAGCTTTAGCATTAAGCTCGTTTAAACCCTGAGCTATGGTTTGTGCATCTGTAGCAAAGTCCAATTCTTTAAAAAGCAAAGCAATATCTTCATATTTTCCATTCTGAGCTAAAGAATTTAAAGCATAAGCTAAAGAAATATCGCTTGAATTTTTAATATAAGGAGTATAATCACGAACAACTCCTAATTCTTTTGTATTTGCATCATAGATAAAATTTAAAGTAGGAGAAAAATCAAGACTACTATCATAAACAATAGAATTAAAAGCACCTTGAATTTGATTTGCGCTAATTAAATCAGGATCTAACACTACTTTATCTTTATAAAAGTCTTTTAACATGTAAAAATTAAAAGCTCCTGCTAAATTAGCATTACCTCCTACATATACTAGACTTTGTCCATTAGCATTAATACCTGCAGTTAGGATAGTATTTGAATCCTGAGTGAAATTGTTTTTAATATATAATAAAGAAGGGTTGATGCCATCTGCACCGAGTAGGCTAAAATGGGCTTTATTGTTTAAATCATAAACAAAAGCACTACCTTGTAGATTAAGATTCTCATTAACATTCATTTTAAAATTATCATAACTAATACATTAGCTTTAACACTCCAAGTATTATCTAAAGCATTGAAAGCAGCTCTTGATAAGCTAGAGTCAGAACCAAAATTAAGATCTATATAAAAGCTATCTTTGTATTGATTTGCTAATTTTTCATTATTAGGATCCCAATTACAAATAATATCTCCTTCTACCTTAGCCCATTGTGCTATGTTGATAGTGTTTACATAAGCATTATCAGCTATATAAATGGAAGCTAAAGAACCTATAGTAGAGCTAGCAGCATTAAGATTTAAGCTTTTAACCAAGGCTCCATCTAGGTTATACTCCGCAAGATCGTCTTGATTATTACCAGACATTTGATGTATATAAGAGCCACGGTATTCTTCAGCATTGCCTAGAGTGTTATCCCCAAAATCTATATTGATGGCTATATCCTCTTTACCTGTAGCTTTTAATTCTCCATTATGTTCAATAACATGATCTTTTCCATAAGCGATTAATAAAGCATTAGAATAATCCCCTAAGGTATGAACCTTAGTATCATTGGCTATAATCAATTGGTTATTCGATCCATCTATACGAATACCACTTGCAGCTACGCCACTTGATAAAATATCATGGCTTTGAGTAGCTATATTATTTTTACCATAGATATGCAAACCCACTCCGTATTCTGTAGGATTGTATTCTCCTATAAGCCATTTGCCATCTTTTCTAGCATAATAACCATGATCGCTTTGCCAGTTTAAAAGATTGCTTTCGTAAATAGAATCTCCATAATAAAGTTTTCTATCAAAATTATAACCTATATCCTGAAGCAAGGCTAATTCTGCTTCCATATAGAAGTTATAATTACGCCAACTTTGATGACTCATTAAAGAATTATCAAGCTCAATATGAGACATATCTAATATAATCCCTTCCCAAGCATTGATAGAAATACCATTAACCCCATCATAACCCAGTTTAGCATTTTTAATAACTTCTGCGACATTTTCTCCTTTAAAATAAACATTGCCCGAAGCATTGCTAAAACTGCCATTAATATAAACACCATCGTCCTTAACTAAGAAAACCGTCTCTCCTTTTAACTTAGCTTCTTCTACCTCTGCTTGGGTTTTAACTATTCTCATTCCTATTTGAGCTTTTACTCCATTAAGATCATATAAATGATCACTAAAACTGTTTAAAAAACCGTTAAAACATTGTCCCAAATTTCCTCCACAACTACCAGCTAAAGATAACACGCCTAAAGCATGAAAAAGCTCATGGGTGAAGGTAGAAAAAGTATCAAACTGATTCCCATTTTTAGGTAGGGTAGTAGGATGAGAAGCTATATACCAATCAAGCTTTCCCATATTAATATGCCCTAAGTATTCTACACTTGCTTTAGTAAAAAAATCTTCTGATACACCTATAAGTTCTTGTCTAATAGTATCTATACTTTCTCCTTGCAATACCCTATTAATATAGGATTAGAAAAGAAATCATAAGATAATGCATTGGCATTTGGAATATCAAAGGTACTTACACTGATAGGAATGGGGGAAGAATTGATTGCACTAGCTCCTATAATATTAGCCCAAAATTGAGTCGCACAAATGATTTCATTTCTTTGGATCTCATTTAAAGTATAGGAAGAGGCAACAGTTTCACCAAAAAACCGTATTTTCTCCTTTATTGTAAAAATCAAGTTTAAAAATAGGTTTATCTTCATTATAAATAATAGTAGTATCATAAGCATTGGCTAAATTTGTACTTAAGATTAAAGCCAGAAGCATTTTATAAAAACGCATACTTACTCCTTGATAGGCATATTTTTGTCCGCGTAATTATTAGATGTGATAATAAAATTTTGCTTTAACTTATCCACCATCAACACCTTTGTGTCCTACGCTTGTAAAGCTACCCACCTCTCTTTCATCTCCAAATAATCCATAGCTTTCTACACTATAATTTATCATGGTATGTAAAACAACAAGATATTTTCTGCTTGCATCTTGCAACCAATCTCAAATATCATCACCCAAACTCTCGTCCTTTAGCGCCTTTAAAATATGCTTTCTCTCTGTAATATCTCTTCTCTTATCTCTTTATCAAAATATAAACTCCACCATAATTGCTTGTAATTTCTTTAAAAACACATACGCTTAAAAAATTTAAATCCGGTTTTATTTCTCTTCTTTGATTTTTCTTTTTGCTAAACCCATCTGCTCATAGGCATCGATTTCTTTTTTGTAAGAAGCAGAAATTTTTTTAAGCTCTTGATTTAAAAAACTTACAGTTTGAGGGCTAGCTTTTGGGTTAGCAGCTAAAGCGGATACAAATTCTAATTTATTTTTTGTTTTTTCATCTAATTCTTTAGAAGTTTTAGAGCCTAGCTTATGTGTTTGAACAAAGAGCTTTACCAACTCCCTTAAATCACGATCGCTATATTTTAAATCACTCGCCGCTGCTATCATCTTATTTAAATCATTATCAAATTTGCGGGCTTTAGCTGTATTCTCAGTATTTTTTTGTTTTTTATTTTTCTTTTTATTATCACTGAGAATCAAATAAGCTATCAAACTCAAAAAGAGGAGCAAAGCTCCAGAGGTGCAAATAATCACCCAAAAAATATGGCTCATTAAAGTTTGCCTACAAACTCACGCTTTCTTCTTGCAAGTAATGCTAAAACAATCATAATCACAACTCCCCAATAAACATAACTAGGAATTTGAGCAGCTTCTCCTGCAGCATAAGAGTGCAAACCTACTAAGAAATAATTTACTCCAAAATAAGTCATAATAACAACCCAATAAGCAAACATACTCCATAATGCAAAGGTAAATTGATTAGAATATTTTGGAATCATTCTAATATGCAAAATAGCCGCATAAACCAAAATACTTACCAAAGCCCAAGTTTCTTTTGGATCCCAACTCCAATATCTACCCCAACTCTCATTGGCCCAAATTGCACCTAAGAAATTTCCAACAGTAAGCAAACAAAGTCCAAAAATCATTGACATTTCATTAATTCGAGTTGCTTCTGTGATATTTCTTAAAATACTTTGATTGTATTGATTGTTTTCTTTTAAAAAACACATTAACAATAAAGTAAAAATTCCAAGCAAAGAACAAAGTCCTAAAAATCCATAGCTAGCAGTAATAACTGACACATGGATACTAAGCCAATACGAATTAAGCACTGGCATAAGATTTGTAATTTGTGGATTCATCTCACTTAAGTGAGCCACAGCTAAAACAATACCCGCAAGTATAGAAGTCAAAGATAAAGCAATCGGACTTTTTCTGGAAAAGAAAATTCCTGAAAGAGATAAAGCCCAAGCTATATAAACCATACTCTCATATCCATTACTCCAAGGAGCATGATCTGCTAAGTAAGCACGCAATCCAAGTCCTACAGTATGGACTATAAAGGCTAAAATATTTAAAATATAAATGACTTTAAATATAAGAGAAATTTTAAGTTTTGGCGCAACCATTTTAATCAAAAGAACAATCAACAATAAAAATCCCGCGATTAAATATACAGGAGCAAGTTTGACAAAAATTTCAGCTTTATTTGAAAAAATTTCCATCTCTACTTTTGTTTTATTAGGCATAACCTCATGCCCTATTTTCTCTTGATATTGTTTGATAAAACCTAAAGCTTCATTAGCTCTTGTCCAATTTCCATCATGAAAAGCTGAGTCCACAGAAGAAAAATAATTTTTTATAAGTGTAAAAACAAACTGACCCTCTTCATCCTTAAGTGTTGTAATAGCAGAAAAAGGAGCCAACCATGCATTATTGTCATGATTTTGTATAGGAATAAATTTAAAAAGTTCTCCACTAAAAACCAAATTTACAACATTTGCTCTTTCATCTAAATAAATGATTTCTTTATCAAATACCCCTCTAGCATTTGGGTTTTTGCGGTTAGCATTTTCCACATATTTTTGAAGTTTGTAACGATTATTAGCATCAAAGAAATCCTTATATTTGACATATTTTAATTCTGGAGAAATTTCTAAAATTTCAGCGATAGCCTCACGAACATTTTTATTGCTTGGCATTAAAATAAAGGCTTCATTTTGCCATAAATCTACATTGATAAGCATTGAAAGCATTATAGCGCTTGCTTCTTGTCCTTTATAGTCTGCACTCTTATGAATTTTTTCCAAAATTTCTCTAGCTAAAGTATCAAAAGGTATCATTCTACCATCTACAGATTTTTGCACGATAAGGGCTTTAAGCTCTTTAACATGTGCTTTATCCACTATAGGTATATTTTGCTCTAAGCTTATATTTAAATCTTGAGCAAGCATTTTATCTGCTCCAAATAAAGCTACAAATAAAGCCAAAACACTAGCAGTATGCTTCAGAGCGTCTTTGTTGATAAGTCTTGCTAGAGTTCTAAATCTTGAATGTGGGTTTAAGAAATTTAAAAACATACCTAAACAAAGCAAGAAATAACCTATATATGTAGGAATTTTACCCGGGTCTTTATTGACTGATAATATCGTCCCTTTTTCATCCTGATCGTAAGAACTTTGATAAAATCTATAACCCTTATAATCTAACACATTATTCATGAAAATCCTATAATCGAAATTATCTTCATTATTTTTAACCGTAATTTCACTTGCATAAGAAGCAGGAGACATAGATCCAGGATAACGATCTATAACAAAATCTCTTAAATAAATTTCAAAAGGCAATTGCTCATATGCAAGCGCCCAAGAAATAAAGAATTTTTGCCCAGCAAGTTCTACTACGGTAGGTTTATTGTATTCAAATACATAAAATTCTTTACTTTCATTCTTATAATCTAATTGAAGTTTTAGCGCATGTACTCCTTTTAATTCCAAAGCTTGATAATCCTTACTCATAGCAAAATCTTTAAAATTCGTAAGCCATGAAGCTTTCCAGTTTTGTGGCTCCCCAAAGCTTGATATCATTATAGTTCTTGCAAATTCTAACCAAGCTGATTTAAACCATAGCCAAAAGCTTTCATCTTGCGGCCTGTTAACACCTTGAATTTCTTGAGCTCCATGCAAAGAAGCAAATTTCACTACAAAATTTAAATTATCCAAACTATATAATCTAAGATCTTTAGCATCTGCCTTTTCGCCAATTTTAAGAGTTGAATTCTCGCCTTTTTTCATGTTAAAAACGCTTAAATTTTCACTTGAGCTTAATTTTAAATTTTTATCTATTTTGATATAAGGTTTAGCCACATCATCATTCATAAAGGCAAAATTAATTCCGTTGATATTTTGTACCTCTCCTGATCTAAATTCCAAATTCGCACCTTGGGAATTTTTTTCAGAAATAGTCAAAACAAGCAAGGGTGAAGAAACATTATCTTCTTTATAAGTATAATCTGCATCTAAAATTAAATTTTCATATTTTAAAACAGCTTTTTCATCTCCCATATTTAAATTTAATTTAAAAGAATTTGCAAAAGGTAAATTTCCTATGTAACGATCATTTACGGAAGTATAACGCTCGCCATCTTTAATAGTAGAAATTCTTAAAGAGGTTTTAGAGCTTTCAACTAAAGCATTTTGAGTGTGCTCTCGAATCGCTAATAAACCTTCAAAACCACCATAACGAGTCATAGCAGAGCCAAGCAAGATAAAAAGAAAAGAAAAATGAAAAATCATCAAAGGCATTTTTTTTAGAGCAAACATCTTATAACGAAACATTCCAAATAATAAATTTATGCCTAACAAAAGCTGTATATACTCAAACCAAAAACTATCATATACCATTGCCCATGCAGTAGGTGTACCATAAGCACTCTCTATAAAGGTTGCCAAGCCACAAGATAAAGCAAAAAGCAAAAATAAAACTATAGAAATTCTTAAATCACCCACACTTTTAATAATATTTTTCATATCCTAACCTCTGTATCATAATCCTAAATATTTTTTTCTAATATTGTCATCGCCTATGAGTTTTTTAGCCTCACCTTGCATTGCAATAAGTCCATTTTCTAAAACATAAGCATAATCACTTATCTTTAACGCAGAGTAAGCATTTTGTTCCACTAAAAGTATAGTAATGCCCTCTTCCTTTAAACGCACTATGATATCAAAAACCTCTCCAACTATCTTAGGAGCAAGTCCAAGCGAGGGCTCATCAAGCATTAAAAGCTTAGGTTCGCTCATCAAAGCTCTTGAAATAGCAAGCATTTGAGCTTCCCCTCCACTTAAATTTCCTGCCATAGCATGTTTTTTGCTCGCAAGTCTTGGAAATAACTTATACATTTGCTCTCTTAAGTGCTCATAGTTTTCACTATTATTATAAGCACCTATTTTTAAATTTTCTTCGACACTAAGATTGATAAAAACGCGCCTTCCTTCAGGCACTAAAGCTATACCTTTTTGCACCAAAGTATGAGTTAGATGCCTTTTTGTATCATAACCTAAAAAATTTATTTCTCCAGTTCGTTTTACTGCATTTAAAAGCGCATTGAGAGTAGAAGTCTTTCCTGCTCCATTAGAGCCAATAAGAGAAACTATATGACCTGTTTCTACTTTAAAATCTATGCCCTTAACTGCTTCAATCAAGCCATAATAAACATGCAAATTTTTAACTACTAGCATCAAAATCTCCCAAATAAGCAGCAATTACCTCTTTATGATTTACAGCATCACTTATTTTTCCTTCAAAAATAGTCTTACCGTAATCAAGCACCAAAACTTTATCACAAAGCTTATTAACAAATTTCATATCGTGCTCTATAAGCAAAACGCTGATCTTATAGTCTTTTCTAAGCTTTAAAATAAGCTCTGCTAATTCATCGCTTTCGCTAGAATTCATACCTGCAGCAGGTTCATCAAGTAAAAGAAGTTTTGGGTTTGTAGCCATAGCTCTTGCAATTTCAACTTTTCTTTGCTGACCATAACTTAAACTCGTAGCTTTCTCATCTGCAAATTCACTAATACCGAGTTCTTCTAAAAGCTTATAAGCTTTATTTTTAAATTCTTGCTCAACCCTATGGAAACGACCTAAATGCAAAAAAGCTTCCAAAACGCTATATTTCATTTGTTTATCAAAACCTATCATAACATTTTCAAGCACACTCATACTTGAAAATAATCTAATGTTTTGAAAGGTTCTTGCTATGCCTAAATGCACAATTTTATGAGGCTTTAAATCATTAATTTTCTTATTTTGAAAAAATACTTCTCCGCTTGTTGGTTTATAATTGCCTGTAATAATATTAAAAAGTGTTGTTTTGCCCGCACCATTAGGACCAATTAGAGCAAAAATTTCACCCTCTTTAATATGAAAAGAAGTTTCATTAATAGCTCTCACTTCCCCAAATTTTTTAGTAATATTCTTAAGCTCCAAAATCATTATTTAAGTCCTTTTTTAGAAGGTCTTTTAAAGAAGGAATTAAGCTCTCTATCGCCAAAAATTCCGCGTCGTGCAAAAAGCATAACTAAAATAAGAATTAAAGAAAAAACCACCATTCTAAGTCCTGGCATAGAACCCATATCGATACCTAGAAAATCGATTTTAATCTGCATTTCATCTAAAAATCTTAACCACTCTCTTCCACCTATGATCAAAATAGCTCCCAAAATAGCTCCCGTAGTAGAACCTAAGCCGCCTAAAACTATAATTATAAGCAACATAAAAGTAAATTCAAAACCAAATTGCTCTGGAGAAACAGAGGCAAGAAGACAAACCAAAAGTCCTCCACCTACACCCTCTAAAAAAGCAGAAGTTCCAAAAGCAAGAGTTTTAGTCCAAAAAGTATTTACTCCCATAGCGCTTGCAGCGTCTTCATCATCCCTAATTGCTTGCATTGCCCTGCCAAATTTAGAATAAACCAAATTTAAAATCAAAATAACAGATATAATCGCCACTCCACCTGTCCAATAAAGATTTGAAAGCAAAGGAATACCATTTAAGCCCATAGATCCATTTGTCCAACTTGGAAAATTAATCGCTAATTTTTGGATAATAATACCAAAACCTAAAGTTACAATAGCTAGATAATCCCCTCTTACACGAAAAACAGCAAAAGCAAGGATTAAAGATAAAACACAAGCGCTAAAGCCAGCGACTAAAAGTGCTAAGATGAAAGAATTTGTATGCAAAGCTAAAATGATAGGATTTGGGTCTTCTAAACTGAATAAATCTAATTTTTGTTCCGAGCTTAAAAGCACTAGAGCCGCAGCATAAGCACCTACTGCTATAAAACCATTTGGCTCTAAAGAAAACTGACCTGTGACACCATTGATTAAATTATAACTTACTGCTAAAGTAATATAAATAGCAATTTGATTTAATATACCAATACCATAGCCATCAAAAAATTGTGGAGCAAGCATAATAAAAGCAATAGCTAAAACAATATAAACTAAAGCTGAAATTTTAATTTTTACCATTTTTAAAACCTACTCTTTTCAAAATTTATGCCCAAAATTCCCGTTGGTCTAAAAAGTAAGATAAACACAAGAAAAATAAAAGCAAAAGCATCCTTAAAACCCGAAAGCTCTGGAAAGAAAGCCACGGCCATAACTTCAGTCAATCCTATGATGAGTCCTCCTAGAACCGCTCCTACTACAGAGCCAATCCCTCCTAAAACTGCTGCTGCAAAGGCCTTAAGTCCAACTAAAGTCCCCATAGTAGGATAAGCAGAATAGTAATTACTCGACCAAAAAATCCCTGCTAGAGCAGCTAAAGCAGATCCTAAAGCAAAAACAATGGCAATAATTCTATTTGCATTAATTCCCATTAAATTTACAGTTTGTATATCAAAAGCCAAAGCACGAATGGCTATGCCGTATTTACTTTTATAAAGGATAAAAAGGACTCCAAGCATTACTACTAGAGTTACTAAAGGTACAAGCAACGAACCTAAAGTTGTACTAACACCGCCTATGCTAACCAAAGTTTCAAATATTGGTGGTGCTGGAAATTGCTGTTCGGTTGAAGTAAAAATCACATTAAAAAGATTTTGTAAAAAAAAGCTAATACCGATTGCAGTTATCAATAATGAAATTCTAGGAGCTTTTCTTAAAGGCTTATAGGCAATTTTATCTATCAATATTCCCACAATAGAAGAAAAGATCATAGAAGCCACAAGTGCAGCTGCAAAAATAACAACAAGATATTTTCCAAGCTCATCGCTACCAAAAAAAGTTTGATTTAAATGATTGATAATTGGAGAAAAAAAATTTATCAACAAAAGGGCTATATAAGCACCCACCATCATAATATCACCGTGTGCAAAATTGATCAGCCTTAATACACCATATACCATGGTATAGCCCACGGCAATAAGTGCGTACATGCTGCCTAGACTAAGACCATTAACAAGTTGTTGTAAAAATAAAGTAGAGTCCATATTTTTCCTAAGGATTTATAGTATCTTTATAAGTTTGTTTTTGATTTTTAATTTCTTTCACTACCACAGAACGAGTTGCATTTCCGCTTTTATCGATACTAATAACCCCGGAAACTCCTTCATAATTGTTTGTTTGGTGAATTTTTTCATTAATACACTCACTTGTAAGTGTATTTTGGCAAGCATTCATAGCATTAAACATTACAAAATAAGCATCCGCTCCCATAGCTGTAAAATTTGGAACCTCTTTACTTTGATTTTCCTTTGCGTATTTAGCTATAAAATCTTTACTTAGCTGGGTTGTAGGATTGTTTGCATCAAAGCTATCTGTAAAAATATATCCTTCGCTTGCATTGCCTGCTAATTTAATAAAAGTAGCATCTGCAACCCCATCAGCTGAACCCATTGGGGTATTTAAACCTATGAGCTTTGCTTGTCTAACAAACAAAGAAGCTTCACTATAATAAAGCGGAAGGAAAATAAAATCAGGATTTAAAATTTTAATTTGAGTTGCAATAGCTTTAAAATCTTTATCGCCTGAATTTACTCTAAGAGTTTTTAAAATTTCACCACCCTTAGCCTTAAATTCTTTTTCAAAAGCCTTAGCAAGTCCTAAAGAATAATCCGTACTTTGATCAACCACAATTACAGCTTTTTTGTGGTTTAATTTTTCAAAAGCGTATTTTGCCAAAGATGAGCCTTGAAAACTATCCATAAAGCAAACTCTACTTGAATATAATTTGTTTTCTAAAAGCTTATCTCCTGTTGCAGCAGGAGCGATAAGAGGAACTTTATTTTCTTCAGCTATGCGCATTACTTGTAAAGTATTTGCAGTAACCATTTCACCGATAAGTCCTAATACCTTATCTTGATTTACAAGGCGGGTAGCAGCACTTGCGGATTCGATCTTATCTCCCTTAGTATCCAAAACAACAAGATTGATTTTATCTCCGTTAGCTAAAGTACTTTGCATTTCATTAGCTAATTTTATACCCTCTAAAGCACTTTGTCCATAAGCTGCCGTTGCCCCGCTTAAAGGTAAAACAACTCCTAAATTTACTTCTTTTGCTTGTAAACTTAAAGCCAAAGCTGCTGCTAAAATTATTTTCTTTTTCATTACTTTTCCTTATGGATTGATTAAAGTTTTATAAACTTGCTTGCCATCTTGTATTTCTTTTATAACAACAGGACGAATTGCATTACCGCTTGCATCAATGCTAATAATTCCACCCACACCTTCATAATTGCTTGTTTGATGGATTTTTTCATTGATACACTCGCTAGTAAGTGTATTTTGGCAAGCATTCATAGCATTTAGCATTACATAATAAGCATCCGCACCCATAGCTGAAAAAGCTGGAAGATTTGCATTGCCTTTTATTTTTTCATATTCATTGATAAAAGTTTTACCACGAGCAGTAGAAGGGTTACTTGAGTCAAAACTATCTGTAAAAACCACTCCATTTACAGCAGTTGAGCCCAAATCTATAAAAGTTTGATTATTAACCCCATCTCCGGCAGCTAATAATTTATCAAAACCAATTTGTTTAGCTTGTCTAGCAATAAGAGCAGCTTCAGGATGATAAATTGGCATATAAACAAAATCAGGATTTAAACTTTTAAGCTGTGAAACTACAGCTCTAAAATCTTTATCGCCTGAACTGATTGCAAGTTTTTTGATCACCTTACCGCCATTCTCTTTTAAAGATTTTTCAAAAGCTTTTGCAAGTCCTAAAGAATAAACATTACTTTGATCTATAATAACAACAGCATTTTTAAGGTTTAATTCTTTTGTAACATAACTCGCAAATTTATCCCCTTGAAAACTATCGCTAAAGCACACACGAGAAGCGTATTTTTTGCCCTCTAGAAGTTTATCTCCTGAAGCTACTGGAGCAATGAGTGGAATTTTTTTATCTTCTACAATTGATATAGCTTGTATAGTATTTGGCGTGGTAGCCTCTCCTATAATCCCTATAACCTTATCTTGCGCTATAAGACGATTTACTGCACTTGTAGTTTCAAGTTTATCGCCTTTAGTATCAATAACGATTAACTTTACTTCATCACCATTATCTAACTTAGCATTTAATTTATTAGCAAGTTCTATACCATTAAAAACATCTTGCCCATAAGCAGCCACTGGTCCTGTTAATGGCAACACTACTCCTAAATTAATTGTTTTTGCATATAAACAATTTGCCAAAGCTAAGGCACTAAAAACTAAAGTAACTTTTTTCATCTTATCCATCCTTTCATTAAATTAAACTCAATATTTTATTTTAAAAAAGTATTATGTTTCGTTTTTTGCGGTGGTTCTTCTTCTAATAAATCTTTCACTTGCAAATCAACAGCAAAATTTCCACCCTTGATATACGCAATGATATTATCCATATCATCGTGGCTTAAATTTCTAGCATAAAAAGCCATTTGTGAAGCATTAGCAGAAGTACTACCATCAAGAGTATAACCCACCAAGGCCGCTTTAATATCCTCAGGAGACATATCTTTTAATACTCTAGAACCTGCGACACTTTTTTCAGCATTATCTCCATGGCAAGTATTGCATTTATTTTTAAAATATAAATCCTTGGCTTGAACCATATCGTATTGTTTATTTGCATCAAAAGTATAAGTAAAAAAAGACTTCAAATTTATACCAAAAAGCGCTACAACAAAAATCGAAAAAATTGTCAAGTAACGAAACATATCCTACCTCTATTTTATAGTGATTTCGGTGCGGTTTGTAACATTGTGTTTTTTGTTTTTATTATCTGTTTTTTTAACCCTTTGCGTCTCGTATCTATAGCGCACAACGCCCGAAACTTCAACATCTTTAAAAACTTCATCTAAGGGAGCCGCATAAGAAAAAGTTAAAACATTAATTACCGCCAATAAAATCAAAAATAGCTTTTTCATAATCACCCTTACAAACCAAAATTTTAATTATATCAAAAAAAGATAATCAAGCCTCAATGTCCGCCCTTGTGTAAAAAATAAAGCCCCACACAAAGAGCTAAAATAGATCCGGCAAGAAAAGCCATATCTGTAGGAGTAGCAAATTTCATTTGTAATACCCTTTGAAAGAAATTTACTACCAAAACCATGATAATCACTTTTGCAAGCTTATCTTTAAGCTGATCTAAACTATGCACCTCCAAGACTTTACTTTGCTTGGTTTGTTTAAATTCTTCTATCTCGCTAATAAAAAGTTCATACACTCCAAAAGAAAAAATAAATAAAACCAAAGCCATAAGATAAAGATCTACAGCTCCTATAATCAAAGCTACCACATCTTCATGTAAATCAATCTTGATTCCAGCGCTAAAGAAATATTGATAAGTATAAAGAATTACTTTTAAAACATCATAGCTTGCAATAAAAAATAAAACAAAAGCGCCCACAAGACCGAATATTACGGGTAAAATTGTAACAATACGACTTTTAACAAGCAAGGATTCAAAAATTTTCTCTAACACTCTTTTACTCCTTTTATTTATTTTCTAATTCTAACCATTTTTGAGCAATGCGCACTGCATTTGTAGCAGCACCTACGCGAATTTGATCTGCTACGCACCAAAGATGAAGTATATTTTTATGTGCAACATCTAAGCGAATTCTACCCACATAGGTTTCATTTGTATCGCTAGTCATTAAAGGCATAGGATATTTTTTATCTTTTGGTTCATCTATAACAACAACACTTGGTGCATTTTGGAGTATATCTCTTGCTTTATTTACATCTACTTCTTTTGCAAAATGCATAGTAATTGCTTCACTATGACTTCTTAAAACTGGAACTCTTACACAAGTAGCTGAAATTTCTAAATTTTTATGAAGAATTTTTTGTGTTTCATTGATCATTTTAAGCTCTTCTTTTGTATAGCCATTATCCATAAATACATCAATTTGAGGAATCAAATTAAGTGCTAAAGTATGAGGAAATGTTTGAGCTTCAAATTCATCAAGCTTGAAAGCAAAAAAGCTTTGCATTGCGCGAACCAATTCTTCCATACCTTCCTTACCTGCTCCACTTGCTGCTTGATAGGTACTTACATCCACACGCTTTAAATCAAAAGCATCATTTAAAGGTTTTAAAATATGCACCATTTGTATAGTTGAACAATTTGGATTTGCAATGATACCTGTTTTTTTCCATTCTTTAATATCTTCAGGATTGCATTCTGGAACGACTAAAGGCACATCTTCTTCCATTCTAAAATGACTTGTGTTATCAATTACCACAGCACCTGCTTCTACAGCAAATTTAGCATATTTTTCACTTACACTTCCGCCTGCACTAAAAAAAGCTATATCTACAGGATTTTCTCTAAAAACATCCTCGGTAAGCTCTTTTATTGTATAAGATTTGCCTCTAAATTCTATTTGATTACCTGCGCTTTTTGCACTAGCCAAAGGCAAAATACTCTCAACTGGAAAATCAAGCTCATCTAATACATTTAAAAGCTCTTCTCCAACCGCACCTGTTGCTCCAACTATAGCTATTTTTTGTTTTTTTGACATTATTTTTCCTTTATTTTGTATTGTTTGATTTTATTGTTTAAATTTTCTATACTCATTCCAAGTTCGTTGCTTACTTTTTCTTTATCAAATTCACATTGCTCTAAAATTTGCTCTAGCAATTCTTTTTCTAAATTTTTTACATCTTTTTTTACACTTCTTGCTTCTAAAAATAAATCTTGTTCTGAAATTTCTAATCCCTCGCTTAAAATACAAGCACGCTGAACTATAGAAATAAGCTCTCTTATATTGCCTGGAAAATTATATTCAAGCAAAGCTTTTTGAGCTTCTTGACTTATTTTTTTCATTTCGAGCTCATACTCTTTACAAGTATTTTCTAAAACTTTTTGCGCTATGCCCAAAATTTCTTCTTTTCTTTCTCTTAAAGGGGGTATATTAATAGGAACTGTATTTAAACGATAATACAAATCCGATCTAAATTCTCCATTATCGATCTTATCTTGCAAATTTGCATTGGTCGCACTAATAATCCTTACATCTATTTTGATACTTTTAGTACTTCCAAGTCTTGTGATTTCTTTTTCTTGCAAGGCCCTTAAGAGTTTGGCTTGAATTTCATAAGGCATTTCACCTATTTCATCTAAAAATAAAGTTCCATTATTTGCCATTTCAAAAAGTCCTATTTTGGTGGCATTAGCATCAGTAAATGCCCCTTTTTCAAATCCAAAAAGCTCACTTTCTATCAAATTTGAAGGGATGGCAGCCATATTGATAGCTACAAAAGGCTTTTGGGAGCGTTTAGAATTTTGATGAATAAAACGTGAAAAAACTTCTTTACCCACGCCACTCTCACCAAAAAGCATAACTGATGCATCTGTTTTAGCAGCCTTTTGACTCAAGCTTAAAACTTGTTCTAATTTATCAGAACTCGAGAAAAAACCATTTTCTTGTTTTTCTTCTTGCTTTTTTATTTTTTTATCCGCAGTTTTTTCTCGAATAACTTTTGCACGCTTGATAGCCTCAACCAAAGTTTCTATATCAAAAGGTTTAGTTAAAAAATCCTTCACACCTAAGCGTACCGCTTCTATGGCGCGATTTAAAGTTGCATTTCCTGTCATAATGATAAAATCATATTTATTTTCACAAGCCTTAATAAATTCTAGTCCATCAATTCCAGGCATATTAATATCTGTAATAATCAAATCTGTATCTGAATCAATTTTTTTTAAAGCTTCTGTGGCTGATTTGTAAGATTTTATTTGAAATTCTTCATATTCCCCAAGAGCTATTTCAAGGGATTTTCGCATATTGATATCATCTTCAACAATCACCAAATTCATAACTAGCCTTTGATTTTTTAGCAAATAATAGCAAAATACGGCTTAAATTTACTTTTTTTTAAGATAGTAAATCAAAGCATTTCTTTCTCCAAATTCTACACTAAAACGCAAAGGTAAAATTTTAACATAGGTTTCATTTTGTGCTTTTAACAAGTCTGTTTTGACTATATCTTTTACAGAAATTCTAGCACCCATAAAACAATCACTTAATTCATCTTTATGGGCATTTAAAAAATCAAATTTAATAGCCTTAGACATATCATCATCTATCATACCCAATTCTGTTCTTGGAAGTTTTTTTAAATCATCATCAGTATAAGAAATTTCGCAAGCAAATTCACTTATAGTATTTTCACTACGCGTCATTGCAGGGGATAAATTTTGACTTTGATGAAAAAGGATTAAATTTTTGTTAGAAAGTTCTGCCCAAAATATAAATTCATCTTGGGCAATTAGTTTAAAACTAAAAAATATTAATAAGCAAACAATTCTTTCCACTTGTCCGCATCAATCTTAAGTTCTACATTAACTCTGTAAAGGCCTTGATTAAAATTCTCATCAATTATGCTAGCATTTTTAATTAAACCATTTACTTGTGCAGTGATGGTTGAGCTTCTAAGCATTGCATCTTTTACAGTATCTTTACCATTAACTTTAACGCCATAAAGCTTACTTGCAAGCTGTCTATAAGCATCTGTAATTGCGGCTCTTTTTGCTAATGCTAAAGCTTGAGCACTTGAAACAGTATTAAGAGGAGCAATTCCTTCTCCTACAGCACTAAAACTAAGCTCACTTTCGCTTACATCAGGAGCTAGCATTTTTTCTTCTCTAATAATATCACGAACATCGTCTTTATCCACTTTTTGAACAACAATATCCGATGCTTGAGCTGAAGTACTTGGACTATTTGGATTTTTAGCTGTAGTACTGTTTGTACTCGCTGTACACCCTGCAAAAATTCCTGCTATTATTAGCATAAAATAAAATTTTTTCATATTTACACCTTCAAAATATTGTAATTATTTGATAAAAAAGCAAAAAGCGTTCCAACTCAAATAACTATTATAAATTTAAATCTAAGTTTTCATCGCTTATTTCATCCTCAAGCTCTTCTTTAGGACATTTAGCGATGCTAACCACCTCGTCATTTTCAACATTAACCACAATAACACCACTGGTATTACGCCCCGCTTTTCTAATGCTTTGCATATCAACGCGTATCATTTTACCACTGCTTGTTAGTGCCATTAAATCCATACTTTCATCTACAATTACAACGCTAATAAGCTCTTTGGTTTTATCGGTTAACTTCATACAAATGACACCTTTTCCGCCTCTGCTTTGAAGTCTATATTCTCCCGCATTTGTTCGCTTTCCTATACCCTTAGCGCTGATACTTAAAATCTCTTGCTCATCATTTTCTATAACAACAGCACCTACTAATTCGTCATTTTTCTCTTTAAACTTAATAGCTGTTACCCCACGACTTACGCGACCAATCTCACGCACTTTTGCAAGAGGAAATTTAATACACATACCCTTTTTAGTCACTGCAAAGAGCATTTTACCCTTAATGGATTCAATTAAATTTTCATCAGAGTTTGTATTTTCATCATTAAGACTGTCATCATCTAAAAGTCCTGTTTCTTCATTCTCATCTCTTTGAACGATAATAGCAGTAACTAATTCATCATTTTCATCTAAGTTAATCGCTTTTACACCCACACTTCTGATATTTTGATATTCACTTAAATTGGTGCGTTTTACTATACCATTTTTAGTAAAGAAACATAAGGATTTGTTTTCATCAAAATCAGTAGTCGGAATGATAGCCATGATTTTTTCATCAGCTTGTAAATTAATCAAATTAACAACCGCTTTTCCTTTAGCTGTTCTTGAGCCTTCAGGTATCTTATAAACTTTCAACCAATAAAGCTGTCCTCTATCAGTAACAAACATTAATGTATCATGAGTATTAGCAGTAAAGAAACTTTCGATAAAATCATCATCATAAGTCGTTACAGCAAGCTTACCTTTTCCACCGCGTTTTTGTTTTTCGTATTGTTTACTTGGCACTCTTTTAATGTATCCACGATGAGTAATGGTTACAACCATATTTTCATTAGGAATCAAATCTTCAATATCAATATCATCATAATCATCTTCTATTTGCGTAATACGCGGCACATCAAATTTGCTTTTTATCTCTTTTAATTCATCGCGGATAAGATTTTCTAGCAAAGTTTCGCTTTTTAAAATCTCATCAAGTCTTGCGATTTCTTTCATAAGCTCTGCAAGTTCATTTTCAATTTTTTCTCTTTCAAGTCCTGTTAAACGGCCGAGTTTCATATCTAAAATCGCATTAGCTTGAAGCTCGGTAAGTCCAAATTTAGCTACCAAAGAATCTCTTGCTGTAGTATTATCAGGACTATTTTTAATTAAAGCTATAACTTCATCAATATTATCTAAAGCTATTTTTAAACCTTCTAAAATGTGAGCTCTTGCTCTTGCTTTTTGAAGTTCAAAAATTGTTCGTCTGATAATCACTGTTTTTCTATGGTTTAAGAAAAGATTTAAAAGTTCAATTAAAGAAAAGATTTTTGGCTCTTTGTTGTGAATAGCAAGCATAATCACACCAAAAGTACTTTCCATTGTAGTAGATTTAAAAAGATTATTAAGCACTATCTCACTCATCGCCTCACGCTTGAGTTCGATTACAACACGAATTCCTTCTCTATCACTCTCATCTCTAACTTCTGAAATTCCTTCGATTTGCTTTTCTTTTACAAGCTCTGCAATTTGTTCTATGAGTCTTGCTTTATTAGTCTGATATGGAAGTTCATCTATAACGATAATGTCTTTATTGGATTTTTTTTCTATGTGAGTTTTAGCTCTTATTTTTACTCTACCACGCCCTGTGCGATAAGCTTCGATAATGCCTTTTTTGCCATAAATTATCCCACCCGTTGGGAAATCAGGACCTTTGATAAATTGCATCAAATCTTCTAAACTAGCATCCTTATGATCAAGCAAATACAAAAGTCCATCTACAAGCTCGTTAAGACTATGCGGAGGAATATTTGTCGCCATACCTACAGCAATACCACTAGAGCCATTTAATAATAAATTTGGCACCCTAGCAGGTAAAACATCGGGCTCACTCATAGAATCATCGTAGTTTGGAACAAAATCTACCGTATCTTTATCTATATCGCGTAAAAGCTCTTCTGCTAAAATTGTCATTCTAGCTTCAGTATAACGCATTGCAGCAGCGCCATCACCATCGATAGAACCAAAGTTTCCTTGTCCATCGATACTTGGATAACGCATAGAGAAATCTTGAGCCATTCTAACCAAAGCATCATAAACTGCTATATCTCCATGTGGATGATACTTACCGATAACATCCCCTACTATACGAGCAGATTTTTTATATGCACTTCTACTTCCTACGCCAAGATCATTCATAGCATAAAGTATTCTTCTGTGAACAGGCTTTAAGCCATCTCTAGCGTCAGGAAGTGCACGACCGATAATAACGCTCATAGAATAATCTAAATAACTACTTTTAATAGAATTTTCTATATCTATAAGTTCAATATCAGAATCTTTATTAAAAATATTCTCCATCAATTTTCCTTCGCAATTTCAAACTATTATTATAGCATATTAAACTTTTGCATCAGCTAAAACAACCGCAAAAAGAACAGAAATTTTATTTTTTTCTAAAAATTGCTTAGCTTCAAGTAAACTAGAACCCGAAGATACAATATCATCTACCAAGATTACAGGATTGTTAATTTTTTTTAAAAGTTTAAATTTTCTTTTATTGTCTTGTCTAAATTTTAAACTTTTTCCAGAATACTTTAGATGATTTTGTGCATGTAAGGCACCAAATATAGGCTTAATAAATTCTGTCTTTAAATATTTTGCTAAGATGGCTGAATGAGAATAAAGTAAATTTTCAACTCTATCATCTAAAGGAATAACATTAATTTGCTCATTTACAGAAAAAAAATTTTTAAATTTAAAAAAACTTAATTTTGCCAAGAAATGAAATACAAAATAACCATAAAATTTATGTTTAGCGTGCAAAAGATGTTTAATCTCATGATATTTATAAAAAGAATAAACTTTAAAATCTTTTTCAAGTTCTCTTACGCCTAAAGAAAATTCCGATAATTCTTCAGCGCAATGATGACAAAAACAAAGCAGAGTAAAAACTCCGCAATTTAAACATTTCAAAGCTCTGAGATTATGCTTGCTGCTTTATTTGCCATCTGTTTAATCAGTAAATGTGTGTAAAAACTGATATCTTTTAAATTTTCAAAACCTTGAACATCTTGTTTGGTGCGTAAAGTGAATTTTTTATTTTTATTAATATCACTCAAGCTTAATACTCCAACAAGTCTTGAATGAAGTCCTAGACTATCTTGTTTTGCACTATAACCCGTAAAAGCAAGATCAATTTTAGTTACATAAGGTGAATTGGCTTTATTATCATCAAGGACGATAATACCTCTTGCTTCAAGCTCTTGTTTTAAATAAACATAAAAAATAGCATTAAAATCAAGATTTACAAATAATTTTTGCCCATTGGCATTAAGCACTTTTTGCTCTTCTTTTAAATCATAAAATCTATGCAAGTAGACTTTTTTGAGAGCCACACCCGTATCTAAAGTTCTTTTATTTGCACAACATTGTATCCCAATATCGCTAACATATAAAAGGCCTTTGATTTTTGCCTCAAAACCACTAGAACTCTCGCAAGGAACACACTGAGAAGCTTTAGAAAGCTGATTTACTTGAGTAAAAGTATTTTGTTTGCTCGCACAAGCATTTAAAAATAAAGCCAATGCTATAAAAAATAAAATTTTCTTATTCATCTTTTTCTCCTTAAAAAATATTTTGAAAAATATTTTTCTAAATTGTATTAAAAATACAAGCAAATTTCAAGCCAAGTTTTAAATTTATCATCAATCTATCTTTAAAACACTCAAAAAAGCCTCTTGAGGTAAATTTACCTTACCTATAGCTTTCATTCTTTTTTTACCTTCTTTTTGCTTTTCTAAAAGCTTTCTTTTTCTAGTAATATCCCCACCATAACATTTTGCTGTCACATTTTTACCCATGGATTTAACAGTTTCTCTTGCGATGATTTTATTGCCTATGCTTGCTTGAATGGCCACTTCAAAAAGCTGTCTAGGAACTATTTCTTTCATAGCACTAACAAGTTCTCTTCCTTTACTTTGCGCTTTTTCATTAGGCACGATAATGCTTAGCGCATCAACATTTTCACCCGCTACCTTAATATCAAGTTTTACCAAATCCCCTACTCTAAATTCTATAGGCTCATAATCAAAACTCGCATAACCTTTTGTTAAGGACTTTAATTTATCATAAAAATCCATCACAATCTCATTTAAAGGCACATCATATTCTAGCAAAACACGCTCAGGTGTGATATAGTCCATTTTAACCTGCACTCCTCTTTTGCGATTTAAAAGAGTGATTAAATTCCCTAAAAATTCACTTGGAGTAATGATAGTAGCTTTAACATAAGGCTCTTTTATATGATCGATTTTATTAACAGGAGGAAGCTCGCTAGGATTTTGAATTTTAATAAGCTCTCCATCGGTTTGATAAATTTCATAAGTCACAGTTGGAGCTGTAGCAATCAAATCAAGATTAAATTCTCTCTCAAGCCTTTCTTTGATAACTTCCATATGTAAAAGCCCTAAAAATCCTACCCTAAAACCAAAGCCTAAGGCCAAAGAAGTTTCAGGCTCATAAGTAATAGAACTATCATTAAGCTTTAATTTATCCAAAGCATCTCTTAAATCTTCAAATTTATCCGTTTCTATAGGATAAAGTCCCGCAAACACAAAAGCTTTAGCCTTTTCAAAACCACCTATGGCTTCTTTAGCTTTGTTTTTTACCAAAGTGATGGTATCGCCTACTTGTACATCACCTACGGTTTTAAGCCCTAAAACCACCACACCTACTTCGCCTGATTGTAAAGATTGAGTTTTAATTGGACTTAAAGGGTGGGGATAAAAAAGATCTTGAACTATATGTTTTTTATCCGTACTCATGACTAAAACTTCATCGTTTTTAGCAATACTTCCTTCATAAATCCTAACCAAAGCCAAAGCCCCTAGATAATTATCAAACCAAGAATCATAAATTAAAGCCTTAGTAGGAGCTTCATCATCTGTTTTTGGTGCAGGGATTTTAGTAATAATTGTTTCTATAAGCTCTTTTATACCCACTCCTGTTTTTGCACTCACACAAATTGCATCTTTGCAATCTATACCTATAATATGCTCGATTTCATGCTTTACTTTCTCAACATCAGCATTAGGTAAATCGATTTTATTAATCACAGGAATGATTTCAAGATTATTTTCAAGCGCTATATAAACATTAGCTATAGTCTGTGCTTCAACACCTTGAGAAGCATCTACTACAAGCAAAGCTCCTTCACAACTTGCCAAAGAACGACTCACTTCATAAGAAAAATCCACATGGCCAGGAGTATCAATAAGATTTAAAACAAAATTTTCATTATTAAATTTATAATTTAAACGCACTGATTGTGCTTTTATGGTGATACCACGCTCTTTTTCTATATCCATAGTATCCATAACTTGTGAACTCATCTGCCTATCGCTAATAGCACCACACTCACTAATAATCCTATCTGCAAGAGTAGATTTTCCATGATCTATATGAGCTATAATAGAAAAATTTCTAATATTTTTTACCGACAAAATTTCATCCTAAATATAAAATTTTAAAGCTAGGATTTTAACAAAATTTATGTTTAAAACAAATAAATTTTATTTTATATAAAAAACTTCAATTGAAATTTATATAAAGCATATTAAAATATCAAATGCTTGAAAAATATTTAAAATCAGCTATATTTTTAGCTCTTTATCCCTTAGCAATGTTAGCTTCTAATTTGCACGAATTTATAGCACTAAGTCAAAATAATGAATCCTATCTCATTAAGCAAATGCAAAGCGAACAAGCAAATTTAGACAAAGAACAAGCTTTTAGAAATTACCTACCCTCTCTTAGTCTAAACTCAGCTTATGTAGCCAACAATAAAGATCGCTTCATTATCGATCCACAAGAAAGTTTATTTGCTAAAGTTTCTCTTAATTTTTTACTTTTTGATGGGGGTGCTAGAGAGGCTAATTTAAGAGCTTTAGAAAGCAAAGAAAAATTAAGCCTTTTAGACAAAGAACAAAGCAAAAATTACCTTGCCCTAAATGCAATCACACTTTATTTTAACACCCTAAGTCTTAAAAAAATTTTACTAGCAAATCAACAAAAAGTAGCTTTTTTAAAATCAACTTTTGAAAGATTGCAAAAATTTTACGACGCAGGACTTAGCCCTAAAGATGAACTTGAAAGCATTAAAGCTAAATACCATTTAAGCTTATTAGAGCTCAGTCAAAATGAATTAAAACTTGCCAATATACAAAAAGAGATTAAAATTTTAAGTGATACAGATTTTAAAGTGCAAGGGAATGCTTTTTTAGAAAATCCGCAACAAGAAAAAAGTCAAAACTATGAAGTAATGATAGCTAAAGAACAAATCAATCTTGCTAAAGAAAGTGTAAATTTAGCAAAAGCTGAATATTTTCCAAAATTTTATATTCAAGATAATTTTAACTTTTATAAAAACAATTATAATCCAAAAGTTCCAGCTCCTTTTGTAAACTTAGCAGATCAATTCTTAGAAAAATATTCTCAAGGTAATCAGTTTATTTTAGGTATGGAATGGAAAATTTTTGATTTCAATGCAAGGGCTAAAGAAGTTGAAAAAGAGCGTTTAAACGTTCAAATAGCCAATGCAAACGCAAGATTTAGTGAGAGAAAAAATAAAGAAGAATTAAATTATTTAGACAAAAGTTTAAAAGTTTTACAAGAACAAATTTTAGCTCTTAATCTTAGCTTAAATGCTGCAAATTTGGCTTTTGAAAGTGTAGATAAAAAATACCAAGCAGGACTTGTTTCTTATGTGGAATATCTTCAAGCTTTAGAGGCTAAATTTAAAGCACAAAGCGATTTAGAGCTTGCTAAAAATGAATTTGAAATTACTAAAGCAAATTATTATTTTAATGCGGGTATAGATCTTAATTCAAAGGTTAAAGAATGAAAAAAATTCTATTTTTACTTCTTGCTTTTAATTACGCCTTTGGCGAAGAAATTTACGCGAGTTTCAATGTAGAAGCATCAAAACAAAGCAAGCTTACCCTTGAAAGCATAGGTTTAGTTCAAAAAATTCCTGTAGAAATTGGACAAAAAGTCAGCAAAGGAGAACTTTTACTTGCTCTTGATCAAGAAAGTGAAAAAATAGCTCTTCAAAATGCTCAAAATTCTTATCAACTTGCCCTTGTAGAATACGAAAATACTAAAAGTAGAATGCAAAAAATCAAAGCTGTAGAAAATGTTATAGACAAACAAAGCTATGAAGATATGAAAGCTAAATTTGATGCAGCTAATTTAAATTTAATCAAAGCAAAAATCAATATAGCTTATTATAAAAATATCATGGCAAAAAAAGAATTGCGTGCACCTTATGATGCTATTATCGCAAACAAATTTATACAAGTGGGCGAAGGAGTAGGAGGAGTAGCTCAACCTTTGATAGAAATTTTTTCCTATCCACAAAGCAAACTGATTTTAAGTTTTGATGAAAAATATAAAGATAAAGTTAGATTAGGCGATGATTTCTTTTATAAAATCGATCAAAATGGTACAGAATTGAAAGGAAAAATCAGCCTTATTTATCCAAGTATAGAAGTAAAAACAAGAAAAATTTATGCTGAAGTGCAAACCACAAATCTAACACCAGGGCTTTTTGGTGAAGGTAGAATCATCACTAAAGATTAAAAATGTTTAAACTAGCTATAAACCGACCTATTACCGTGCTAATGTTTTTCTTAGCTCTTATGATTTTTGGGCTAATCTCTGCTTTTAGCATGAGTGTAAATTTATTTCCTAATGTTTCCATACCTCTTATAAAAATCACAAGCAAGATAAATGGGGATTTAAATTTCGTAGAATCAAAAGTCACTAAAGAAATAGAAAATGCTTTAAGTGAAATCGATGGAGTAAAGACCATAACCTCAACTGCATATGATAATTTTAGTGTAAGTGTAGTTGAGTTTAAACTGGGTAAAAATCTTGAAGTAGCTGCCAATGATGTGCGTGATAAAATAGGAACTTTAAGCCTACCTTCTAAGCCTGAAATTGAAAAAATCAGTTCAGATTCTGGTTCTGCTATTTCACTTTTTCTATATTCTAAAGATAAATTACAACTCATGCGTGAAATTAATGATAAAATCAAGCCTTTTTTGCAAAGGATTGATGGGGTAGGAAAAATCGAAGCTAAGGGGTTTTTAGAACCCCAAATTCGCATAGAATTAAAACCAAACGAACTTAGAAAATACAATCTTAACGCCCTTGATGTAGCAAATATCATCAAAAGTCAAAATTTTAAACAAGCCCTAGGTGAACTTAACAACAATCAAGATAACTATATCATCAAAGGCTATTTTGAAGCCACAAATTTAGAAGAACTTAGCAATCTTCGCATAAAAACAGGAGTATTTTTAAGTGATATTGCTAATATTTCAAGCCTTTATGAAGATGAAAAACAAAGTGCTTTATACGAAGGTAAAGAAGGGGTGCTTTTAGAACTCGGAAAAATCACAAATTATAACACCCTTGAAATGATTAAAAATGTCAAAAATGCCTTGCCTATTTTAGAAAAACAAATTCCAAAAGATATAAGCATTAATATGCTTTATGATAAAAGCTTAAATATCCACAAGCACCTTTCTCAAGTGATTTTTGATATGGTTTTGGGGATTTTTCTAACCCTTGTTATCGTGTTTTTATTTTTAAGAAATTTAAGTGCAACTCTCATTGCTTGCATAGCTATACCTACTTCTATCATTTCAACTTTTTTTATTATCGATCTTTTAGGCTATGATTTAAACCGCTTAACTTTTATAGCTTTAACCTTAAGCATAGGAATTTTTATCGATGATGCTATAGTAGTGATTGAAAATATTGCTAAAAAACTAAAAACTTATCCGCCTTTACAAGCTGCTTTTTTAGGTATCAATGAAATAGGTTTTAGCGTTTTAAGCATAAGTATAGTTTTACTTTGTGTTTTTATCCCTATTTCTTATATGAACTCTATATCAGGGCTTTTTTTCAATGCCTTAGGCATAAGCGTTGCAAGTGGGATAGTTATAAGCTTTTTGGTTTCTGTATTTTTAATACCTAGTATTGGGGCAAGATTTTTAAATCCAAAAGAAAGCAAGTTTTATGAAAAAACAGAAGCTTTTTTTGAAAAAATAGAGCAAAAGTATGAAAATTTACTCTATAAAATTTTACAAAATAAAGTAAAATTTATCCTAGCCACTCTTGTTTTTATAGGGTTTTCTTTTGCTTTAGCCACTCGCATAGGGCTTGATTTTTTACCTATGGAAGATGATAGTGAAATTCAAGTTTTGCTTGAAAGCAAAAAGGATTTAAGTTTAGAAGCCATGAAAGAAAAAAGTTTAAATTTGCTTGAAAAAATCAAAAATGATAGCAATGTCAAATACGCTTTTTTACTTGTAGGCTATGATGATGCCAAAGATGCTACAAAGGCTAAAATTTATGTTAAACTTAAAAATTTAGACGAAAGAAATTTAAGACAAAGTGCCATAGTAAGTTTATATCGTCAAAAATTTCAAGATGAAAGTTTAAAAATCAAAATTTTAGAACTTCCAAAGATAGAGGGTGCAGGCATTGATGATCCCGTGCAATTTTTAATCTTAGGAGATGATTTAAACACTCTAAAAGAAGCTGCTTCTCAGGCAAAAGAAATTTTAGGCACTAATGCACGCATTGTAGATATAAGTGATAATGCTAATGCTACAAAAGATGAAGTAGCCTTACACATCAACAAAGAAAAAGCCAAACTTTTAGATGTCAATCCTCAATATATCGCTGGGGTTTTAGGGTATTCTTTCTCGCAACTTAGCGTAGGAAGCATGGATAGAGGCAATTCAAAAGATGATATTATCCTAAGTTTTGCTCCAGAATTTAAAAAAGACATAGAAGCTTTAAAGCGCATTAGCATTAAAAACAACCAAGGTATAAATTTAGAACTTTCAAGCGTGGTGGATTTTATATACAGTAAAGATTTAAAAACTATCAATCGTTACAATAAAAACCGCTCTGTGAAAATCACAGCTGGAGTGAATGATCTTTCCTTAGGAGCGGTGCAAAAACTTTTACTAGATAATATGGATAAAATTTTAAATAACAATCCAAGTCTTAGCTATGCTTTTTCAGGCTTTATCAATCTTTTAGGTGAAACCGTGCAAGGTTTTGCTATGGCAGTAGCACTTGCTTTTGTTTTAATTTATCTTGTTTTAGCCGCACTTTATGAAAGTTTTATTCTGCCTTTAATCATCATGATAACCATGCCTTTAGCCTTTGGCGGAGCTTCTATAGGGCTTTTTATCACAGGGCATAATTTTTCACTTTTTGTACTTATTGCCATCATCTTACTTTTTGGTATGGTAGGGAAAAATGCTATTTTACTCGTAGATGTAGCTAATAAAAAATGCCATGAAGGTTTAGATCCCGATAAAGCTCTTTTAATCGCTGGAAAATCGCGCTTAAGGGCTATATTGATGACAACTTTTGCTATGATTTTTGCTATGCTCCCACTTGCTCTTTCAAGGGGTGCGGGCTATGAAGCTAATTCTCCTATGGCAATAGCCATTATCTTTGGACTTATAAGTTCGACTTTGCTTACCTTACTCGTAGTACCTGCACTTTTTAAATTTTGTTTTAAACTAGATAGCAAATTAAGAAAAATTTATGAGAGAGAAAAATTAAATTAACCAAAATGATTAATTTAATTTTTTTAAGTATTATTCTTATAAAGTGCTTTTAAGTTATCATAGGCGATTTGTATTTTTTCAAACTGTTCTCTTGCGTAAGCTTTTTCTATTGCACTTTTTCCTTGATGAAAATCAGGATGATAAAGTTTTACCAAAATCAAATATTTTTGTCTGATTTCACTAAGATCATTTTGCGGAGTGCATTCTAAAGTATTAAAATAATTACTAAAAAGCTTAGCTAAAGCATTAAATTTCCATTTCATATTTTCTTTATTGTGAATATTTTGGCGAAATTTTTTATACTCTTCGCGGTCAACTTCAAAATTCACGCAATATTTTAAATGCTCGCTCTCATTTGCAAAAGCTTCAAAAAGTTCAAGGGTATTCTCGTTTTTATATTCTAAAATTAGAATATTTGTCATTTCATTATATTCTATATTATGATCTTGAAAATAATTTCTTATATAAGTAATAAATAATTTTTCATTAGAGCTTAACTTCATCAAAATTCTACCCGCAACAAAATCAATCTTGATAAACAACATAGGCTTAAGCATATTATTTTGCTCAAAAATTAATCTAAAAGTTTTAAAATGAGCATCTTGTAAATTCTCTATACCTTCATTTGTGCTTTTACGATATTTTTGATCTAAAACTTTTAAGAAATAACGGCGCTGTGGAATTTCATTTTCTTCAAAAAAAGAAAAAATTTTATTTTTACGCCCTACTACCTTTGTGAAATTTTTGGTAATTAAGTCTTTAAAATACTGAAAAACATTAATATCATCGGTATTAACATTGATAGTTTCTAAAGTTTGCACGATCTGCATCTCATCTCTCCCATAAAATCTCATTCTCAAAAAGCTCTTTTGTGCCTTTTAAAATTTCATTGGGTGTATAATCGGCTTTATACGATAAAGATTGACACTTTTTTACAAAATATCCCAAATAAATATATTTTAATTTTTCTTTTTTGGCTATCTTTATTTCGCTAAGTAAAGAAAATTTACCCAAAGAAAGATGAGAAAAATCTGGATCATAAAAGCAATAAATACTAGAAATTCCATCTTCAAGCCAATCGATTAAATCCACACAAACAAGCTTATCCTCCACATAAAAAGCAAGCTCATAGCCAAAATTCATAAATCCATCAACATAAAGATTGTAATATTGTCTGAAATTTAAATCATATCTTTTCCAAGTTTTTTTCTCTTCCATAAAGCGGTGATATTTATCATACAAAAACAAATGCTCATTACTTAGTAAAGGTTTTCTTAATATGATTTTGGTATTTGTGTTTTTATTGATCACTCTTCTTTCGCTGCGCGAAAATTGATATTCATCTACTAAAATTCTAAGGCTTAAACATTCTTTGCAATCCTTGCAAATAGGACGAGAAAAATACCTACCAAAACGACGCCAGCCACGCCTGATAAGCTCGCTATTAATTTCCTTAGAGCAATTTTCTATATATTTGTACTCTATCCTAGAACGCCTATCTTTTAGATAAGGACATTCGTCTTCAAGAGTACAAAAACCAATTTCTAGCATTAAATTTTCTTAATATCTGCATTTTTAATAAATTCCAAAAACTCATCCTGTAATTTCTCTTGTTTTAAAAAAACTTCTTGCATTTCTTTATCTAAGTTCATTTCTGGTAGCTGTGTTTTTATCTCTTCATTAAAATGCTTCATATCCTTTTTATTTGAATTTTTAGGGCTTTTTTGCTCCTTAGAATGAGTTTGCATTTCTTTTTTTATGCTCTTAAGACTATCAAAAAAATCCATTATTCTCTACTTTCGCGTATTTTCTTTAAAGTAGCTGCGATTGCAGCGATAACTTCTTCTTTATTATCTTGATGGCGATCTTCGGTATTTTCTAATAATTCTTGCATATGAGTTTCTATGAAAGAAGTGTCAAAATACCCTCTTCTAAATTCTCTTGTTTTAGTAATCGCGATCAAAAATGGTATAGTTGTTCTAATATCTATGGTAAATTCTTTCAAAGCTCTTTCAAGTTTATTAACCGCTAAATCATAACTTGTAGCTTTTATGATTAATTTTGCAAGCATAGAATCATAATAAGGAGGCACGGTATAATCTTTATAAATATGACTGTCCACCCTTACAGATGGTCCAAGTGCTGGATAATACTCCCCTATCTTACCTGGACTTGGAATGAAATTTTTCCATACATTTTCAGCCGTAATCCTTGCTTCTATAGCAAAACCTCTTGGCTTGATATCACTTTGTTCTAGATCTAAAATTTCCCCGCCTGCGATACGAATTTGACGCACGATCAAATCCACACCCGTAATTTCTTCAGTTACAGGATGTTCTACTTGAATTCTTGTATTCATTTCCATAAAATAAAAGCGGTTATAATCATCAAGTAAAAATTCTATAGTCCCCGCATTTGTATAGCCAACAGCCTTAGCAGCAGCCACAGCAGTAACACCCATAGTTTTTCTTAGATTGTCTGAAATTCCAGGACAAGGTGCGATTTCGATCACTTTTTGATGTCTTCTTTGGATAGAACAATCCCTTTCGCAAAGATGGATAATATTTCCATAATTATCCCCTAAAATTTGAAATTCTATATGGCGAGGATTGACTACATATTTTTCCATAAATACTTCATCATTGTTAAAATAAGTCAATGCTTCTCTTTTACACGAATCAAAAGCATTTTCTAATTCTTCTTCTTTATGAACGACGCGAATTCCTCGTCCGCCACCACCTCCTGAAGCCTTTAAAATCACAGGATAGCCTATTTTTTCTGCAAATACTTTGATTTCATCCATACTATAAGCATTTAATTTTTCTGTTCCTGGAACGATAGGAATCCCATTTTGAGCCATTAATTTACGAGCTATGTTTTTATTTCCCATTTTGTGGATAACTTCAGATTTTGGACCTATAAAAATAATTCCTGCTTCCTCACAAGCTTTAGCAAAATCATAATTTTCACTTAAAAATCCATAACCAGGATGTATAGCATCAGCCCCACAAGCTTTAGCAATTTCTATAATTCTTCCTACATCCAAATAACCCCTTATAGCATCTGTGCCTATGCGATAAGCTTCATCGGCAATTTTTACATGCAAACACTCACGATCAGGTTCTGTAAAAACCGCAACACTTTTAATATGTAAATCCCTACAAGCACGGATTACACGGACAGCTATTTCAGCACGATTTGCTATAAGAATCTTATGAATTTGTACCATAATTTGCCTTTATAAATTTTATTTACATACTCATATTCTAGCAAAATATCCTTACAAAAACTTAGCAAAAAATTTAATTTATTTTAGTTATAATAAACTTTTAAATTATTCCGAAAGAAAAATTACAATTTTACATGATTGCCGATAAAAAATTATTTTATTTAAGTTGCATTTTAATAAGCATAGGTATAGTATTTTCATATTCTCTTACTGTTTTTACTGTGCTTTTTTTTGATTATAATGAATTTCACTTTTTTATACGCCAACTCTTTTTTGGGCTTAGCGGTATATTAATCATGTTTTTTATTTCTCGTCTTGATCCTGATAAAATACTTGCTAAAAGAATTATCCTAGCCATACTTATAGGCTCTTTTATATGTATTATTATCCTGCCTTTTTTACCCTCTGCTTTGGCGACTGCTAGTGGGGGCGCAAAGCGTTGGATTCGCTTAGGACCTCTTTCTATTTCACCTGTGGAATTTTTTAAAATAGGACTGATTTATTTTTTAGCTTGGAGTTATACAAGACGCATTGATGATAGCAAAAAAGCGATTAAGCATGAAGCTTTAATTCTCTTGCCTTATTGTATTTTAGCTTCTATCGTGATAGGCTATATTTACATCACACAAAATGATTTAGGGCAAAGCGTTATTTCTTTCTTTTTAATTTTAGCTCTAGCTTTTTTTGCAGGTGCTAGCAAAAGACTTTTTGCCTTTGGAATTTTAATCATTATGATGATAGGAATCATGGTAATTTTTAGCAATCAAAGGCGTATCCAAAGGATAGCTTCTTGGTGGGGAAATATACAAGATGCTTTCTTGCCTATGCTTCCTGATTGGATGGCAGATGCTTTAAGGGTAAGTGGCAATAGCGAGCCTTATCAAATTTCACACTCCTTAAATGCCATAGCTCATGGAGGGTTATTTGGTGAAGGACTTGGGCTAGGTACTTTTAAACTTGGTTTTTTAAGTGAGGTGCATACTGACTTCGTTCTTTCAGGCATCACAGAAGAGATAGGACTTTTTGGCTTGGGGCTTATTTGTTTTATTTATCTTTGGATGATTTTAAGAATTTTTAGAATTGCAGGAAGATGTGAAGAAAAACAAGATTTTATATTTTGTTCAGGCATTGCTTTGCTTTTACTCTTTTCATTCTTTATGAATGCCTTTGGTATCATTTCTCTTACGCCTTTAAAAGGGGTTGCAGTACCTCTTTTAAGCTATGGGGGAAGTTCAATGTGGGCAATTTGTATAGGAATTGGATATGTTTTAATGATTTCAAAAAAGGTTAAATTATGACAATAGTTCTAACAGGTGGCGGAACGGGTGGACACCTAGCCATTGTGCGATGTTTACTAGAAAGTGCGATTAAAAAAAACATAGAGTGTGTTTATATAGGAAGTCAAAATGGTCAAGATAGAGCTTGGTTTGAAAGCGAAACTCGTTTTAAAGCGAAATTCTTTTTAAGTTCTCGTGGGGTTGTCAATCAAAACAAACTTGGAAAAATCAATTCCTTACTCCACACATTCAAGCTTAGTAAAGAATGTAAGCAAATCTTTAAAGATTATGATATCAAAGCGGTTTTTAGCGTAGGAGGATACAGTGCTGCTCCTGCTTCTTTTGCTGCTTTGTTTTCACACTTGCCTTTATTTATTCACGAGCAAAATTCAAAAAGCGGCTCTTTAAATAAACTTTTAAAGCCTTTTGCTAAGCAATTTTATAGCGCTTTTGAAAAAGAAATCGTACCCTACCCTGTGGCAGATAAATTTTTTGAAAAAGCAAGAATTCGCAAAGAATTAAAAAATATCATTTTTCTAGGCGGATCCCAAGGAGCTAAATTTATAAACGACTTAGCCTTAAACCTAGCTCCAGAACTTCAAAAAAAAGGCATTAATATCATTCATCAATGCGGAAAAAACGAGCTTGAAAAGTATCAACAAGCTTATAAAGACTTAAATATACAAGCTGATGTATTTGACTTTAGCCCTCATTTAGAAGAAAAAATGCAAAATGCAGATTTGGCTATTTCGCGAGCGGGTGCAAGCACACTTTTTGAACTTTGTGCCAATACTCTACCAAGTATTTTCATACCCTACCCTCACGCTGCTAAAAATCATCAGTATTTTAATGCTAAATTTTTACAAGATAAAGCTTTATGTCAAATTTTTATGCAAAATAACACCTATCCTGATGAAATTTTAAAAGCTATATTCAAGCTAAATTTAGAAGATATTTCTACAAAGCTTAAAGATATGGCACAAAAAAATGGTGCAGATATTTTGCTTGAAAAGGCATTAAAGCTTATCAAATAACTTTGCTTTTATAGGCTAAATATCCAAAAATATTAACAAGTATGCCCACGATAAAAAGTATACAAATAGAGCTTGTAAAATTTCCAAACATATCATGGAAAAATCCTATGATCCATTGCCCTTGCGCTGCGATTAAATATCCAAACCCTTGAGCAAAAGCCGAAAGTCTTGCAGCTATTTTTGCATTAGAACTTTTTTGAGCGATAAAAAGCAAAGCGATGCCAAAAACACCACCCCAAGGAAACCCCACAATAAATGCAGCAAGCATAATCATAAACCGAGTATCAAATGCAAGTAAAATTCCAAAAGATACCGCATACATCGCGCACAATATAGCTATATAAGGCGTATGTAAACTCTTTTTAAGTTTTCCTAAAAGCAAGGGACCAAAAAGAGAGATTGGAGCGGCTACAAGTTGAGAAAAAAGTACTATATTGGTTGCAAAATCTTTATCATAGCCTTTTTCTACGATTATTTGCACATACCAAAAAAACAAAGAATAAGCCAAAAAACTTTGAAAACCCATAAAAAGAGTGATTTTCCAAGTGGTTGGATTTTTTAAAAGATTGATTTTTTTACTCTCTTTTTTCTTGGTACGAAAAAAGCGGCCATTTTTAGCTTGGGGATAATAAATCATTAAGGCAATAAAAGAAAAAACCGACCAAAAAACCATAGCACCCGCTAAATCAAATATATTTAACAAAGGCATAGATAAAGCAATTCCTGCTATAGAAGAAATGCTTAAAACAAGACTATAAATTCCCATCATACTTGCCATTTTTTTAGGAAATTTTTCCTTAATAAAACTTGGCAATAACACATTGGCAATAGCTATACCACAACCTATACCAAGCATTCCTAAAAATAAACCATAAACACCTAAATAAGAACGAATAAGTTCTGCGATAAAAATAAGAAAAATTCCAACAATAATCGCACGAATAGGAGAAAAATAACCCACTATAAAAGAAATGCTACCAAAAGCTATCAAAGGAAGGCTAGTAAGCACACCTGCAAGAGTGGAATTAAGATTATACTCATCTTGGATAATATCGATCATGGGTCCTATCGCAGTAATAGGAGCCCTAAGGTTAAATGCTACAATTATGACAATAGCAACATTTAACCAAAAAATTTTTCTAAAAGAAAGCATTAAATCCTTAATTTTTAAGTTCTACTTTAAGTATTTTACCTTCTACCATCTTAGGAATCCATAAAGTATCACCCTCTATAAAGATATCTGCAGGACCTTTGATAGAAGGCAAATCAAGCTTTAATGCTTTATCATCTTCTAAACGATAAATCACCCCGTTTAAATTTTCACCCCAAGAACTTACAAGCAAGGCATTTTCATAAGGAACGATTCCATCATAAGCTTCTTTTTCATTTTTAATCACGCTTAGTTTTTTGTCATTTAAATCATAACTCATCACAACACCGCCACTAGCACCATCTGGATGATATCCTGCTATAAAAAGCTTATCATTTTTTCTATCTAAGTAAAGTCCATTAGGACCGCCAAATTTAGCGATATCAAGTTTTAATAACTCATCATATTTTTTCGCTTTTAAATCCACTTTTAAAACAAGTCCTGTGCCTGTATCGCTTACCAAAAGTGTATCGTCATTTAGTTTTTCGATAGCATTTAGAAAAATTGCACCCTTTATAGGCAAATTAAACACTTCTTTTTTGCTTTTCAAATCAAAACCACGCACCACATCAATATCCACCACATAAAGCGTATTTGCAACTTCCATCATACCTTTTGGGGCATTTAGATTACTTATAAATTTATGCTCAAGCACTTTGCCATTTTTATCAAGCTTAGAGATAAAACCATCATTGTCTTTTGCCAAAGGCTCAAGTTTTTCACCTACATTAGATACATATACAGAATTTTTATCTACAAAAATACTTTCAGGGCTTTTAAAGCCATCAAATTCTTGATATTTCAACTCGCTTGCTCCAAGCAAACTTGCTCCAACAAGCGCTAAACTTAAAACATATTTTTTCATACTTTTCTCCTTTTGTTAAAAATATTTATGCTGATTATATTGATTTAGATAGAAAAAGTGTGCTAGTTTTTTGATAAAAAATACAAGTTTTTTGATTTTTGATATTGCTTAGGGGTTTGATTGTATTTTTCTTTAAATCTCTCGATAAACCAAGCCACTGAAGAAAAAGCACATTCATTAGCTATTTCATTTACATTTTTTTTAGAAAATTCAAGCAAAACTTTAGCTTTTTGCAATCTTTTTTCATCTAGCCATTTTTTAGGACTTTGCCCGAAGCATTTTTTAAATTCTCTAGAAAAAGTAGCAAAATCAAGCTTTGCAAAATCAGCCATTTCGCTCACGCTTACAAATTCTCTCCCACAATACTCAAAAAGCTGCGAAAGATCTAAACGAAATTCTTTTAAAATTCCAGCTAAAAAGCCTATGAAATAAGTATTTTTATTTAAAAGTAAATGCAAAAAAATCTCTTCAAATTTAAGACTGACTATGGGATCTAAAATTTGTGTATTCTCATCAAAATGCGGGGTAAAACTTTCTAAAATTCCTTGTAAAATTTTATCATTTTTTACCCAAAAAATTTCACTCTCCTCACTTGCTTGTTCTAGTTTAAAAAGATCTTTATACTTATAAATAAGCTCGATTAAAAAAGCATTATCAAAGAAAAACAAATAAGCTTCATAAACACCGCTACTAAGTCCTACATTGCTTAAAGTATAATTTCCCGCTTTTAAAAATAAGGTTTCATAAGAGTCGATTTTATAGTCTTTTGATGCCGTATGTAAAATTTTATATCCTTTTCTTACAAAGGTTAAAAGATGGCTGCCTACATTGACAAAAGAAGAGTGTGAGGCGCTTACTTGGGTATATTTTGCAAAAGTACAGGATTTAAAATTTTTATAATCCACACCTTTTAATTGTTTTAAATCTTGTGGCAAGGAAAGAATTTGCTCCATTGTTTCACTCTTCATCAAAGCAAGTTTCTTTTACATTCAACAAGATATTTTTTCACATCTTTTTCGCGCATTAAAACCTCACGCATACAAACACCAGCTACATTGATATCTTTAAAGCTTGCAATATTTTGTACATTAATCCCGCCTATAGCATAAAGTGGAATTTGGCTAAAAGAAAGTAAAGAATTTAAAAATTCAAGCCCCCTTGGCTCTAAATCTTTCTTACAAGAACTCTCAAAAATATGACCTACAAAAGCATAATTTACCCCATAATTCATCGCCTCTAAAAGCTCTTCTTTACTATGCACTGAAGTGCCTATCATATGAAAATACTTACTCATCTTTGGCTCTTGCCTTAACAAAGCAAGTGGCATATGAAAATAGCGATGTCCTAACTTTAAACACTCTCTATCAAAAAAATGCAAAAAACAAGTTGTTTTATGTTTAGCACAAATAGCTAAAACCTCTTTAGCCAAATCATAATACTCAAATTCACTCAAATCCTTCTCTCTAAGCACAAAAGCGTCTATGCCTGATTTAGCAAGCTTTTCTACTTGTTTTAGAAAGTCTATCTCGACACATTTTCTATCGCTTATAGCAATGATTTTTTTATCCCACATAAATACTATCGCTCATCACAGCTTGCAAATTTGAGTTTTTAAGCATAGCTAAAATTTCATCCACGCCTCGTTCATCTGAAATTTCAAACTGCTCATCACCCTTTTTCTCACCCTTATGCTCACCTATACCCACACTCACTCCTGCACTCATTTTAGTAGCACCAAGCTTGATAACCTCATCTCTAAAACCTATTCTTTCACGACTTGAAATGGTAATGCCCGCAAAAGGCAAAAAGAGCCTATAAGCACAAAGTACTTGCAAAAGGCGTTTTTCACTTACATCTTTAGGATGGATTTTGGCATTATTGATAATAGGTCTTAAACGCGGCACTGAAATAGAAATTTCAGCATGCGAATAAGCTTGTTGTAAAAAATGTGCATGAAGCGCCGTAGCAAGAGCGTCTTTTCTAAAATCATCTATACCCAAAAGTGCCGCAAAAGCCACTCCACGCATACCCGCTTTTAAAGCTCTTTCTTGAGCATTAAAGCGATAAGGAAAAATGCGTTTTTCACCAGCTAAATGAATTTTAGAATATTTTAGAGGATTGTAAGTTTCTTGAAAAACAGTCACATAATCACAACCCTTTTCATGCAAAATTTTATATTCATCTTCATTCATAGGATAAATTTCAACGCCCACAACCTTAAAATACTCTCTAGCTATTTTACAAGCATTTGCTATATATTCTACACTTGCAAACTCCCTGCCCTCGCCTGTTAGCATTAAAATTTCTTCTAAACCACTTTTAGCAATGGCTTGCATTTCTTCGTGAATTTCAGCTTCATTTAGCTTAGCTCTTGCGATTTTATTACCTTTTTGAAAACCACAATAAACACATTTAGAATTACAATAATTTGACAAATAAAGTGGGGTAAAAAGAGAGATAGAATTTCCAAAATATTTTTGCTTGACTTTAGCGGATTTAAAGGCTAATTCTTCTATGAAATCTTCTGCTGCACTTGAAAGCAAGGCTTTTAAATGCTCTATGCTTAAATGTGTTTGATTTAAAGCATTTTTAACATCTTTAGCGCTAAATTGACTCTCATCATAGCTTTGAACTTGACTTAAAACCTTATTTAAAATTTCGCTTTTTATTTCCTGCATGTGAGGTAAATACTGCATATAATCTTGCATAATCAATCCCTTAAAAAGCCTGTTAATGGAGAACTTGCTTTAGCTTCACTCACACTTGCCACACCTGCTAAAAAAGCCGCTCTTCCCGCATTTACTGCCAAAGAAAAAGCTCTAGCCATCAAGGCTATATCTTTAGCTTCAGCTATGGCTGTATTTACCATCACTGCACTTACTCCCATTTGCATAGCTTCACAAGCTTGTGAAGGACTTCCAATACCCGCATCTACAATGATAGGCAAATCAATTTCATTAAGCAAAATTTGTATAAATTCCTTAGCACATAAACCTTTATTACTCCCAATAGGCGCTGCTAAAGGCATGATAGCCGCAGCTCCAGCATCACGCATAGCTCTAGCTGCGTAAAGATCAGCATGCATGTAAGGTAGGGGCGTAAAACCCTCTTTAGCTAAAAGCTCACAAGCTTTAATCGTTTCATAATTATCAGGCAACAAATACCTACTATCGCTTATCACTTCTATCTTGATAAGTTCTCCACAACCAAGCTCTCTTGAAAGCCTTGCAATGCGTAAGGCTTCATCGGCGTTTCTTGCGCCTGAAGTGTTGGGTAAAAGTGTGATATTTTTAGGGATATAATCAAGTATATTAGCGATTTCCCCTGTATTTGCACGGCGTAAGGCTAGAGTGATAATCTGTGCTTTAGCTTCTTCTATAGCTGATTTTATAAGCTCTAAAGAATACTTTCCTGATCCTAAAATAAATCTTGATTTAAATTCATATTTTCCTATTTTTAAGCTATCATTTTTTAAATTTTCTTGCATTTTTTACTCCTTATTTGCCAAAAGCTCTAAGACAAGATTGCTTTGATGTCCAGCGCAAATATTTACACGCGGTGCCATAAGTCCATTTCCCACTTTAGCACCATTTACCAAATCTCCACACACATAGAAATTTTTAGCGATTTTTCTTGTTTGTATACTATTGCTATCGCCATATCCTGCAAGCCCTGAAGCACAGATTAAAGTAGTGTCTTTATAAAATCTATGAAAATTTTGTGCTATCATAGCCTTTGCAAGCGCGCCATCAAAAGCCTCACAGACTATATCTATACCTTTAAATAAATCAGGCAAATTCTCTTCATCGATTTTTAAAGTGCAAATTTCAGTTTTGATATAAGGATTTATTTCACTGATTTGCTCTTTTAAAGCTTCGGTTTTAAATTTCCCCAAATCACTTACGCGGTAAGCTTGGCGGTTAAGATTGCTAGGTTCAACCACATCAAAATCAATCAGCTTTAAATACCCCACACCGCTTCTTGCTAAATTTATCGCTATATGTGAGCCAAGTCCACCTAAACCACAAACCGCTACGCTCGAAATCTTAAGCTTATCGTGAAGTTTTGGCGTATGTCTTGCTCTCATCATCGCATCTAAGGCATCTTTTGGAGGTAGGGCATTTCTTTCTATACAAAAAAGCTCATCGTTTTCGTGAATTTTTATATTTTCTTTCGTTGCAAAACCATTGATAATCCACACATCATTTTCATTTTTACTTACACTTTTGAAAAAATCCAAACTGGTGCTCAATTTTGTATCTAGTTCCTTGCCATTAAATTTAATTCTCATCAGCCACCTCCTACAAAACTTACAATTTCAGCTTTATCGTTTTCTTTTAAAATCAAATTTTCAAATTCGCTCTTAGGTACAATCTCTCCATTTAATTCCAAGGCGATAAGTTCGATTTTAAAACCCTTTTCTTTGATAAAATCCATAAATCTAAGCTCTTTAAATTCAAATTTTTCTCCGTTGATAATCATACTTTTCCTTGTATTTGCTCTTCTACTTTAATTTTTGCATTATCTAATAATTGTTTAGATTTTTTCCTTAAATTAAAGCTTTCTTGTATATATTTTGCAATTTTTTCTTGAGTTGTAGAATCTATTTTAGGGATAAGGATATTTTGCATATCTATTGAAGAAAGATTTGTTTGAACCCCACCTGTACCAATTCTCTCAAATTGCATTTTACAAATAAAAGAATTTAAAAGCAATACCAAAACATCACTATTAAAATTTTTAATCGAAATTTTTAAAATCCTTTGATTAACCATAGCTGATATATCATCTCTAACCACACAAGACAAACCAATGCTACCAGACATAGAAATTAAAATATCACCTTTTTTTATTTTATCTTTAGGGCTTAAATTATAAGCTTCATTTTTAAGATAGATAACATTACTTAAATCTAGCGTAGCATTTTTTATATTATTAATCCTAATTAATACAAGCTCTCCAACATCTTGGTAGTCATCACTTGAAAATGCAAAACCACTTGAAATATCATTAACTAAATCTTTTAAATTACAAAAGCCATCTTTATAACTTCTAATCATCTTTTCTATGTCTTCATATTTACTTTGATAATATTCAGAATCCAATCTTCCTGTTTTTAGAAAAGATTCTTTTAATGTGTGTATAGAAATATTTGGTGAGTTTGTAGGATTATTTGTTTTAGAATCTAGCAAACTTTGCAATGGATTCTTTGGATCAAGTCCTAACTCAAGGTATAAAGTTTCCTCTGCTTTTTTATATAACTCCTTACTTTCTTCTAATGCCTTATGAGAATCTTTTACCAAATTTTGAATTTCTAACTGAAATTCCATAGGGAAAATGGGAATTTTAAAATAATTAAAATCTCTAGGATAAATTTCAATTTGCCCGGAAGTTCCACTATAATATCTGATTATTTGAATCTGGCCATAATAACTTTGCAGAAAAATAGCCAAAAAATAAGGGTTTAAATATGTTTTATTTTTAACAACAATAACATTAATATGACTATCTATACTAAAATCAAAATCAAGTATATTGATAAACACTCTACCTAAAGTTCCCACACCTGTTGCATTTATCAATACAGATTCTTTTGGAACAATTTTTCCATACCCACTTTTTGCATTTTCATAGTCAATATATTCATTCCTAATATATTGACTATTGATAACTTTTATCTTGCTTGTCTCGTCATATTTCGGTTGCGAATACCGAGAATTAAATTTCATATTATCACCCAAATATTCAACTTGATTTAATTGCATAGTCTCCATAGCGTCAAAATATTCTTTCTTGAAAAACTCAGAATCTATTCTTTTACTCTCATTATCCTTTTGAACTTCACTAAGCTTTAATACTCTAATTTCTAAATGCGGGTATTTTTCCTGCAAAGTCTGGTTAAGCATTTTTATAGCCTTTGTTAATAATATAATATTCTATATTTTTTAGATATTTATGCAAAAATATAATAATACTGATATATCTTTTTTTTAAATCATCTACAGTTATATTACTTCCAAAATCTTGAAAACTTTTTTCTCCATGAGCAAGTTTGTTTCTATCTTTGGTATTTACTCCAATTACCTCTTGAATATTAATTTTAAAATATTTATTAAATTTATTTATATTGCTATCAATACTATCTGATGACATCAGTATCGCGAGGATATTATCTTTAACATTCTTATAATTTAAAGAGCCGGCATTAAATGGGTTTTCGCTGTTGAAATCTTTTTTTAAATTAATTTCTACTACACCATTGTTTAATTGTTCTATTACCTCAATTAAATTATCAGCAACAATAGCGTTGAAATGTCTTTCTTTGTTTTTAATTTTTGCTTGGAAATAAATCTTCTTCATATTATCATGTAAATCATAAAAACTGATTTTGTTTTGTTTAATATGATCAAAAATATCTTGCAAACTTTGCATAATTACACTTTCTAACATTGTATAGAGCATAATCACAAACTTTGATTTCATTGATTGCGCATATTTATTGTAGAAGCTGTTGTTGTTTCCTTTATCCATCGTTTCCATATCTCTTAACAGATCTTTTAAAAAACTTTTTTGTTCTTTATATATTGTCCAAGATTCCATGACTTTATTGCTTTAAACTATCTAAGATTAACATAATATTATTATTAAGAGTTTGTAAGCTACTGTTGTTTGATTTGCTTATAAAATCTTGAGACCAAACATCGAAAGTTTTATTAGTATAATTTGGATTATCCTTAATATAAATTGCAATTGCTAACATAATAGGCAAAAGCTTATCTTTTTTTCTTAATTTGTAAGAATCATTTTCTGTAATCTTACATCTTTCTATAATATTGATTACATTTTTAAATAATGTTAGAAGCTCGTCTTTATTTTTATCATCATCATCAAAACTCTTATTTTTTTCTTTCATATAATTTTCAAGCACAGCATTTATAGTTTCATTAAATTCTATTTTGTTGTTTTTAATATATAAATCATAATAAGCAAAAAACTTAATAATAAGCTCTTGTTGATACCCCCTTAAAGAAGCTGTTTTTCCAAGTTTAGCTATATTTTCAAATTCTTCAGTAGAACATTCACTATAAACAAATTCAACAAATTTACCATAATTTGATCCTTTTCTTGCTTCCATAGCTGTAGCATTTGTTCCTCCTGTATTAATACGCTCAAATATTTTGTTTGCAATATCCTTGGCATTTTCTTCTTCATTGGATTCTAATACAATAATTCTCAATGAACTATCTTTCATTTTTCGCTGAATCGAAGGTGGAAAATCTTCAAATTTCATACCATTAAAGTCACCCAAAATTTCTAATTTATTTAATTTATGTTCATTGTTAAAAAATTTATCCAAAGCTCTTATTCTCTGTGATCCATCAATCACTTCAAGCAACCCATCATCTGTTTGCTCTAAAAAAATCAAAGGCAATGGTAATCCTAATAAAATTGTTTCAATCAGTTTAGATATTTGATCTGACGTCCAAACAAATTCTCTTTGATAAAATGGTATATTAATTTCAGTTTGATTTTTTTCTGTCTGTTTATGAAATTTGCTTAATACTAACTCAATAGACCAATCTTTTGTATCATATTTAATATTTTTTTGTTTTTCTTTTAATATATTGGTTATTTCATCTGAACTTAACATTGATTTATTGCTTGCCATTATAACCTCCAAAAACTCAAATTTTCTGCTTTTGCAAATTCAATAAAAGCTTCAGCTATGCCATCTTTTTGCAAGTCTTTATATTTTTCTACATTTAATCTATATTCTTGTATTCTTTTGTCAAACTCTTCTTGGCTTTCATCTTTTTGTTTTATAGGCTCATCTCCTTCTAAATGCGGATTAAATAAATCATGTTTTACTACTAAATGATCATGAGAATCTAAAAGTGGGTAATAAATCTTTTCGCCTGAATTATCTTTGCTAGGCTCACTCATAGTAGCAAAGAAGATATTATAGTCCTCACACTTTGGACATAATTTATCATCCCATTTTTGTAAAAATAAAACACTTGTTTTTGTCCCAGTGTGTGGTTTAAAGACATTTCCATGAAGTCCTACAACCGCTAAGATTCTAGCTTTTTGTGCAATGAATTCTCTTATATATTTATCGCTTGAATTATTAAAACGCCCTTGTGGCAATACAATAGCCATTCTACCACCAGGCTTTAACATGTCTAAATTTCGTTCGATAAATAAAATATCTCTTCCTACTTTACTTTGAGGTTTGCCATTTTCCTTTTTGCCCAACTCATATCTAGCTAAAATTCTACTCTCTTTTATATCTCCTGCAAAAGGCGGATTTGCCATTAAAATATCGAAATTAAAATCCCTATTTTGATTTCTAGTTGCTCTTAAATTTTTTAAGCGTTTAAAACCTTCAAAATACACATCTTGCCAATCTTCATCATCTTTTACCCATTCATCCCATCTATCAAAGTCAATGGAATTTAAATACAAAACATTTGTATGCCCATCACCTGCAATTAGATTAAGCATTTTTGATACGCGCACACTCTTTTCATCAAAATCTATACCAAACACTTTTTCTTTTACATAATCTTGACACTCAGAAATCTTTTCTTGGGCTGTAAAGAGATGGCTTGCTTCTATGCCTCTTTCTTTATAAATTGAACGCCACACATAAAAACAAGTATGTATCGGAAATCCACAACTTCCACTTGCAGTATCTATCATACTTTCATCTTTTTTAGGATTTAGCATTTTTACACACATATCTATTACATAACGCGGAGTAAAATATTGCCCTTTTTCACCTTTTGAGGATTTATTCACTAGATATTCAAAAGCATCATCAATCACTTCTAAATTTGAGTTAAATAACTTTACATTTTGCAATGATGATACACATACACTTAGGTGCGAAGGAGAAAGTTTAATTTTCTCATCATTATTAAATACACCTTCCCATTTTTTCTTTGCTTTATCAAAGAGTTTTTCTATTTTTTGCTTAAGTTCAGAATCAGACTCTCCATAATTTCTAAACTCTAAGCTCTTTGTTCTATCTCTTGCACCCTCTAGCTCATCAAAAAGTTTTATAAATATAAGCTTAAAACATTCTTCAAATACATCAACTCCAGCATTTGCCAACACCTCATCTTCCATTTCTGTAACTAAATTCTTTAAACTTCGCTTTTGACTTTTTAAAATATCTTCTTTAATCAAATCATCAAAGGTAAATTTTACTTTCAACAGATCTGGTAATGTCTGGTTTGATGCAGGAATATTTGGAATAGATTCAAAATAATTTGGATCTTTTCTATGATAATAGCTAATTTCTTTACCATTGCACCACACAGCCATAGTTGCACCTGTAGCATTACAATAACTTTTTAATTGTTCTTTGCCATCTTTCAACTTTGGCTTTTTTACTTCTATAATGATGTATGGGGTTGTGATTTGGATTTTATCCATTATCACAATATCAGCCCTTTTTACTTCGCGTCCAAAATGCACACCAAATTCAATTTTTATCATATCTTTAGGATAGTTATATTCATTTAAAAGCTTATCGATATAAAGCTGACGCACAATTTCTTCTGGCGTAAGTTTAATTTCTTTATCGCGGATAAGGCAATTAGTATAGTATATAATTTGGTTATTTTTGTTTGTTTTAGCTATAATTTTAGTTTCCAATTCAGCAATAGCTTTTTTACTAAATAGATCTAGCTTGTAATCACTATCTTTTAAAATTTCCTCAATCATTCTAAACCTTTAAAAATTTTCTATCAAGTCTTTAAAAACAAGGCAAAGTTTTTCAAATTCTTCTATACTTACTCTTTCATCAATAGCGTGAATTCTATCATTACAAACCCCAAATTCCACTACCTTTACACCGTATTTTGCAAAATACCTTGCATCACTTGTGCCGCCTTTAGTATTAAGCTCTGGCACTTCATGGGTGATTTTTTGAACGCTTTCATTCATTTTTTGAACGATTTTATTGTCGATATTTGTCAAAAAAGCTTCGCTTGATTGTTTTAGCTCTAACTCATAGTTTAAACCATGACAAATTTTTTCTACATAACTTTTTACATCTTCTAAATTTGTATCAGGAGAATTGCGAACATTAAACATAAGTCTTAAATCATTTGGAGTAACATTACACACCCCCATACCTCCACGAATATCAGTTATAACGATTTTTGAAGGGCTAAATTCAGCACTACCTGGATCAAGATCAAAACCCGCTAAAAGTTTTAAAACCGGTGCGAAATCATGCACAGGATTGATACATTTTTCAGGGTAAGCCGCATGTCCTTGTTTTCCGCGTATCAAAAGCTTACCATTGATAGAACCACGACGCCCTATTTTAATACTATCGCCGATTTTTTTAACACAGGTTGGCTCTGCAACCACAGCATAATCAGGTAGCATATCTCTTTCTTGCATCCATTCTAAAACAGCCTTAGTTCCATATATAGCTTCGCCTTCTTCATCACTTGTTAAAATAAGACTCAGTCTTGCTCCTTTAAAATCCGCATTCTTTACCGCATCCACAAAGGCTGCTACTCCGCTTTTCATATCTTGAGCACCCCTTGCATAGATAAAGCCTTCTTTTTCCACAGGCGCAAAAGCATTATTACTCCAACCCTCGCCTGCAGGCACCACATCTACATGCCCACCAAAAGCTAAATGCTCGCCTTCATCTTTAAATTTTTTAGTGAGTAAAAGGTTTTTAATGCCTTCTTTTTCTATAAAAAAAGCTTCAAAATCACTCAGTTCCATAGCGATGAAATTTAAAGCTCCATCATCATTTGGCGTAACAGATTTAAATTTTAAAAGTTCGATTAAAAATTCTTTTGCATTCATTTTTTATCCTAAGAAAGTTTTATATAATAAATTAAGAGCAAAATACTCTATAATTATAGCTGAAATTATATTGATTATAAAAACAACTTTTGCACTAAAAACATGACTATATCTTGCCACCACAAAGGCTAAAGCACTTACCCAAAAAAGTATAGCCACAACAAGCCCTAAAGTCATCAAATAAGCATGATCACTACTTAAAACCACACTTGCAGCGCTAAGCCAAAAACCTATCACATAAGGATTAGAGCCATTTAAAATGATACCTTTAACATAGCTTTTTAAAAGACTTTCTTTAAAATCTTTATGCTGATCCAAATGCAAATCTTCATTTTTCTTTTTTAACATCAAATAAGCCATATAAGTTAAAAAACAAAAACCAAAAATCGCCAAAAAACGCATAAAAATGACATTGTCTAAGAAATTTAAAAGCCCAAATTGAAGCAAAAAAAGATAAAGCATATCTATACTAAATGCTCCAAGTCCTACAGCTATGGAATTTTTAAAAACTTTTAGTGCATAAGTTAAAATCAAAATATTTACAGGTCCAAAAGGCACACTCACTCCAAAGCCCAAAAAAACTCCACTTAAAAAAGAATCAAACATTGCCATCTTTCATAAAATTTTCTATATCAAGTGCGATTTTATCAATAGCGCTTATAATATCTTCAGTGTAGATTTTATCAAAATACCGCTCTAAATTCGCATCTTTTTCATAGATATTTAAAATACTTTTTTCGCATATTGAAGCATAACGCCCTACAGGCAAAACCGCCCCACTTGTGCCTATGCTGATAAAAAGCGAAGTTTGATTTAGCAAAGAATAAAGCGTAGCATAAGCAGGGGCTTGCTCTTCAAACATGACTATATTGTGTCTTAAATCCTTACTTTTGCATTTTGGACATTGTTTATCTGTGAATTTTTCATAGCCTATATTAAAAATTCCTTCACATTTTAGGCAACGAAGTTCGGGCAAAAATCCATGCAAATGTACTACATCTTTACACCCTGCACGCTCTAGCAAATCATCTACATTTTGCGTGATGACAAAAAGGTTTTTACCCCATTTTTCTTTTAACTGTGCGATTTTTTCATGGGCGTGATTTGGCTTTACATTTTGAAGTTGTGCCCTTCTTGCATCGTAAAAATCAAGTACTTTTTTAGGATTTTTTCTAAAACCTGTTGCAGAGCAAACCTCCATCACATCGTATTCTTCCCAAAGTCCATCATTGTCTCTAAAAGTTTTAAGCCCGCTTGGATCAGACAAACCCGCTCCGCTTAATATCATAATGTTTTTCATAGCTAAACCTTATAAAATTTACAAAGTTTAGCGAAAAATGCTTTAAGAAAATAAATATTTTTGTAAGATTTTTTCTTTTTCTTTTTCTAACAATTCTAATTTAAGATTAAGAAAATCAATTTGTTGTTCCACTAATTCAATGTTTTGAACAATTTTTTCTTGAATTTCTAGCGGTGGGAGTGAGATTGTAAGATTTTTTATAAAATTAGAATTAGCCATAGCAAAATCTCCTAATTTTCTAAATTGGCCATATAAGCCCATACAAGCATAATATAAATATTTTGTATTTAAGATTTTTAGATTTTTTGGATATAAGCCAGTAATATTCTGATTTGTTGCACTTTCAAAAGTTAAAAAACCGATTTTACCTATAGTAGCACCAACTAATGCAATTAATGTTGTTTCTTTCTTTAATAATTTTGCCGATGATTTTTGTAATCCTAATTCTGTAATTTTTTCTTTAACCTGATAATCATAAACATAACAATTTTGACATACTTCAGATTTTACCCAATTGATATTTCCATTCCAATATTCTTTAATTTTTCTATCAGGTGTTCCTCCGCTTTGAATGCTAACAATTTCATTTAGTTTTTCTTTATTCCAACCTTGTTTTGGTGGTGTTGAAAAGGTGCCTAAAATAGCTTTTATATTCTTGACGAATTCTTTAATTTTCTTTAAGTCTTCTTGCCTTGCATTAGTAAAATCATCTATAAATGAAAACAAGAGATTAAAATCAAGCTTAGATTCTAATTTTTGCAAATTTTCTAAAATAGAATTTAGTTCATATTCTTGATTGTCCTCTATAATACCACATTTTTGAAGCATTGCTTTGATTAGCTTTTGATACTCTTTTATACTCAAGCTTAAAGTATTATGCTGCTCTTCTATCTTTTCACACTCTGCTACGATTTGTTTTTGAATTTCAAGCGGTGGAAGCGGGATTTTAAAACTATAAAAAATATTAGTATCAAACTGTGGATACTGTTGTCCTTGTTTATATAGTTTTTGTCCGCAAATTTCTAATAAAATATACAAAAAATCAAAAATAATCTTGCTTTTATCTTTAACACTCAAAATATGATTATTTGCTGAAACAAATTTACCTTTATGTTTTTTAATATTTGCATATCTTGCCACTCCTAAAGTAATTACTTCACCTTCGTTTATAAATTGTCCAGCTGTTTTTTCATCTGTCCACCATTCGTAGTTTTTAGAACTTGGTAAAAGTTTTACATTTCCACTGTTTAAATTCATTTTTTCGATTTGTGTCGCACTAGCTTGATTTCTAATTTTATTTAAATCACACACTTCCCCTAATCTCACCAACTCATACTTAGAATTCTTAAAAGGATTTAACTCATCTCTTGATTTTACGTTTAAACTTATAGCTTTATTAAATTCCACTTTTTCAAAATCCATCATATCAATAAGCCTCGCTTTAATAGCATAGCCTTGCAAATCTTTTGGTATATCGCTAAGAGTTTTTAAAAATGCTTTACAAATTAAAGTATTAAGCTTAGTTTCATTTTGCGGATTGCCTCTTTCAAAAAGTGGGCTTAAATAAGGCTCGTGCAATTCTTTTAAACCTTCATCACCTTTTCTATTACTCCACTCATAACCTAAAAATTTCTTTTGTTCTTTTATATCACTTGGGGATTTTATGATTAAAACTTCTTGATTAAGACTTAGACTAAAATAAAGCAATTTATCCTTTTCTATTGCCTGAGCATAAGCTAAAAAGGCTTTATCTTCTAAATCTTGCTTATCTTTACTTTCTTTATAAATTTTAGATTCTTTAAGTTTTTTATAATCACTTGTTTGCCTAAATGCATTGCGATAATCTTTAAAGGCTTCTAGCTCTGCAAATTTAGAATCTAAGTTTCCATTTAAAAAATTGCTATAAAGCTCTTTATCAAATTTTCTAAAATCACAATACGCACTTAGATAATTTTGATAAAAGTTTTCACTGTCTTTTAAATTTTCAGCTTCTATGCGTTCTTTAATCAAACTATAATCTTGAGAAATAAGATGATTTTCTTGTTTAAAAGTTTCTTTTTTGCGTAAAAATAAAATAATCGTATTTGTCCCTGTTGCTCCAAATGTTTGATTACCTAGCTCTACAATGGCAATAAAATCAAAATTTTGCAATAATATTTCTCTTGTATTTTTATAAATAGAATCTTTATTTAAAATAGAACTTGGTAAGATAATGGCAGCTTTAGCATTATCATTTAAAATTTGATTTGCTCGCTCACAAAAAAAGCATTCAATAGAATTATTTGTTTCTATGTTTATATCATCGTTAAAAAGTTTATAGGTATTTTTAGATTTATCACTTAAAGTTTCTAAAAATCCTTTTACAGAATAAGGCGGATTTGCTATAAGCAAATCAAAACTATTTGATTCTATTTGTGGTTTTGCTTTTTCTCCTTCTAAATTATTTGTATTTGCTAATTCAAAAGAAGCAAGTGCATCAGCATATAAAATATTGATTTCATTTTGCCCATACATTGCACTTGATACCTTAGAAACCTTACTTAAGCGATACTCTTTTTCAATACCATAAATATTTTTATAATGCTCTTTAAGCTCATCTTCTGTTAGATAACGCTTAAGCTCATTGGCATAGGTGTTTAAAAAATGTCCAGCACCACAAGCATAATCAATCACCCTTAAAGCTTTAGAGTTTTTGTTTAACATTTCTTGAAGCGGTAAAGAATACATAATAAATTCACAAATTTGAATAGGGGTAAAAAACTGCCCTTCATCTTGCTTCATACCTTTTTGCAAAAAAAGTTCAAAAAGATTGCCTAAAAATTGATTTGTAGAGTTTTGGGTAAGCTTGTAATTTGCAAAAAGCTCTACTATTTCTTTTAATACAAGTGCATTTTTTAAGAATAATTCTTTATTATGCACTTCTAAAAATGCAAAATCATTATTTGAATAAAATTTTAATTCTTTGATGTAATTTTGCATTACTTCTTTTAAAGTTTTTATCTTTAATTGCTTAAAGTCTTTTTCTATATCTTCATTAGATACAAAGGTAATTTTCTCTCCTAAAAATTCTTTCATAGCTTCTTTATAAAGCCACATTAATCTATCTTGCATATTTGCATAAGTATCTGCCATTACACCAAAATATCCAAATTTGAGATTGTTTTTATTAAAAGTTTCATCATAGATTTTACAAAGAAAAATATTTACAAGTTTATCAAAGGCATTTTCCTTGCCTGATATATTATGCTTGCGTAAAATTTTTGCAAATTCGTGATATTTACCTTCTTCTTTAAGTTCCTTAAGATTATCAAAAGTTGGAGTAATTTCTAAAATTTTATAAGCATTGACATTTTCTTCAAAAATACCTTGTTTAAAATATTGCAGTTCATAACTTTCTTTCCAAGTTTTAAAAAGTTCTATATTGTTATTAGATTTTTTATAAGAATTTTGTAATTCTTTTTCTTTTAGATATTCTTCGTTATCGTAAGCTTGTATGATGTAATTTTTATATTCTAACTTATCGCTAAAATCACTTGCATAAAGACAAAGATATTTTACACCTTTTTCTTGCTGAAAATAAGAAAAAAGCTGCCCGCCATCTTCTTGCATTCTATTCCATTCTTTTATAAATTCACTATTTTTAGAATCTGTGGTTTTACATTCTATAATCAAATAAGGATTGTTTTCATTATCCTTTACTAAAATATCAGCCTTACCACCTTTTTTATCCCTGCCAAGATTCCATTTTGGCTCTAACTCTAAATGTTCAGCCTTATAACCTTTTTCTAAAAGTCTATGCACACATTCAAAAACTACAAAATTTTCAGGGTGTGAAAAATTAGAAGTAGTTTTATCGTGAATTTTTATTTCTTTTGGGTAATTAATACTTTGGTTTTTATAATCTATTAAAAGAGTGTAATTATTGATTGTTTTTACATAATTTTCATTTTTATTTTTAAAGCCTAAGTTTTCTAAAACTTGTTTTAAATTATCTTTTGTAATCATTTATTTCCTTATAATTTTACCACCTTAGCACCAAAACCACCTTGATTGATCGGTGCGTCATTAAAGCCCTTGACACTTTTATGAGTTTTTAAAAACTCTCTTACCGCAAAGGCAAGCTTTCCTGTGCCTATGCCATGATAGATCAAAACCTCATCAAATCCTGCAAGCAAAGCATCTGAAATAAATTTATCAAGCCTTGAAATAGCCTCATCACCCCTAAGTCCATGCAAATCCAAAGTTACACTTAGATTGCTTGGTTTGCTTATGCTTATACTTGTTTTTGCTACTTTTTTTGGCATTGCGCCACTTTTTTTAAGCAGTTTTAAAGGCACACGAAGTTTGATCCCATCACTTTCAACCATAGCATCATTTTTAGAAATGCTTATGATTTTACCCTTAATTTTTTCATATTTTACAAAATCCCCCACACGCAATTCTTCGTTTTGCTCCATACTTGGCAAGATGATTTCTTTTTTAAGTTCATTGGCTTTATTAAGACTTCTTTGCTTGTCTTTCATATCTTTAAGCTGTATGGTTTTTTTAGCTTCTTCTATGGCTTTGTGAAATTTAAATTCTAAATTTCTCAAACTCGTACGAAATTCTTGTTCATTTTTTTCTTTTTGCTCTTTTAAGGAAAGTAAAATTTCATCGACTTTTTGCTCTTTTTTCTCGACATTTTCAAGCTTAGCTTTTAGTTCTAATTCAAGATTGATATTTTTACCCACAAGCTCTTCTAAATTTTCTTTATCCTCGCCATAAAGCTTTTTAGCCTCGCTAACTAAATTCGGCGGAATCTGATAACGCAAAGCGGTTTCAAAGGCATAAGATTTTCCTATGGTGCCTTTTAAAAACTCGTATTTTGGGCGTGAAAGCTCTTCATCATATAAGGCAGCGATGAGTTCAACTTGCTCATTCTTTGCTAAAAGCATGGCAAGGCGTTTGTGGTGTGTAGTAATGATGATTTTAAGATTATTAGCTATGAGTTTTGAAATCAACACACTATATAAACAAGCCGCTTCTTCAAAATCTGTTCCAAGCTCTATTTCATCGATACCTAAAAGCAAATTTTTCCTAGAAAAAAGTCTAGAAAAATGCAACATTCTTCCTGCAAAAGTTGAAATGTCGTTTTTAACATTTTGCGGATCTTCTATGATGGCATCAAATTCTTTAAAAGTACCGATTTTACTTTCACTTGCTTTTATATGCATAGGCAAAAGATGTTTAGCTAAAAATGCTGCGCTTAGCATGGATTTTAAAAGCATGGATTTTCCGCCTGCATTTACCCCTGTGATGATTAAAACTTGTTTTTTAAATTCCAAACTCACGCTTTTTGGATTTTTTAAGGCAGGATGAGCGAAATTTTTAAGCACTAAATCCGTACTTTGATCACACAAAACAAATTCAAAATCCCTTTTTTTAGCAAGCAAAACCCTAGCACTATAATGATCAAAAAGATCAAAGGCTGTATTGATAAATTTTAAAAAAGGTAGATTTTTTGCCAAAAAAGCTGAGAAATTTTTAGCGTATTCATAATAAATTTCTTCTTTTTGATTTTTGATTTTTTCTATATCATTTTGCAAATTTTCAACACTAAGCGGAACGATGTAAAATCCTCCCCCACTACTTCTACCTATGATTTTAGCTTTTATAGCGTGGTTAAATCCCCCTCTTACAAGCAAGGCTTCAAGATTGTTTATAAGATGGATTTGTGTATCTATAAGATAAGGCATTAAAGCTTTTGTATAGCAAAATTTCTTAAACTCAGCTATTATGCTTTCATTTTTTAATCTTAGAGCTGTATTGATATTTACCAATCTTTCATCTAAGCTTTCTTTTAACTCGCCCTTTTCATCAAATTTTTCACAAAGATCTAAAATTCCATTGACAAATTCAATCTTTTCAAGCCATGAATTTAAATTGCTGCCTAAATTGAGCTTTTTGATCTTTTCAAAATAGCGAAAAATTTTTACAAATTCAAAAATCTCATCTAAATGTAAAACTCCTTGTTTGCTTAAATGTACCAAAGCCTTATCCAAATTTGAAAGCTCGGGCAAATTTGGAAATTCAGTCTCGCAAAGCTCATTGATACGCTTAAAATGAAGGTGAGAATCCCCCTGTAAAAAAATTTCTTTATCCCTTGCAAAACAAGACTTAAATTCATACAAATAAGTATTTAAATCAAGTTTTAAAAGTAATTCTTCTTTGATCTCATTCATCGTTTAACCTACAATCTCTAATATCGATAATCAACGAATTAAAGCTTTGATTATTATCCTTTGATATAAAGCTTCCTGTCCCAAATTCGTAATTAAAATAAGCTTTAGAGATATTTATATCTTTACATAAAATATTTTTATTTTGATTAAAAGCTACGATAATATCTGTTCTTAAATGACTTTTTTGCGTGTTTTCAAATTCAAAAAATACCGCTAAAACAATAAAAATCACAAGCAAAATACCAAAAAAAGGTTTAGTTTTTTTGCCTAATTTTTCACGCAAAGCAAAAGTGATTAAGGCTAAAATTAAAATAATTAAAAGATATAAAAAAAACCTACTCATTTTTTTGCCTTAATTTATTACTGATATCTCCTGCACCAAAACCTATAATAAGCCCTTCTTCAAAAACTTGCCCCTTAGAAGCCACCAAAAATTTACCCTCTCTTTTGATATCTTCTACAAATAAAGCCTTAGGAAAAACCGCTTTTAAATCAAGTTCTATAGGCTCTTCTCCTGCAGCATAAACAGGTAAAATTACAAGCTCATCAACACCTTCAAAAGCCTTTGCAAATTCCTTTAAATTTGTAGCCAAACGCGTGTAGCGGTGAGGTTCAAAAATGGCTGTAATTTTTTTATATCTACCTAATTTTGCGTATTCTTGTGCTGCGCTTAAAGTCGCTTTTATTTCGGTAGGATGATGACCATAATCATCGATTAAAACCAAATTTTCATCAGCATGTAAAATATCAAAACGCTTTTTAATACCTTGATAATTTTTAAGCCTAGTTCTTATCGTTTCTATATCTAAGAAATTTAAAGCCGCCAAAATCGCCAAAGACGCATCAAGGGCTAAATGATATCCCATGCCAAAAACCTTAAATTCACCTAAATCTTTCAACTCAAAGCTTGTAAAAGGTTTGAAATTTTCTATACACATGGTGCAGTTTTTGATATCTTTGCTCGGATAAAGCTTGGTTGACTCATTTTTATAATTTTTCAAAAACTCATCTTCAGCATTAATCACGCGAATTTTAGCCACATCTAAAAACTGCGTATAAGCATGATGGAGTTTTGAAACTTCATTGCCATAATGATCTAAATGCTCTGCTTCTGCATTAGTAACTATAGCCAAATAAGGATTTGAATTTAAAAAAGAACTATCGCTCTCATCAGCTTCAAAAACAAGGTTTTGGCTTTCTTTATAAATCATATTTGAACCAAATTCTTTTAAAATCGCTCCGATGATCACAGAAGCATCATCAAGCAAAGAAGCCAAAATACTTGAAGTTGTGCTTTTTCCATGTGCTCCTGCAACTGCAAAAACGCGCTTATCTTCTAAGATAAGAGGTAAGGCCTCCTTGCGTGAAAGGCATTCAATGCCTAATTCTTTAGCGTGTTTAAATTCAGGATTTTCTTCTTTGATAGCGGCAGAATAAATAACTAAATCTTTATTTAAAATATTGTCTTTATGATGAGGGATGCTGACCTTAACCCCTTCTTTTTCTAGTTCTTTAGTGATTTTACTTTCTTTAAGATCACTCCCGCTAATCTTAAAGCCTTTTTCTTTTAAAAATCTTGCTAAAGCGGAAATTCCTATACCGCCTATGCCGATAAAATGGATATTTTGCATTATCTAAGCCTTTGTATTGTAAAGCTTAAATTTTAACACTTTTTTACTAAAATAAAAATATAAAAAAGCTCTTAAAACTTTATAAAAAAGCATTATTTTTAAAAATTTATATATTCTTTATTAACTCCCAAATCATTTCATTTTTAAAAAAATCAATTTTTCATTTCCTTGTGTATTATTTTCATTCATCTTTTTTCTCTTTTCTGAGTTCCATTGCTTCTTTAAGGAAAGTGGTATCAATTTCACTAGTAGCGTTTACATGGAAAAAGATTTTTTCAAATTCTTCATCACTTAAGCCTAGCAAATAAGGCATTACATAGGGTTTTATAATGGCATTAATTCTTTCAAAACAACCTTTTGTTGGATCATCGCCATCACTGAATAAACCAGGTTCAAGGTATTCTTTGGCCTTATCTCCAAAGGTATGTATCACTATATGTCCTGGAGAAGGTGAATATGAAATTTTACGATAATACACAAAAAAAGTTCCTAAAGGAAAAATCAAATCATTTTTAATATAATACTCAATCACAAGTTTTTCTTTTGTGATATAAATTCTTTTAATATTTGCCATTTTATAGATCGCTCGTGCAAATGCATATATGCCTAAAAGAAATGTAAAAAAACTATAAACCATTTATAATCTATTTCTTTATTAAATAATCTAGGAAATAAATAAAGAAAAAAACATAAAAATACAATATATGTTATCCAATAAAGCAAAAACGAAAGTATATCCTTTTTTCCTTCCCAAATGATTTCATCTTGAGTGTCTTGTTCTTTGATTTCTGTGTTATTGTTTGTTTGGCTCATTTTTATCCTTTACTCTGCCTTAAGCTCTCCACCATTAACCACAAGTCCATTAGAGTCTATAATCACTTCTACTCCGCCTGCTTTAATAATAACACAATCTTTCTTAGTAACAATTTGAGTATCACCTACTTGATGGAGGATTTGATTGCCTGCTTTTACTTCACAATCTGTTTGAAAGTCAAAAGTTGAATTGTCTGATTCTAAAGAATATTGCTCTTCTATCTTTGTTTGCATGGAATTAGACTTTAAAGATGTGTTATCTTGTATATGGGCGGATAAATTTTGATGAACATTAAGGAAAAATTCTTTTTCTATTGTTTGGGTTAAAGACTTTTCTATTAATAATTTATTTTCTCCCTTCACATTCCTTATCTCATCTTTATGGATAATAGTATTTTGATTAGCACCTATTTCTATGTCTTTGTTTTCTCCTACAAACTCATGAGAGTTTTTAGCTATTCTTACTTTATTATCTACTCCTACATTTAAAGTATTGCTTAATCCTACTAATTTTTCAAAAGCGGAAATTCCTATACCACCTAACCGATAAAATGGATATTTTTCATTATTTAAGCCTTTAATACTTTTTTATTAAAAAATATAGAAAAACCCTTAAATACAAAATCTATTCATTGTTTTTAGTTTTTAAATTAACCAATCTATAGCTTAATTGTTTTTGAAACAACTCTTTATAAATTTTTGAAAAATTCTTATGATATAAATCTAACTCAAAAGCTTTATTTGTATCTTTTATACTAGCATTATTTTCAAAATAATAACCTTTATTTCCATCATATACTCCATCTTGATCAATCCAAACAACCTCATTGAAACCAAATTCTAATTTTTGATTTTTTATAGGTGCTAGCATATTTCTTCCACCTAGGCTTAAATATTTTGTGTTATTAAGAGTAAGATTGTAAAGCGTTGGAAAAATATCCTTATGTGAACCTACGCGGTTTTTATCATAATAAATATCATTTTTTAAATACTTTGGAAGATATAAATAAAAAGGCACACTATAAGCAAAAGCTTTTTGAGAGTTTATATCCATCTTAATATCTCTAAACCTGTGATCGCCTGTAGCAGCAATAATAATATTTTCCTTAAATTTACTTTCTTTTATGCGATCTAAAAACATTCCAAATTCATCATTTGCGTACGCATAAGTATTTAAAGCTTCTGTGGAATTATCAATAATAAATTGATTTAATATTTTTTCATCTAGATTTTCTGTATCAATAAGCTGTTTTTTACTTTTGTGTATATAAGGCCTATGAGTGGAAATACTAAGAGAGATGACAAGCGTGGGACTTTTAGCATTTTCAAAAATAGAATATATTTTTTTATACATAAACTCATCAGCTATGCCATATTTATGTTTTGTTTCTTTAGCTTGTGGAAAATCTTGCATAAGTGTATTTTCATCTATGATTTGATCCGCACCTTGATTTTTAAAATAATTTCCAAGATTATACCAAGAAGCATTACCACTATAAACAAATATTATTCTATATCCTGCGTTTTTGTAAATTTGCAAAGGTGTGAAGGCCAACTCTTCTTTTTGATATAAACCATTTGAAATAGTATTTGGGCTTAAAAAAATCAAACGATTAAGGCTTTCTATAGTATTATTTGCACTAGATAAAAACCTAGTAAAAACAATATCTTGCTCAAAATGTTTTTTTAAGTTTCCAAAAAGATCAATTTTTTTAGTGCTAAACTCCGCCAAATTTAAACCAAAACTTTCCATGATATTAACATAAATGTGATTTTTGGCATGATTTTGATGTGGTAAAGTAGTGTCAAACATAGGAAAAAGTTTTTCCTCTAATTGATTAAGCTGTTTTGTATCTACACTTTTAAATTCTTGTTGATTTTTGTACTCTTTATATGCCCAAGAAAAAGCCATCAAAGGATTTGTTGAAATTTCATTAAAAGCCTTTATAGTGCTAAATTCATAGCTTGAAACCCTTAAGGCATTGTAAGTAAAATGTCCTCGCAATGCCACAACATAAGCATAGATTAGTAAAATATTTAAAAAGATAAAAAATATTGGCTTTATTTGTATTTCTTTTAATTTTAAATTAAGAATTTTAATATTGATCCAAATGCAAAATATACTAAAAATCACAGCCAAAAGAAGCATTCTTATAATAGGATAATCAGAAAAGACTATAGATAGTATAGCTTTAGTATCGTCATCTTTTAAACCAAAAATAAAAATATCAATTTTACTCGCATAGAGTTGAAAATAATAATAATGTATAAAAGTAGAAATTAAAACAATAAAAGATATAAAAGCTATATAAAGACTAGAAAGGTAGAAATAAAATTTAGAGATTACCCCCCCCCCATGATATTATATTTTCTATTTTTAAAGGCTAAACCTATATAAGAAAATAAACCGCACAAAAATAAAGGTAAAAAAATAGCACTAAAAGTTCTCATATCATGGCCTAATCCATACATATACACCATTAGGCTATTTTCACTTTCATTGGTTAAATTTTTTACCATTAAAGACCTAACCAAAGCAAAAATTCCCATAAAAATAAAACTAAAAGAAAAAATTTGCAATAAAATCTTTCTCATTATTATCCTTTAAAATAAAATCACATTATGTAAAAAATTTTTATATATCTAATAAAATTAGTCTTAAAAGTTTTTAACTATCTTATCAAAAGCCCAAATTTTTCTAGCTTCATCTGCTTTTTTAGGTTCTACGATAAGCATTTCTTCTTCAGAGCCCAGTCTGCTTTCTATCTCTCCAAAAGCATTGATAAGCATACTATCGCCATAAAAGCTCCATTCATCTTTTGTAGTGCCTATGCGATTTACCCTTAAGATATTTGTAGAATTTAAAAAAGCTCTTGTTTTCAAAAGCTCTTCCCATCTTTGTTTGCTTTCAAAGGTGCAAGCACTAGGAACGATAACTAAATCAATCTTTTTAGCCATAATTTGTTGCCAAAAAATATCAAAATGTGTCTCAAAACCAAAAAGCAAAGCACATTTTAATTTTTCATAATTAAAAGTAAAAATTTTTAATTCTGATGGAGTTTTGTTGCTGAAAAATTTTTCTTCATTCCAATGTTCATAAGGCATTAAAATTTGCTGTTCATAACTTTTAACACCATTTGGAGTAACTTTTAAGCAGAGTTTTTTATAACTTTTAGCTTCAACGCTAACATAAGGAGCGATGATTTCTAATTCGTATTTTTTAGCAAGTTTAATCAAGCTTTCTTTTTTAGCTTCGCTTTGTTCTTTTATCATATTTTTTGGCATGTGTAAAAGTTCTGTAAAAAAACTATTAAGCACATATTCGCCCAAAACGACTAAATTTGCTCCACTATCCTTAGAAGCTTTTAGATAATAATCAAGCCTTGATTCGCTCAATGCTAAAGTCGGAAACTGCAAAGCTGCTATTTTACTCATCGATTTGCTCCACTTCAAGCCTTGCTTTTTCAAGAGCAAGCCTTGCTTTTTCAATGCTTTTTAATCCTTCTTTATAAATTTTCACACTTTCATCTAAGCTTAGTTCTTTATCATTGAGCTTTTCTAAGGATTCGTTTGCATTTTTTAAGTTTTCTTCAAAACTCATTGATTTACCTTATAATTTGGCGCTTCATGAGTTATCGTTACATCGTGAACATGGCTTTCTTTAAGTCCCGCACTTGTGATTTCGACAAATTCAGCCCTTGCTTGAAAATCTTCTATATCTTTAGCACCCACATAACCCATAGAAGAGCGAAGTCCTCCTAAAAGCTGATGCACGACATTTTTTATACTTCCTACATAAGGCACGCGTCCTTCTATACCCTCAGGAACTAATTTATCTTGTGCAGTTCCTTGCTGAAAATATCTATCTGAACTTCCTTTTTGCATAGCCCCTATCGATCCCATGCCACGGTAGGATTTGTATTGTCTTCCTTGATAGGTAAAGAGCTCACCTGGACTCTCATCAGTACCTGCCAAAAGAGAACCTATCATGATCGAACTCGCACCCGCTGCCAAAGCCTTTGCAATATCACCTGAATACTTAATCCCTCCATCAGCGATCACAGGAACACCATATTTTTTAGCCTCCATAGCACATTCATCAATGGCTGAAATTTGTGGCACACCTACTCCTGAAACGATACGCGTAGTACAAATACTTCCTGGGCCAATACCCACTTTAACAGCATCAGCGCCTGCTTCACAAAGTGCTTTTGCAGCAGCTGCGGTAGCGATATTGCCCGCGATTAAATCTAAATTTGGATATTTTTCTTTAACGCTTTTTACTGTATCAATGATACCTTTAGAATGCCCATGCGCTGAATCAAGAACTACAGCATCTACTCCAGCTTCTACCAAAGCATCTACTCGATCCATTTGCCCTACTCCAATCGCAGCCGCTACGCGCAATCTTCCAAAACTATCTTTATTTGCATCTGGATATTCTTTGCGTTTTTTAAGATCTTTTATGGTGATAAGTCCTTCTAAGCGTCCTTGCTCATCAACTATAGGAAGTTTTTCTACTTTGTTTTTGCTAAAAATTTTCTCTGCATCATCTAAAGTGCACCCTTTAGGAGCTGTGATCAAAGGAGCCTTAGTCATTATATTTTCAACCAAATTTGAATAATCATTTTCAAATCTCAAATCGCGATTAGTAAGAATGCCTATGAGCTTTCTATCGCTATCTATCACAGGAACTCCTGAAATTCTATATTCTGCCATGATTTCCAAAGCCTCTGCTACACTTGCTTTAGGACCTACAAAAATAGGATCTATGATCACCCCGCTTTCACTTTTTTTCACTCTTTTTACTTCTCTTACCTGTGAAGTTATATCCATATTTTTATGAATTACACCAAGTCCACCAAGTCTTGCCATCATGATAGCAGCTCTGTGCTCTGTCACTGTATCCATAGCAGCAGAGATTAAAGGCATATTTAAAGTGATGTTTTTAGTAAGTTTGGTATGAATTTTTACCTGCTTAGGTAAAACCTCGGAATAGCAAGGGCGTAAAAGTACATCCTCAAAAGTCAAAGCGCGCTTAATTATATTCATTTATTTTCCTTTATAATTTTTTCTAAACTTAAAGCTCCATCTAGCAAGGTTTGCTCATCATAAGCCTTGCAAATAAGCTGGGCTGAGATATTAAGCCCTTCTTTATCCTCGCCCACAGGCACACTAATACCCCCAAGTCCTGCTAAATTTACAGAGATAGTATAAACATCTTCTAAATAAGTTTGCATAGGGCTTTTTTGAGTATCAAATTTAAAAGCCGTTGTAGGAGTTACAGGCATAAAAATAAGATCACAATCTTGTAATATTTCTTCATATTTTGCCTTGATAAAAGCCCTAGCTTTTTGTGCTTTTATATAATAAGCATCATAATAACCACTGCTTAAAACAAAGGTTCCTAGTAAAATTCTTCTTTTTACCTCTTCACCAAAACCTTCGCTACGAGTATTAATATACATATCTTTAAGATTTTCTGTATTTTGCGAGCGTTTTCCATAACGCACCCCATCATAACGACTTAAATTTGCACTCGCTTCAGCTGTTGCGATGATATAATACGCTGCGATATCAAACTTAGAATCAAGCATATTTTTATAAACAATTTCATGTCCATTTGCTTTTAACATCTCTATACTTTTTAAAAGCGCGGCTTTTACTTCAGCGCTTGCTTCATTGACATAATTTTCTATCACAGCAATTCTCAATTTTTTCTCTGCATTTAAATTAGGAGCAGTAGGTGTAAAATCTACTTTCGCACTTGTGCTATCCATCTTATCATAACCTGCAATGGCATCATAAAGAATAGCTGCATCTTCTACATTTTGCGTTAAAACGCCTATTTGATCAAGGCTTGAAGAATAAGAAGCAAGCCCATATCGACTCACTCTTCCATAGCTAGGCTTAAACCCCACACAACCACAAAAAGCAGCTGGTTGACGCACTGAACCACCCGTATCGCTACCCAAACTAGCCAAAGCCAAACCACCCGCTACAGCAGCAGCACTACCACCACTTGAACCACCTGGAACTCGAGCGAAATTTAAAGGATTTAGGGTTTTTCCATAAAATGAAGTTGCACTTGAGCTTCCCATGGCAAATTCATCCATATTAGTCCGTCCATAAGGACTAAAACCTTTAGATCTTAAATTTTTAATAGCAGTAGCATCATAAGGAGCTACATATCCTTGTAAAATTTTACTTGCGCAAGTTAATTCCCAGTCTTTTACACTGATATTATCTTTAATCGCTATAGGTATACCTTCACCCCCATCGCTTAAGTCTTTACCTAAGAATTGCTCTATATAAGCACCTATTTTATTTTCTTTCTTAGCCTTATCATTGAGTTCTTTTTTTAGATTTTCAAGCTCTTCTTTAGAGTATTTCAAAGCTTCTTTTAAGGTTATCATTCTTTTTCCTTTTGTTTCTTTGCCAAATTTTTAATAAAAACAACCACCACTGCACAAAAAATAGCGGTGATTGCTATAGTAGCTATAATAATGGAATTGGGGATAGGATTATCAAGCATGTTTTAAAACCTCAGCGCAACGCATGCAAGGCTCATCCTCTTTAGCGCTTTCTACTTTCCAACATCTAGGACATTTGCAAAGCGTAGCTTTCATAATCCTAAAGCTCTCATTCTCCACTTCAAATTCACACAAAACTTCACCCTGTAAATTTTCATCAAAACTTACCATAAACCAATCATTTAATTCATCTTTAGGTATAGAATTTAAAAGTTTTGAATTTGTGTCAAGATTGAGTTCTAATGTTGATTTGATCACTTTGTCTTTTTTTAGTATATCGATATTTTCAAAGAATTTCTCACGCACGCTCAATAAAAATTCATCATCTATATTAAAATCATATTCAAATTTTTCTTCCAAGCTCAAATCAAATACATCCTTAGCATCGCCTTTTATCAAGCTATTAGCATGCTCTAAAGCCTCATCTACACTATAGGTTAAATTTGGAGCTAATAAATTTAAAAGTTCTCTAGCGATTAAAGCCATTGCCACTTGTGCGGATTTTCTGCGCTTGCTATTTTTAGCATCACAATACAGCCTGTCTTTGCTTATGTCAAGATAAATTCCACTTAAATCAGCGCTTAAGAAATTTAAAAGCACATTAAAACCTTTTGCAAATTCATAGGCTAAGAAATTTTCTTTAGCACTTTTAAATACGCGTGTAGCACGAGTCAGTATCCATTTATCTATAAAGCTAAATTCCTCTACTTCTAAATTTTCCAAGTCATTAGTATTTGCAAGTAAAAATCTTATGGTATTTCTTATTTTTCGGTATTGCTCGCCTACTTGTTTTAAGATATTGTCTGAAATTTTTAAATCAGTAGAATAATCACTCAAAAGTATCCAAAGTCTTAAAATTTCCACCCCATAAGTTTTAGCTACATACTCAGGAGCTATAACATTACCTTTGGATTTTGACATTTTTTGCCCTTTTTCATCCGTGGTAAAGCCATGGGTTAAGATACTTTCATAAGGAGCAAATTCATTGATAGCTGTTCCTACAAGCAAAGAGCTTTGAAACCAACCTCTATGCTGATCGCTTCCTTCTAGATACATACTTGCTCTTTTCTCTCCTGCATCGTAAATTCCGCTATTTAAAACTGCATTCCAAGTACTTCCACTATCAAACCAAACATCTAAAATATCATAAACTTTTTCTAAATTGTCTGCATTGTATTTTGAATTTTGTGGTATTAAATCTTTAATTTCAAATTCCCACCAAGCATCTGCTCCATGTTTTTCAAATATATTTGCCACAAAATCAAAAAGCTCAGCATCAAAAATCACTTCTTTAGTGCTTTTATCTCTAAAGAAAGCTATAGGCGTCCCCCAATCCCTTTGTCTTGAAATACACCAATCAGGACGATTTTCCACCATAGAGCCTATTCTTTTTACTCCACTTTGTGGATAAAATTTTGTTTTTAAAATTTGCTCTTTAGCACATTCTCTTAAAGTTTTGCCTTTTAATTTTGGCTCATCCATTAAAATAAACCATTGCTTAGTCGCTCTATAAATCACAGGTTTGTGAGTTCTCCAACAAAATGGATAGGAGTGTATGAATTTAGAAGATTGTAGAAGATGATTTCCTAAAAGCTCTAAAATTTTTTCATTAGCCTTGAAGATATGAAGTCCTATAAACTCATCAAGCAAATCAGATGGCAAGAGTCCTTTGTGGCGTAAGGTTTCATCATAACATCCACCATCATCCACAGGCATGATCACTTCTATATCGTATTTCAAACAAGCATAATAATCATCTTCGCCATGTCCTGGAGCTGTATGTACAAGTCCGCTTCCACCTTCCATTAAAACATGCTCGCCCATAATCAAGATGGATTTTCTTGAATTTAAAGGATTGATAGCTTCTAATTTTTCAAACTCTTTTGCATTAAGCTCTTTTTGAATTTCACCCTTTGTCAAACCTTTAGCTATCATACTTTCAAGCAAAGCACTAGCAAAAATCAATCCTTCTTTAGTGATAACATAGTTTTCATTTGGATTTAAAGCGATAGCTTGATTTGCCACCAAAGTCCAAGGAGTAGTAGTCCAAATCACTGCACTTGCTTTTGAAATGCCCAATTTTTGACAAGATTGCTCATCTAAGTCAAAAGCCACAAAAATAGAATAATCCTCTTTATCTTCGTATTCTACCTCAGCTTCAGCAAGAGCTGATTTAGCCGCCCAACTCCAAAAAACAGGTTTAGAACGCTCGCAAAGCAAACCTTTTTTAGCAATCTCGCATAAAGTGCGGTAAATCGCCGCTTCAAATTCAAATTTCATCGTAAGATACGGCTTATCCCAATCCGCAATCACACCAAGACTTTTAAATTCATCTCTTTGGATGTTCACAAATTCGTTTGCATGCTCTCTACAAAATGATCGAATTTCTTTTTTACTCAAGCTTTTTTTCTTATCTCCAAGTTTGATTTCAACTTGCTGTTCTATAGGCAAGCCATGACAATCCCAACCTGGAGTAAAGCGAATGCTTTCTCCATTAAAATAATGCGTTTTGATAATCGTTTCTTTTAAGATTTTATTTAAAGCATGTCCTATGTGGATATGTCCATTAGCATAAGGAGGGCCATCATGAAGAGTAAAAGCTTTCTTCGCCTCTTTGCGTTTTGTTTTCATTTTTTCATAAGCGTAATTCTTGCTAAACCATTTTTCAAATCTCTTTGGCTCAAATTCTGCCAAATTAGCGCGCATTGCAAAAGTAGTATTTGGCAAAAGCAGGGTATCTTTATAATCCATTGTTCCACCTAGATGAAGTTTTTATAATCTTAAATTCTACTCAAAATAATTTAAAATTTAGCTATAATTACTATAAAAAAGGAAAAAATTATGAAACATTTGCTTTTTCTTATCGGTGATGAACTTATAATGAATGAAAATTTTAAGGATTATATTTATCGTAGTTATGAAAATAAATTTAAAGAAATTCATGAAACTCGTTTTCAAAATAAAACCGATAAAGAATTACCCTTTTTGCTTGAAAAATTACTAGACAATTATGATTTCATAACTCTTTTTACCACGCCAAACCACTATGCTACCATAGCAAAAATTTTAGCCACCCTAAGCGAAGACAATCTAGTCTTAAAAGAGGATAATCTAGTCCCCGATAAAGCTTATTTTCAAAAGGATAGTTTTATATGTGATTTTATCAATTCAAAAATCAATGTTATTAAAACAAATCCAGGACAAAAACTTCCTCCTTTGCTTGGAGATATTTTTCCTAATTTTGCTTATTTTTGTTTATTAGGCATAGATGATGAGAGTGCTGTTTTACTGCTTGATACCTTAACCAAGTCTTACGAAGTCAGTATAAAATCAAGCAAGATATTAGAAAATCTTACTCTTATTAAAGCAAGTTGTGTTAATTTTGGCAAGCTAGATGGTTTTTTAACGAGTGTAAAAAATCTTTTTGGACAAAAAGTATTTTTAGGCAAAGATCCTATACAATTTATCGTTTCAAAACTTTTAGAAAAAAAGATCAAAATTTCTTTTGCAGAAAGCTGCACAGGCGGACTTTGCGCAAGCACTCTTACAAAATTTAGTGGAGTGAGTGAAATTTTTGAAGGTTCTATCGTAAGCTATTCTAATAAAATCAAACACGAATGGTTGGGTATTAGTGAAAGCATTTTAGAAAATCAAGGCGAATACAGCGAGCGTTGTGTGTATTTTATGCTTAAAGGTATCTTTAAGACCGCAAAACCTGATTTTGCACTAGCTATTAGCGGTGTTACGGGAGAGCAAGATGAAGGGTTGGTAAAATCAGGCACAGTTTATATAGGAGCGATGTTTAAAGATGGAACATTCGTCCAAGAAACTCTTTATTTAAGTGGCGACCGTGAATTTATGCAAAAACAAGCTACTTTAGCGACTTTTTGCTTGCTTTTAAAATTAAAACCTGAAATATTTGAATTTTAAAGGGATTGATAGTGAGAGAAATTAATTTAAAAGAAGACTTAGAAAAAATTTATCCCTTAATAAAACAATTAAGAAATAATCTGTCTTTAGAGGATTTTTTAGAAAAATTTCAACTTGCTAAAAAAACTCAACATTATAAACTTTTTGCATATGAAGACAAGGGAGCTTTCAAAGCAGCTTGTGGAGTTATGCCCTTTAATGTACTTTATCATAATCATTGTCTTTATATTTGTGATTTTGTCGTAGATGAAACTTTAAGAGGAAAAGGTATAGGTCAAGCTTTTTTGAAAAAAATCCAAATTTGGGCAAAAAATCAAGGATATAACGCAGGTACAATCAAAATCCACACCTTCGATTGTGATGTTTCCCTCGACCTGTTCAAAAGGTTCTGTAAGTTTTTCATATCCGTCCTCGAATTCAAGGACTATTGTTTTATCTTGAATTATAATCTTTTTGACCCGCATATCATGCAGACTATATGGAATGGGCGGATTGTGTTTATATTCTGTCCTCATGAGACCTCCCCGTCAAATTCTAATTTATCGATTTCTTTTTACTTACTAATCATACCATACAACAGCATAAGAAACACTAAAATATTGCAGACCATACCGCCCCAAAACAGGTACAACTTCAAGCCCTCATATCTAAAAAAACTGTTCTTACTTTCCTCAAGCTCCCGGATCTTCTGCTTCATCACGCTCGTAAGTGTATCAGACTGCTTCTCAAGAAGCTTTGTAGCCCTCTGTATAGCCTCTATATTCGCCTGTAACGCCTTTCTAACCTCTTGGACGGTGTTTTCCTTAACCTCATCTTTCAGGCTCCCAATCTCGCCCGATATAGCGTCTTGAAGCAATTCGTTGCTGTTCTTCAGCAGCTCTACGCTCTGCTTCAGCTCGCTGATGAGCTTCCTGTTCTGCTCTGCGTCTCTCTGCCTGTTCTGCTCTGCCCTCACTTGTTCTTGATTTGACTGCTTCATCAATTCCTCGCAGTTCTCGCTCGACATCGCCAACGCTTCTTTGAGCAGACTGTTTTCCAGCTCTGTCCGGCTCTGTCGGTTTAACTCTTGAAGCTGCTCTCTTGGACTGCTCTGCTTCTGCTGTTCGTGCATTTCTCTCAAACTCATGCTCCATACTCTCCTTTCCAAAATCCATATTGTAGTATTTTTCCAGCTTGTTATCCCTGATTTTACAAGCCTTTTCTCCTGCCTGTTCCCTGGCTAAGTCGGTATATGTGATGTACTTGTGGCTGTCCTGCCAGTCCACCCCGTACCCTCTTTCATTCATCAGCCGGATAAAGGTTTCCCGGCTGGTCGCTGTTTCCTTACAATCCAGCACCGCAAGGGCAATATCCTGCACATAGCTTTTGACCTTTCCCTGCTCTGCCTGTTTCAAAAGCTGGTAGGTGTCTTTGCTCCATGCCACCGTTTCTTCCCGGACTTCTCCAGCAAATGTCTTTCCTTTCTCCGGCACATGCAAGCCCTGTTCCCAGCTCTGCTCGTTGCACCGTTCCTTTAAGTCTTTAAGGTCGTGCTTACTCAGAGGGTAATTTAGGGTATAACAAAATAACCCACCCGAATATCGTTTTTTTTATTTGGTGAGTTTGTTCTTTCAAATACGAAACAAAAAGAGCCGATGATTCGTGAATTGTTCCACAATTTCATCGGCTCTGCGTCTTAAGCGTCTGGCTCTTTGATGACAGTTATCTTCAAGTTGTCAACTTTAATCAATCTTTCTTGTCTGCATTTTGGACAATAAAGGGGATAATTCTCCAAAACAGTGTCCTTCCTAATTTTATTACGGGTTTTGCTCCCACAAACAGGACACAATATCCATTCGCATTTCATCATAATTAGTCTCTAATCCTTTCAAATCTCATTTTATATGACTTTTGCAAGCTGTTAAGCTAACTTGTGGAACATATGCCGAACCTTATCTATACGGCTATTCGGGCGGCGGGGTTGGCAAATAAATTTACCAATAGCTGGCTGGTATCCTTTTAACTCTGTCAAGCAGACTCCCTGCCCATTTGTGAAACAAGTTAAATCGTTCCTGTATTCTTGAATACATCTAGCAGGGATTTCTCCTTTCAGAATGACCTCGTCATTCTTTATCTGAGTACTTACAATATCTGCACAATACCTTGGAGCATCATGATACGCCCGTGAGAGATATTCCTGCGGTGCATAAATTTCAAAGTGGAGATATGGCTCTAATAGTTCTGTCCCTGCTTTTTTTAAAGCCTGCTCCAATACGATAGGGGAAAGCAGCCGAAAGTCTGCGGGGGTACTTACAGGACTATAATACAATCCATATTCAAAACAGATTTTACAGTCTGTCACTTTCCATCCATACAGCCCCTGCTCGCAGCCATAAAGAACCCCCTCCATAACCGCATTTTGGAACGATTGATTTAAATATCCAAGTGAAACTCTGCTTTCATACTGCACTCCGCTTCCAATAGGGAGCGGCTCTATGGACAACCCGACAGAAGCCCAGAAAGGATTTGGCGGGACTTCTATGTGGATGGTATATTCTGCTTTTCTAAGCGGTCTTTCCATATATATAACAGTAGGCTCTTTTATTTCTGCCTCCACATG
>NZ_JAEQBP010000019.1:0-303 GCF_017846595.1 Campylobacter sp. JH23 | reverse complement strand
CTTGCTACTAAACAAGGTTTAGAACAAGATGCTAAAGCAGTAAAAGAAAGTGTTGAAACTGTAGGAGTAGTAGAAAGTGGTAATCTTACTGCAAGAATTACTGCTAATCCAAGAAACCCACAACTGATTGAACTTAAAAATGTTCTAAATAGACTTCTTGATGCTTTACAGGCTAGAGTAGGATCAGATATGAATGCTATTCATAAGATCTTTGAAGAATATAAGTCTTTAGACTTTAGAAATAAACTTGATAATGCTAATGGTAGTGTTGAAGTTACTACTAATGCTTTAGGGGATGAAATT
>NZ_JAEQBP010000018.1:0-358 GCF_017846595.1 Campylobacter sp. JH23 | reverse complement strand
ATAGGACAGGATTTAGCTTATGCAAAAGATGGATTTTCCCATACTAAAGATTATAAAAATCTTGATAAACATGAAGGACATTTTCAAAGAGATAAGGGCAAATTTCAATGTTTAGCTTATGGAGGTAACGGAAAAGTTGAAAGCTCTGAAATTTGGACTATGTTTCGACTAATTTTTGAAAATGACATTAATTATTTTCAAAAATTCTTTAATATCACCACCTACAACTGTACCGAAGGTGGAGCAAGGATAGAAGGAACCATAGAAAAACCTTTTCTATGGGCTTGTGAGAATTTACTTGATAAAGATTTAAATAAACCTTTTGAAAAATTAGAACCTTTAAGTTTAAATAAACAAA
>NZ_JAEQBP010000017.1:0-429 GCF_017846595.1 Campylobacter sp. JH23 | reverse complement strand
TTATCCCGCCTAATGGAGATTATCAAAATTTTGGCATTATGGCAGCTATTGATCATATCAATGCTTTAAAAGATCTAGTTAAACGCTTTCCAAAACTTGCAGATTTACCAAAAATTTATGGGGGGGGGGTCTTATGGAGGATACCTATCTTTACTCATAGCAAAAATAGCTCCTTGGTATGTGGATGGCGTGATTGATAATTCGGGTTCGGCTTTGCCACCTTTAAATTATATTTTAGGAAGAGAAATGGAACATAGTTACGGTGATTATTATGAAGATTTTCCACATAATAGGATTATTTTTTTTCTAAAAACCCACTGGACGCGTAAAGAAAATTCACCTTATTTTTTTAATAATGAAAATTATTTTATTAGAACATTGTTAAATAAGGATCATTTGATTTTGCAAAGTCAAAAAAATAAAAATATT
>NZ_JAEQBP010000016.1:0-457 GCF_017846595.1 Campylobacter sp. JH23 | reverse complement strand
AAAAAGAAATGGGCGTTATTTAGTCTATTAACATTGTGTGGCGGTACAATTTATAAATTACCGTCTCTGAAAGATGCGTTTTATATCCCGATGCAGGAATATTTCCATTTGACCAATGGTCAAATTGGTAATGCTATGTCGGTAAACTCATTTGTCACCACAGTGGGCTTTTTTCTGTCTATTTATTTTGCCGATAAACTACCGCGCAGATACACCATGTCATTCTCACTCATTGCGACAGGATTACTGGGTGTTTATTTGACGACAATGCCGGGGTATTGGGGCATCCTCTTTGTCTGGGCGCTATTTGGCGTTACTTGCGACATGATGAACTGGCCGGTCTTGCTCAAGTCGGTAAGTCGATTGGGCAATAGCGAACAACAAGGTCGGTTGTTTGGCTTCTTCGAAACAGGGCGTGGCATTGTCGATACCGTGGTGGCATTTTCTGCGTTGGCAG
>NZ_JAEQBP010000015.1:0-554 GCF_017846595.1 Campylobacter sp. JH23 | reverse complement strand
GAAAAACCTTTTCTATGGGCTTGTGAGAATTTACTTGATAAAGATTTAAATAAACCTTTTGAAAAATTAGAACCTTTAAGTTTAAATAAACAAAATGAGTTTTTACTTAAGGCTTATTATAAAGTTTATCAAAGTATTAAACATTGTAGAGATTTTAGTAAAATACTCAGCAATGATTTTGAAAAAATACAAAGTGTATATTTGAGTTTAAATGAAAAAGAAGAATATTTAAATTTAGCTATTGAAAAAATAGATGAGTTTAAAAATAAACTTGAAGATATAAAACAAATGCAAGATTTATATGAAATTTTAAGTCCTTTGCTAACTCAATTTGAACTTAATCTTGCTAGAATTTATGTTTTAAATCCTAAAACCAAAGAAGATGCTTTTAATAAAAGTATTCTTTGGATAAAAGAACATTTAGAATTTATGGAATTAGTTTATGGGCATATTAAAGCACAAGAAAATGCTTTGATTAAAAATATACTTCCTTTAGAAGAAAAACTTAAAGAAAGAAAATTAGATAAATGGATGGAAAGGGTGAGAAGGTGAGA
>NZ_JAEQBP010000014.1:0-595 GCF_017846595.1 Campylobacter sp. JH23 | reverse complement strand
AATCAAAACCTTTTCTTTTTCACATCTTCAAGTATGTTATTAGCTATATCACTTACTGTACTAGAAATAATAGCTGATTCATTAGCAATCTCTACATTATCCTTAGTGGTTTGATCAATTTGAGCTACACTCTCATTGATTTGAGTAATACCTGCAGTTTGCTCTTTAATAGATTCTGCCATATCATTGATAGATTGAACCAATAAATTAGTATTAGCTTCTATTTCAGATAAAGACTTTTGAGTTCTCTCAGCTAGCTTTCTAACTTCATCAGCAACAACGGCAAAGCCTCTACCATGTTCTCCTGCTCTTGCAGCTTCAATAGCAGCATTTAATGCTAGAAGATTGATTTGATCTGCAATATCTCCAATAATACCTGTAACATTCTTAATCTCTTCAGATTGAGTGATAACATCACTGGTTTTAACTGAAACATTTTGCATAGAAGAAGTAATCTCTTCTAAAGCAGCTGCAGTTTCTTCTAAAGAAGCTGCTTGAGAATTAGAAGATGAAGTAAGGTTTTGAACTGCACTTTGAAGTTTAGAACTTTCACTAGCTAAGTGATTAGCAAAGTCAGAACTTTGTTTTAACATCT
>NZ_JAEQBP010000013.1:0-686 GCF_017846595.1 Campylobacter sp. JH23 | reverse complement strand
CCCCCCATAAATTTTTGGTAAATCTGCAAGTTTTGGAAAGCGTTTAACTAGATCTTTTAAAGCATTGATATGATCAATAGCTGCCATAATGCCAAAATTTTGATAATCTCCATTAGGCGGGATAAAAGTTGAAGTAAAATTTAGTTTAAAGTTATGATCGAGTTTATTTTGCATTTTTAAATTTTCTACATGTTTCACTAAAGAATTCGCTAAAAAAAGCGCATTATCATTATTTATTTCACCATAAGAAAAATGAAACTGATTTAATAAATTTTTAATATTTTCAATATCTTCCTCTTGAAAATATTTGTATGTACTATATTTCTCAACATCTGAACGCCTTTGACAAAAACAATGATAAAAAACATTTATTGTCACTACATCAAAATTTTTAGCAATATAATTTCTATAAGAGTCTAAAAAATATATATTTGCATTGGCTCCATAACCTCCTATTATAAAAACTATAGCTTTAATCTCTTTTTCATCATCATAACTTATGCGATATTCAAGCTTACTGGTTCTTTTAATACCTAGTTCTACATCATCACAAGAATCAATTTCAAAGCTTTGGTTTATGAGCATATATTTTCCTTTTTAATTAATGATCAATTTTAACTGATTTTCTACATCTTTAAAAGTAAACACTTTATTTCCACAAGGATAAGAGATGGAATTTTCTTGCA
>NZ_JAEQBP010000012.1:0-1635 GCF_017846595.1 Campylobacter sp. JH23 | reverse complement strand
CTATGGACAACCCGACAGAAGCCCAGAAAGGATTTGGCGGGACTTCTATGTGGATGGTATATTCTGCTTTTCTAAGCGGTCTTTCCATATATATAACAGTAGGCTCTTTTATTTCTGCCTCCACATGATATTTTTCCTCAAGGATGGCACAAATGACTTCCATCTGCACATTCCCCAAAAAAGAAAGTATAATCTCATGCGTTGTAGTATCCACATAATATTGTAGAAGCGGGTCACTGTCGGAGATTTCTAAAAGTGCATCAAGTAACATTTCCCTTTGTTGAGGTTTGCTCGGTTCAACAGTTGTTTGGAGCATAGGGAGAGGATTTTCAATTCTCTCTCTCTGTGGCAATAGCTTTGTATCTCCAAGAACACTATTTAGCTTCAAAAACTCATTTTGCAAAATAACAATTTCCCCGGAATAAGCCTTATCAATTTTACATAATTCACCATTTATTGAAGTATACATTTCTGTAATTTTTATTTTTTCCTTTTCCGATATTCTAACCGAATCCCGCAAATGCAGGATTCCGCCATAAAGGCGTACATATGCAAGACGTTGTCTTTCTTCCGAATATTCAATCTTAAAAACCTGCCCGCATAGTTCAGATTGACCTTCAGGCGTTGATGAATAAAATTTACTGGCAATTACTTCTATAAGCTGCCGAATCCCCAGATTGTTTTTAGCGCTTCCGTGATAAACGGGAAATAACGTTCCGTTTTGGAATCTCCTGTTTTCTTCCTGTTCCAGTTCTGACATTTTAAACGGTTTCCCTGACATATATTTCTCTAATAGTTCATCGTTTCCCATAATTACCGCATCCCACTGTTCCATATCGTCATTGTCCGTTACATTTATATGGGGATGCTGCCCAACCTTTTGCTTCACTATAATTTCCGAAGAAAGCTTTGCTTTCATTTCCCGATATACCATTGGCAAATCAATCCCCTCTTGGTCAATTTTATTGATGAAAAAAATTGTCGGAATCTTCATTATCTGTAGTGCATGAAACAGTATACGGGTCTGTGCCTGTATGCCATCCTTTGCAGAAACTAATAATACTGCTCCGTCTAATACGGATAAAGAACGGTATACTTCCGCCAAAAAATCCATATGGCCTGGCGTATCTATAATGTTGACTTTTACATCCTCCCACTGAAAAGATGTCACTGCTGTCTGGATAGTGATTCCCCTTTGACGCTCCAAATTCATTGTATCTGTCCTTGTTGTGCCTTCATCTACGCTCCCTAGTTCTGCAATTGCACCACTGGTATACAATAAACTTTCCGTTAATGTTGTCTTTCCTGCGTCAACGTGAGCCAGAATGCCTAAGTTAATTATTTTCATGTAATTTTCCTCCTATCAACACCCAAAAAAGGGCATAAAAATACCCAGTGATAAATACTCCTATCACTGGGTAAATAACTCCAATAGCCCCAAAACACTTATATGTTTTCGGGCATATAAAATTACATGATAAAAGTATTCTTAAACTGGGTACAAAAAACTAAGCCCCATATTAAAAGTGAAACGGGACTGCTACTTTTTGTTCCCACTATCAAATTGACAGTTTATTTAAGAATACCTTGCCGCATATTTATTAACTCCTTGTATAATACTGAATCTAATTATAT
>NZ_JAEQBP010000011.1:0-5000 GCF_017846595.1 Campylobacter sp. JH23 | reverse complement strand
ATCTCAGTAATGCAGCTAACGCATTAAGTGTACCGCCTGGGGAGTACGGTCGCAAGATTAAAACTCAAAGGAATAGACGGGGACCCGCACAAGCGGTGGAGCATGTGGTTTAATTCGAAGATACGCGAAGAACCTTACCTGGGCTTGATATCCTAAGAACCTTTTAGAGATAAGAGGGTGCTAGCTTGCTAGAACTTAGAGACAGGTGCTGCACGGCTGTCGTCAGCTCGTGTCGTGAGATGTTGGGTTAAGTCCCGCAACGAGCGCAACCCACGTATTTAGTTGCTAACGGTTCGGCCGAGCACTCTAAATAGACTGCCTTCGTAAGGAGGAGGAAGGTGTGGACGACGTCAAGTCATCATGGCCCTTATGCCCAGGGCGACACACGTGCTACAATGGCATATACAATGAGACGCAATACCGCGAGGTGGAGCAAATCTATAAAATATGTCCCAGTTCGGATTGTTCTCTGCAACTCGAGAGCATGAAGCCGGAATCGCTAGTAATCGTAGATCAGCCATGCTACGGTGAATACGTTCCCGGGTCTTGTACTCACCGCCCGTCACACCATGGGAGTTGATTTCACTCGAAGCCGGAATACTAAACTAGTTACCGTCCACAGTGGAATCAGCGACTGGGGTGAAGTCGTAACAAGGTAACCGTAGGAGAACCTGCGGTTGGATCACCTCCTTTCTAGAGTACAAAGTAATAAGTCTCACAACTATTACTTCATTATAAACTCAATTGATTCTTGTTTAGATTTCAAAGATTGATTAAAGCTAATTGTTTATGGGGAATTAGCTCAGCTGGGAGAGCGCCTGCTTTGCACGCAGGAGGTCAGCGGTTCGATCCCGCTATTCTCCACCATTTATTAAGGGCCTATAGCTCAGCTGGTTAGAGTGCACCCCTGATAAGGGTGAGGTCACAAGTTCAAGTCTTGTTAGGCCCACCATAGAAGTATCAATCTTAAAAAGATAAAAACAAGATTTGAAATCAAGCTTTAAAATCTAAAGCAAGTATATATTTATAAATATACTTTATATACCATATACTTCCTTTAGGTTTTAAACCTAAATGTTCTTTATAATTATCATTGTTAAGAGTCACAAGCAAGTTTTAATAAAAACAATTTTACAGGACTTGTTAAAGGATAAAACTCAATTATCTTTTCTTTGGTTTTATTTATATCTTTTAACTATCTTTATTTTTTATAATAAAGAGAATATTAGATCTAAAATTTTAAATTAAAGATAAGTTTCAAACTCACGACTTAGTTTAGATATTTTTAGTATTTATATTAAGTGTTTGAATGCTTTCCGTCTTAAGATAATGAAGTCTTATCGTAAAAACTTTAACAAGGAAGTGATGCGTTTTAGAATCAATAATAAAAGGTAGAAGTTAGATTATATCTAACTTTTATGCATATTCTTAGCAGAAGAAGCAAGAAAGACTATTAGTCTTTAACTTACTTTATCAGCCTAATATCTTTTAGGTTGGCGGGGTAGGTCTTTAGCTTGCTTCTTAGTCAAGGCTTTGCCTTGACGCTAAAGAAGGTAAAAAAGGTAAGCTACTAAGAGCGAATGGTGGATGCCTTGACTGGTAAAGGCGATGAAGGACGTACTAGACTGCGATAAGCTACGGGGAGCTGTCAAGAAGCTTTGATCCGTAGATTTCCGAATGGGGCAACCCAATGTATAGAGATATACATTACCTATATAGGAGCGAACGAGGGGAATTGAAACATCTTAGTACCCTCAGGAAAAGAAATCAATAGAGATTGCGCCAGTAGCGGCGAGCGAAAGCGCAAGAGGGCAAACCCAGTGCTTGCACTGGGGGTTGTAGGACTGCAATGTGCAAGAGGTGAGTTTAGCAGAACATTCTGGAAAGTATAGCCATAGAGGGTGATAGTCCCGTATGCGAAAAACAAACCTTAGCTAGCAGTATCCTGAGTAGGGCGGGACACGAGAAATCCTGTCTGAAGCTGGGTCGACCACGATCCAACCCTAAATACTAATACCAGATCGATAGTGCACAAGTACCGTGAGGGAAAGGTGAAAAGAACTGAGGTGATCAGAGTGAAATAGAACCTGAAACCATTTGCTTACAATCATTCAGAGCCCTATGTAGCAATACAGGGTGATGGACTGCCTTTTGCATAATGAGCCTGCGAGTTGTGGTGTCTGGCAAGGTTAAGCAAACGCGAAGCCGTAGCGAAAGCGAGTCTGAATAGGGCGCTTAGTCAGATGCTGCAGACCCGAAACGAAGTGATCTATCCATGAGCAAGTTGAAGCTAGTGTAAGAACTAGTGGAGGACTGAACCCATAGGCGTTGAAAAGCCCCGGGATGACTTGTGGATAGGGGTGAAAGGCCAATCAAACTTCGTGATAGCTGGTTCTCTCCGAAATATATTTAGGTATAGCGTTGTGTCGTAATATAAGGGGGTAGAGCACTGAATGGGCTAGGGCATACACCAATGTACCAAACCCTATCAAACTCCGAATACCTTATATGTAATCACAGCAGTCAGGCGGCGAGTGATAAAATCCGTCGTCAAGAGGGAAACAACCCAGACTACCAGCTAAGGTCCCTAAATCTTACTTAAGTGGAAAACGATGTGAAGTTACTTAAACAACCAGGAGGTTGGCTTAGAAGCAGCCATCCTTTAAAGAAAGCGTAATAGCTCACTGGTCTAGTGATTTTGCGCGGAAAATATAACGGGGCTAAAGTAAGTACCGAAGCTGTAGACTTGCACACAACTTAGATTATTTAAGTTTAGAATATTAAGAAACTAAGTTATATGTTTTAGTTATATTTTTACTGATTTTTATAGGGTAAAGATAGAAATAAAACTTAGTAAAATCAGTAAAAATATTCTTAGGCTAAAGTTAAGTAGTTTAAGTTGTGTGCAAGTGGTAGGAGAGCGTTCTATTTGCGTCGAAGGTATACCGGTAAGGAGTGCTGGAGCGAATAGAAGTGAGCATGCAGGCATGAGTAGCGATAATTAATGTGAGAATCATTAACGCCGTAAACCCAAGGTTTCCTACGCGATGCTCGTCATCGTAGGGTTAGTCGGGTCCTAAGTCGAGTCCGAAAGGGGTAGACGATGGCAAATTGGTTAATATTCCAATACCAACATTAGTGTGCGATGGAAGGACGCTTAGGGCTAAGGGGGCTAGCGGATGGAAGTGCTAGTCTAAGGTCGTAGGAGGTTGTACAGGCAAATCCGTATAACAATACTCCGAGAACTGAAAGGCTTTTTGAAGTCTTCGGATGGATAGAAGAACCCCTGATGCCGTCGAGCCAAGAAAAGTTTCTAAGTTTAGCTAATGTTGCCCGTACCGTAAACCGACACAGGTGGGTGGGATGAGTATTCTAAGGCGCGTGGAAGAACTCTCTTTAAGGAACTCTGCAAAATAGCACCGTATCTTCGGTATAAGGTGTGGTTAGCTTTGTATTAGGATTTACTCCGAAAGCAAGGAAACTTACAACAAAGAGTCCCTCCCGACTGTTTACCAAAAACACAGCACTCTGCTAACTCGTAAGAGGATGTATAGGGTGTGACGCCTGCCCGGTGCTCGAAGGTTAATTGATGGGGTTAGCATTAGCGAAGCTCTTGATCGAAGCCCGAGTAAACGGCGGCCGTAACTATAACGGTCCTAAGGTAGCGAAATTCCTTGTCGGTTAAATACCGACCTGCATGAATGGCGTAACGAGATGGGAGCTGTCTCAAAGAGGGATCCAGTGAAATTGTAGTGGAGGTGAAAATTCCTCCTACCCGCGGCAAGACGGAAAGACCCCGTGGACCTTTACTACAGCTTGACACTGCTACTTGGATAAGAATGTGCAGGATAGGTGGGAGGCTTTGAGTATATGACGCCAGTTGTATATGAGCCATTGTTGAGATACCACTCTTTCTTATTTGGGTAGCTAACCAGCTTGAGTTATCCTCAAGTGGGACAATGTCTGGTGGGTAGTTTGACTGGGGCGGTCGCCTCCCAAATAATAACGGAGGCTTACAAAGGTTGGCTCAGAACGGTTGGAAATCGTTCGTAGAGTATAAAGGTATAAGCCAGCTTAACTGCAAGACATACAAGTCAAGCAGAGACGAAAGTCGGTCTTAGTGATCCGGTGGTTCTGTGTGGAAGGGCCATCGCTCAAAGGATAAAAGGTACCCCGGGGATAACAGGCTGATCTCCCCCAAGAGCTCACATCGACGGGGAGGTTTGGCACCTCGATGTCGGCTCATCGCATCCTGGGGCTGGAGCAGGTCCCAAGGGTATGGCTGTTCGCCATTTAAAGCGGTACGCGAGCTGGGTTCAGAACGTCGTGAGACAGTTCGGTCCCTATCTGCCGTGGGCGTAAGAAGATTGAAGAGATTTGACCCTAGTACGAGAGGACCGGGTTGAACAAACCACTGGTGTAGCTGTTGTTCTGCCAAGAGCATCGCAGCGTAGCTAAGTTTGGAAAGGATAAACGCTGAAAGCATCTAAGCGTGAAGCCAACTCTAAGATGAATCTTCTCTAAGCTCTCTAGAAGACTACTAGTTTGATAGGCTGGGTGTGTAATGGATGAAAGTCCTTTAGCTGACCAGTACTAATAGAGCGTTTGGCTTATCTTTAATAAAGCATCACTTCCTTGTTAAGGTTTTTAAGAAGACTTTGAATATAGATAATATTTAGAGTTTAATAGAAATCTTTCAAGTAGAGTTTGTATTAGAACTTGCTCTTAACATTGTTTTTTAAGTATTCTATATAAAAATTTATCAAAGATAAAAGATAAGAAAAGAAGAAAGAGAATAAAGAAAAAAGTAAAGAAATAAAAGATTAAGTTTTATTCTTAAATTCAATCTTTCAAAGAATATTTAAATAACAATGTCCGTGATTATACAGATGTGGAAACGCCTTGCTCCATCCCGAACCAAGAAGCTAAGCACATCGTGGGTGATGATACTACGCCTTACTGGCAGGGGGAAAGTAGCTCATTGCGGACTTGTTAATTCT
>NZ_JAEQBP010000010.1:0-16265 GCF_017846595.1 Campylobacter sp. JH23 | reverse complement strand
TTATGGAATTAGTTTATGGGCATATTAAAGCACAAGAAAATGCTTTGATTAAAAATATACTTCCTTTAGAAGAAAAACTTAAAGAAAGAAAATTAGATAAATGGATGGAAAGGGTGAGAAGGTGAGAAATATTTTAGTTACAGGTGCTGATGGTTTTATAGGTTCTCATCTTTGTGAAAGTTTGGTCAAAAAAGGTTTTAAAGTCAGAGCTTTAAGTCAGTATAATTCTTTTAATTTTTGGGGACATTTAGAAAAAAGTCCTTTTTTAAAAGACATGGAAGTTATAAGTGGGGATTTAAGAGATAGTTTTTTTTGCGAAAAAATCACCAAAAATATAGATGCGATCTTTCATCTTGGCGCTTTAATCGCTATCCCCTACTCCTACACAGCCCCACAAAGCTATGTGGATACCAATGTCAATGGCACTTTAAATATGCTCGAAGCAGCTAAAAAAAACGAGATTTCACATTTTATCCACACCTCAACAAGCGAAGTTTATGGCACAGCCTTTTATGTACCTATCGATGAAAAACACCCTTTACAACCTCAAAGCCCTTATTCTGCAAGCAAAATCGCTGCAGATATGATGGCGCTGAGTTATTATAATTCTTTTAATTTAAATGTCAATATTGCACGCCCTTTTAACACCTATGGACCAAGACAAAGCGCAAGGGCTATCATACCTACCATCATCACACAAATTTTAAGTGGAGCAAAGGAAATCAAACTAGGAGATTTAAGCCCTAAAAGGGATTTAAATTTTGTGCTAGATACTTGCGAGGGTTTTATCTCTCTTTTAAATTTAAAACATTTTGGAGAAGTTTATAATATAGGCTCAGGAGTGGAATACTCCATGCAAGAAGTACTTGATCTCATACAAAAAATTTTAGATTCTAAAGTAAAAATCATCCAAGATGAACAAAGATTGCGTCCTAAAAATAGCGAAGTTTTTAGACTTTGTTGCGATGCAAACAAGCTTAAAAAAGCTACAAATTGGCAAAGCAAAATAAGTCTAGAAGAAGGCTTGAGACAAAGCATAGAGTATTTTAAAGAAAATTTAGAAAATTATAAAAGTGAGCTTTATAATGTTTGAAAAAGAAATTTCTTTTATAAAAAGTCTTTTTAATAAAGAAAATATCGCCCTACATGAGCCTTGCTTTATAGGCAATGAGAAAAAATATCTCTTAGAGTGCATTGATAGCGGTTTTGTTTCAAGCGTAGGAGAATTTGTAACGCGTTTTGAAGAAGCTTTAAAAGAAAAAACCAAAACACGCTTTGTCATCGCTACAAATACAGGTACAGCAGCCCTTCATATCGCTTTACTAGCTAATGGTATCGATGAAAACTGCGAAGTCATCACTCAAAGCATAAGCTTTGTCGCTACGGCCAATGCTATCGCTTATACAGGTGCAAAACCCGTTTTTTTAGATATAGATGAGAACACTCTAAGTTTAAGTCCTAAGGCTTTAGAGCATTTTTTAGAAAATCAAACTTATCAAAAAGATAATCTTAGCTATAACAAAACCACACACAAACTCATCAAAGCTTGTGTTATTATGCACACCTTTGGTTTAAGCGCTCATATAAAAGCCATCAAAGAGCTTTGTGAAAAATACCACATCCTTTTAATTGAAGATGCCGCAGAAGCCTTAGGAAGCACCTATGAAAACAAGACCTTAGGTACTTTTGGAAAGTGTGGAATTTTAAGCTTTAATGGCAATAAAATCATCACAGGTGGATGCGGTGGGGCAATATTAAGCGATGATGAAAATTTAGCCAAACTTGCAAGACACCTTAGCACCACAGCTAAAATCCCCCATCCTTACGAATACGATCATGATAGGATAGCTTATAATTACCGTCTTTGCAATATAAACGCAGCAATCTTGCTTGCAGGACTTGAAAATTTAGAACTTTTTTTAGAAAACAAAAGAGAACTTGCTAAAATTTACAAGGATTTTTTTAAAAATCACGATAAATGTAAATTTATCGATGAAAAAAGCAATGAAAAAAGCAATTTTTGGCTCAATACCTTGCTTTTTAAAGATGAAAATTTGAGAAATATCTTTTTAGAAGAATGCTTGAAAAATAATATTTTCGTCCGTCCTGTGTGGAAAAGCTTACCGAGTTTAAAAGCTTTTCAAAACTGTCAAAGCAATGAGCTTATAAACACTAAAAAATTAGAAAAACGCTTGATTAATTTACCTAGTAGCATTAGAATAGCAAATAAAAAGGAATGATGCGTTGCAAAATTTAATTCAAAGCATTAAAAAAATTTAATAAGAAAAAATATGAGAGTAGCGGCGGGGGGGGGGATTTGATTTTTTTACTTCTTCTTTTAGGAGAAGTGCGTGAAAAATGTCATCATCATAGGAGCGGGTGGCTTTGCTAGAGAGCTTTATTCTTGTTTAAAAGATGCAAATTACGAAATTATAGGCTATATTGATATACAAGAAAATAATTTTTTTGACTTAAAATATCTAGGCAATGAAGATAATTTCGATAAAAAGTTGATTCAAAAAGCATCTTTTGCTTTAGGTGTAGGACAAATCAATTTAAGAAAAAAATCCTTGTAAAACTTTCAAAAAAATCATGTAATTTTATCACTTTTATACATCCTCAATATTTTGTTTCAAAAGAAGCTAAAATAGGACAAGTGTGGTTATGGTATGTCCTTTTGTAACCATTAATGCTAATTCAAATATAGGAGATTTTGCGCTTTGTAATATTTATTCAAGCATAGCTCATGATTGTAAGGTAGGAGAAGGAAGTATTTTAAGCCCTTATGCTACACTTAATGGAAATTCAAGCATAGGAAAAAATTGTTTTTTAGCTACTAGAGTTAGCCTGTTGCCTTGCGTAAACTTAGAAGATAACTGCATAGTAAGCGCAGGTAGTATTATTAGCAAAAACTACACATCCAATCAACTTATTTTTCATAAAAATATAATTAAAACAAGGAAAAAACAATGAAAGAAATTAATATCATAGGCTTTGGTTTAATGGGTAGGCAAATAAGTGCGTTATTTTTATTTGTTAGGCTATGAAATAGGTGTTTATAATAAAAGCAAGCTCAATATATACGAATTTGAAAAACAAATAAAACTTCTACAAAGAAAAATAGATTTTTCTAATTTTAACGCCGGAAAAATAAACATTTACCAACATATAGAAGATCTTAAAAATAGCTTGACTATAGAAAGCTTAAATGAAGATTTAAATTTAAAAAAAGAAATCATACAAATTCTTAGAGACAATAATAATATAGTTTTTTCGAATTCAAGTTCTTTGGGTATGGATGATTTAAACTGCGATTTTATGCATTTTTTCAATCCTATTTATATCAAATTAATAGAACTTTGTGGTTCTAATTTAGAACGATTTACCCCATTGAAAGATCTTAAAAAATTAGGATTTCATATCATTCGCAGTAAAGGCAATCGAGGAGCTTTAGCCAATTTACTTTTGTTCAATGAAATTTCATCATTTTTTAAAATTATAGAAAAATACGATTATAATTTCAAAGAATGTCAAACAGTTTATGATTTGCTTTATGAAAAAAGAAATTTGTTAAATATTATCGACGCTATAGGCATAGAACTTTGTGATAAAATTTGTAAGAATTTAAAAGAAGATGATGAAAATTTTACCATCCAAAAATCTTTAAAAAGGCTTTAAAAAAACGAATTTTAGATAGAAAAAATAAAACAAAAATAAGTGATATTTTATAAAATAAGTAAATATTAATTTAATATTTTATATAATTTAGCCTTTTTATTAAATTGAAGGGGTGGAGATGATTTATTGCGATCACTGCGTGATGCCAAATACTAGACCTGGTATTAAATTTACAAAAGATAAAAAAGGTAAAAATATCTGTTCAGCTTGTATCAATCATAAAAATAAAGAAAATATTGATTATAAAGCAAGGTTTAAAGAGCTTGAAGCCTTATGCGATAAATACCGCAGAATGAATGGAAAATTTGAATATGATTGTGCTATTGCCGTAAGTGGAGGTAAAGATTCGCATTTTCAAGTGCATATCATGAAAGAAAAACTTGGAATGAATCCTATTCTTTTTAGCGTTGAAGATAATTTCACCATGACTGAAGCAGGTAAGAAAAATCTTAAAAATTTAAGTGAAACTTTTGGTTGTCATATCATTAGCTTAAAGCCTGATATCAAAACTCAAAAAAAAGTTATGCTAAAAACCTTTGAAAAATATGGAAAACCCACTTGGTTTATTGATAGACTGATTTACAGCTATCCTTTTACTATGGCTTTAAAATTTAATACACCTTTATTGGTTTATGGAGAAAATGTTAGTTATGAATATGGAGGTAGTGATACCGAAGAAACTCCTAGTGCCAAAGAAATATTTTTAAATGGTGTAGCTAGTGATTTAAATATAAATGAATTTATAGATGATGAAATCAAAGAAGAAAATTTGCAACTCTTTTTCAATCCAAACAAAGATAAACTCGATAAACTTAACCCTATCTATCTAAGTTATTTTGTAAAATGGAATTCTTATAGCAATTATATTTTTGCTAAAAGTCGTGGTTTTACTGATCTAGAAGGCGAATGGGATAGAACAATGTGTGCAGAAAATTTTGATCAAGTTGATAGTATAGGCTATATCCTACACGCTTGGATGAAATACCCTAAATTTGGTCATGCTTGTGCGAGTGATTACGCAGCTCGTTTCGTGCGTTATGGACTTTTAAGCAGAAAAGAAGCTATTGAACTTGTGCAAAAAAGAGATCATAAGCTTGACAATAAATGCGTTGAAGATTTTTGCAATTTCATAGGTATTAGTAAAACTACATTTTGGAAAATAGTAGAAAAACATTACAATATGGATTTATTTTATAAAAATGATTTTGGAGAATTTAAATTAAAAAACAAATTACAATAAAAATATAAAGGAAAAAAATGCAAAACTCATTAGAAGCTTATACAATGAAATATAATGAAAATGGATACGGATTACTTTTTCCAGATGGTCATGTAGTACGTTTTTATGAAAGAATTTTAAAATACAAACTAAATAAAATAAATGGAAATTTACTTGATTTTGGTTGTGGCAATGGTGTACATTCAGCGTATTTTCAAAGCAAAGGGTTTAAAACTTTTGGAATAGATATAGTTCCAAGTTTAAAAGAAATTTGGGAGCAAAATATTAGCGGGGGGGGGGTATTGTAAAATTATAGAACCAAATTCTAGCATCAAAGGACTTTTTGATGAAAATATGGATATTATCTTTGCAAATCAAAGTCTTTACTACATACCTCTAAAAGAACTTAAACAAAATATTTTAGAATTTTACGAACTTTTGAACACAGGTGGAATACTTTTTGCTACAATGATGAGCAAGAAAAATTATTATTTTTCCCACAGTCAAAAAGAAGAAAAAAATGGCTTGAGTAAAGTTGAAATTAATGGAAGATTAAATGAAACAAGCTTTATACATTTCATCGATAAAGCCGAAGATCTAGAAAATCTTTTTCAACCTTTTGAAACTTTATTTCTAGGAGATTATGATCCTATTAATTTTTATAATTTTGAAGGATCGGCACACCATTATATTTATATAGGTATTAAAAAATAAAATTTTGCCTTTATTTTAAGGCAAAATAAAGGCAAAACTATGAAAAAAACTTTAATCATCGCAGAAGCAGGAGTTAATCACAATGGTGATTTAAATTTAGCTAAAAAGTTAATAGAAATCGCAGCAGATTCAGGAGCTGATTTTGTTAAATTTCAAAGTTTTAAAGCCAAAAACTGTATCAGCACAAAGGCTAAAAAAGCACCCTATCAGCTTAAAACCACGGCTAGTGATGAGAGTCAGCTTCAAATGGTACAAAAACTCGAACTCGATCTTAAAGCTCATAAAGAGCTTATCTTACACGCAAAAAAATGCAATATTGCCTTTCTTTCTACTCCTTTTGATCTTGAAAGTGTAGATCTTTTAAATGAGTTAGGCTTAAAAATCTTTAAAATTCCAAGCGGAGAAATCACCAATCTACCCTATCTTAAAAAAATTGCAAAGCTTAATAAAAAAATCATACTTTCAACAGGTATGGCAAATTTAGGCGAGATAGAAGAAGCTTTAAATGCGCTTTGTAAAAATGGTACTAAACGCCAAAATATCACTCTTTTACACTGTACTACAGAATACCCTGCCCCTTTTGATGAAGTCAATCTTAAAGCCATGCAAAGCTTAAAAGACGCTTTTAAGCTTGATGTGGGTTATTCTGATCACACTCAAGGCATACACATTTCTCTAGCTGCAGTTGCCTTGGGAGCTTGTGTAATAGAAAAGCATTTTACTCTAGACAAAAATATGTCAGGGCCTGATCATAAAGCAAGCCTAGAACCTCATGAACTAAAAACGCTTTGTACTCAAATAAGACAAATACAAAAGGCTATGGGTGATGGCATAAAAAAAGCAAGCAAAAGCGAAAGAAAAAATATCAACATAGTAAGAAAAAGTTTAGTCGCTAAAAAAGATATCCAAAAAGGAGAAATTTTTAACGAAGAAAATCTTACTACCAAACGCCCCGCAAATGGTATAAGTGCTATGAGATATGAAGAGTTTTTAGGTAAAATTGCTACAAAAAACTACAAAGAAGATGAGCTTATCCGTGAGTAAAAGAAAGATTTGTATAGTCAGTGCAACAAGGGCTGAATGGTATCTTTTAAGAAATTTATGTCATGAAATTCAAAACGATAAAGATCTAAGCCTTCAAATCATTGCTACAGGAGCGCATTTAAGTCCTGAGTTTGGACTCACTTATAAAGAAATAGAAAAAGAATTTAAAATCACTAAAAAAATCCCTATCCTGCTTGCAAACGATGATAAAATAAGCCTTTGTAAAAGTATGAGTTTAGCTTTTAGTGCTTTTAGCGATGCTTTTGAAGACTTAAAGCCTGATATGGTGATCATTTTAGGCGATCGTTATGAAATGCTTAGCGTAGCAAGTGTATGTCTATTGATGCACATACCTTTAGTGCATTTATGTGGCGGGGAGCTTACTTTAGGGGCTATTGATGATAGTATAAGACACAGCATTTCAAAAATGTCACATTTACATTTTGTAAGTCATGAAATTTATAAAAAAAGGCTTTTGCAACTTGGAGAAGAAGAAAAAAGGGTTTTTAATATAGGATCTTTAGCTTCTACTATCATAAAAAATATGAATTTTTTAAACAAAAAAGATTTAGAAAAAGCCTTAGAAATGAAACTAGATAAAGAACTTTACTTAATCACTTATCATCCTTTAACCTTAAATGTAAAAAATACTCAAAAAGAGATTAAAACCTTACTTAAAAAACTTGACACCCTTAAAAACGCAAGTTTGATTTTTACCAAAGCAAATGCCGATGAAAACGGACTTTTAATCAATGAAATTTTGCAAGATTATTGCCAAAAAAACTCACACAAGGCTAAACTTTTTGATAATCTTGGCTCACAAAAATACCTAAGTCTTATGAAAATAGCCAAGGCCATGATAGGCAATTCTTCAAGTGGTATTAGTGAAAGTCCTTTTTTTAAAACTCCTTGCATTAATATAGGCGATAGACAAAAAGGGCGTTTAAGAACTCAAAATATCATTGATTGCGAAATCAACGATCTTGATCAAGCTTTTGAAAAATTAGAAAGCAAAGAATTTAAACAAAATTTAAAAAATTTTAAAAACCCTTATGATAATGATAAAAATCCCAATAAAATCATAAAAACTTGCCTAAAAAATGTAAATTTAGATACAATTTTACATAAAAATTTCATCGATTTATAAGGCTTAGTGTGGATATAAACAAACTCAAACTCACCCCTGATTCTAGCATAAAAGAAGCTTTAAAAATAGTCGGGCAAGAACGCGTTAGATTAGGCATTATAGTTGATAAAAAGGATAAATTTTTAGGAGTCATTAGCGATTCAAACATCAGAAAAGCTTTAATTAGTGGCAAAACTTTAAAAGATAGTATCAAAGATATTTACACTAAAAATCCCATCACCATAAAAGAAAACACAAGCAAAGAACAGCTTTTAAGAATTTCTGCTAAAACCGATATTTACGACTTTCCTGTTTTAGATGAAAAAGGGCAAATTCTTTCCATAAAATCTGTCTCATCGCTTTTAAAAACCAATCCAAACTCCATTGTCATCATGGCTGGAGGCTTAGGATCTCGCTTAAAAGAGCTGACTAAAGATACTCCAAAACCTATGTTAAAAGTAGGCAAAAAACCCATTTTAGAAAGCATAATCCAAAGACTTAAAAATCAAAATTTTGAAAATTTTATCTTTTGTGTGAATTATAAAAAACAAATCATAGAAGATTATTTTCAAAAAGGGCAAAAATTTGGGGTTAAAATTTCTTATATTAAAGAGCGTAAAAAACTAGGCACAGCAGGGGCTTTAAGCCTTATAAAACAAGAATTTAAAGAAAGTTTTATCGTTATGAATGCAGACATTTTAACCGAGCTTGATTTTAATGATCTTTTAAAAGTGCATAAAAAATCAAAAGCTTTAATGAGCGTTTGCGTGCGTGAGTTTGAGCAACAAATTCCTTATGGAGTGATCACTCAAAAACAAGGTTTTATAGAAAATATAGAAGAAAAACCTACCCAAAAATTCCTAGTAAGTGCGGGGATTTATGTACTTGAAAATGAAATTTTAAATTTAATTGCTAAAAATGAATACCTAGATATGCCAGAACTCATCAAACTTGTATTGCAAAAAGGCAAAGTAAACACCTATATCATCAACGATTATTGGATTGACATTGGAAGGCCAGATGAGTTTTTAAAAGCCAATGAGGATTTTAAATGAAAGTCTTAATCATAGGTTTTGGAAGCATAGGAAAAAAGCATTTTTTAGCCTTAAAAAATTTAAATCATGAAGTAAGTTTGCTTTCTTTAAGTGCTAAAAAAGAAGAATTTAAAAACACTCCAATTTATCGCTCTTTGAAAGAATGTGATTTAAACGAATTTGATCTTTTTATCATCGCAAATATCACTACGGAGCATTTTAACACCTTAAAAACTTTAGATGATCTTGTAAAAGATAAAACCATACTCGTAGAAAAACCTTTATTTGAAAAAAGCCAAAATTTCACAAGTTTAAAAAATCACATTTATGTAGCATATTTACTGCGTTTTCATCCTGTGATTGTCGCTTTAAAAAGGCTTTTAAAAGGTGAAAAAATTTATTTTGCTAGTTTGATTTGTAATTCTTATTTGCCCCATTGGAGAGCTTTAGACTACAGGCAAAATTACAGCGCTAAAAAAGAGCTAGGTGGTGGGGTTTTACTCGATCTTTCTCATGAAATCGATCTAGCCTTTTTTCTTTTTGGAAACTTAGAGCTTATATACTCCCAAAATGCTAAAATTTCAGAGCTTGACATAACAAGCGATGATTTTGCCTTTTTGGTTTTAAAAAATTCACAAAAAGCTAAAATTCATATAGAATTAGACTATTTTTCTAAATTCAACAAAAGAGAAATGACCATCCATACTTTAGAAAAAAGCTTTAAAGCCGATTTAATAAACAATAAAATCGAAATTTATCACAAAGATCAAAGTCAAAAAATCTTAAATTTTGAAAATGATACGATAAAAACCCTTCAAAATTTACATCATGCAGTCTTTGAAAAAGACAAAGAACTTTGCGATCTTAAACAGGCTTTAAAAGTGCTTGAAATTTGTGATGAAGTAAGGAAAAAAAATGGCTGAAATTTTATGTACCATTTGTGCTAGAGGTGGAAGCAAGGGTGTTAAAAACAAAAATATTAGAAAGATTAACGAACTTGAAATGATAGCTTATAGCATAATACAAGCTCAAAATTCAAAGCTTTTTAAACACATAGTCATAAGTACTGATAGTGATGAAATCGCAAGTGTAGCCCAAAAATATGGCGCTGAAGTTTTTTTCAAAAGAGAAGCTCATCTTGCCAATGATCGGGCTGCAAAACTTCCTGTCATGCGTGATGCCTTGCTAAGAAGTGAAGAGCATTTTAAAACGCGTTTTGAAACTCTCATAGACTTAGATACTTCAGCCCCGCTTCGCTCAAGCCTTGATATAAAAAAAGCTTATGAAAGTTTTGTTGAAAATGATAATTCCAATCTCATCACCGCAGTTCCTGCTAGACGTAATCCTTATTTTAACCTCGTAGAAATACAAAATAACAAGGTAGTAAAATCCAAAGAAGGAAATTTTACCACTCGCCAAAGTGCCCCAAAATGCTATGATATGAACGCTAGTATTTATATCTTTAAAAGGGATTATCTTTTAGAAAATGATAGTGTTTTTGGCAAAAACACAGGGCTTTTTGTAATGGATGAAAGCACAGCTTTTGATATTGATAGCGAGCTTGATTTTAAAATCGTAGAGTTTTTAATCTCTTTAAAAAATTTATCGCCAAAGGATTTTTAATGCTTGAAAATAAAATCATCTTTGTAGCAGGAGCTTGTGGGCGTATAGGTAAAGCGCTTTGTCAAAAAATACTTCTTAGCAAAGGTATCCCTATACTCGCAGATATCAACAAAGAACGCTTAAATAAATTGCAAGAAAATTTAGAAACAAATTTTAAAACAAAACTTTTAAGCTTAGAACTTGATATCACTAAACAAGAAAGCTTACAAACCGCCCTTCAAAAAAGTCAAGAAAGATACGGCAAAATCGATGCTTTTGTTAACTCAAGCTATCCTTTTGGCAAAGATTGGGGTAAAACGCCTTATTATGAACTCAAATACGAACAAATTTGTGAAAGTTTAAATTTACATTTAGCAGGCTTTATGCTAGCCGCTCAAGAATTTGTGAAATTTTTTAAACAACAAGGCTATGGTAATATCATCAATCTTAGCTCCATCATGGGAGTTTATGCGCCAAAATTTGAAAACTATGAAGGCACTTCCATGCAAAGCTCTTTAGAATATAGCGTGATAAAAGCAGGGATTAACCACATGGGTACTTGGCTAGCTAAAGAGCTTTTTAATCAAAACATACGCGTTAATACCCTAGCAAGCGGGGGAATTTTAGACAATCAAAACGAACTTTTTTTAAAAGCTTATAGAAAATGTTGTGCGAGTAAAGGCATGTTAGATGCAGATGATATATGTGGAACTTTGGTGTTTTTACTTAGCGATGAGAGTAAATTTATCACAGGGCAAACTTTAGTGGTAGATGATGGATGGGGCTTATGATGACCTTCACCCCTACTCAAAAAGAACTCTTTAACAAAAACATTGAGGCTTTAAGTAATATTCTTTTAAAAGAAAGTTTAAAAGAAATTAAATCAAGTAAATTTGAACTTATCTTAGGTAAAGATAATCTAGATATCAATCTAAAAGATACAAGTGATAATACTTTTCTTTATGAAAATGTTATTGATGAATTAAACTCTATGCTAAACACTTATAATGATAAATATCTACTTTATCCTGTATTATATTTTTATGGTTTTGGAAATGGAATTTTATTTAAAGCTTTATTGCAAAATAAAAATCATCAACATATTGTTGTTTTTGAAAAAGATATAGAAATCATTTGGATAATGTTTCATATCTTAGATTTTTCACATGAATTGCAAAATTCAAGATTGATGGTTTTGCAAACAAGTTCTTTGGATATAGAATTTTTTTCTAATTTTTGCTCTAGTAAACCTTTCTTTCAATTTTCTAGAATTTATTTTTTAGAACTGATGAGTCATTATTATGAAAGATTTCATGAAGATATTTTAGGATTGAATAAAAAATTAGCAGAAAATTTTAAAAATTCTATTGTTTTTCATGGTAATGATCCCCTTGATGCTCTTCAAGGCATAGAACAATTTGTTTATAATCTTCCTCAAATGATTACCCATCCTAGTTATAAAGAATTACTTTCTAAAAGAAAGGGTGTAAGTGATACAGCTATCATTGTTTCTACAGGACCATCTCTTACTAAACAATTGCCTTTATTAAAAAAATATGCTAGTAAAGCTACGATTTTTTGTGCGGATTCTTCTTATCCTATTTTAGCTAAACATGGTATAAAGCCTGATTATGTTTGTATGCTAGAAAGAACTGAAATTACTGCTGAGTTTTTCAATCATGATTTTGGGGAATTTGATAATGGAATTTGTTTTATTATCAAATCCATAGTACATCCTAATGCCATAAATTACCTAACCAAAAAAACCGATAATTTTACTATAGTTTCAACCTATGCAAGTTTTATACAATATTTAAAATTAGATTATTTTGGATATTTTAACATGGGATTTAGTGTTGCACATATGGCTTGTTATCTTTCCTTACATTTAAATCATAAAAACATCATTTTTATAGGACAGGATTTAGCTTATGCTGAAAATGGCAATTCTCATCCTGATGATTATCAAAATTCAGCTAATTATGAAAGTCAAACGTATGAACATATTTTAACCGAGGCTTATGGTGGGAAAGAAAAAATCAAAACTCACCATGTCTGGCTTATGTTTAAACGAAATTTAGAGCAAGATGTGCAAAAAATACAAAAGTATTTAGATACTAAAGTTTACAACTGCACCGAAGGTGGAGCAAGGATAGAAGGAACCATAGAAAAACCTTTTCTATGGGCTTGTGAGAATTTACTTGATAAAGATTTAAATAAACCTTTTGAAAAATTAGAACCTTTAAGTTTAAATAAACAAAATGAGTTTTTACTTAAGGCTTATTATAAAGTTTGTAAAAGTATTAAGCATTGTAGAGATTTTAACGATAATTTTATTAAAGTTTATGATAAAATAAAAAATTCTTTTACGAGTTTACAAAATTCTCAAAAAAATGAAATTTTTATTCAAGAAATTATTCAAGATATAGATAAAACCAAAACTCAAATAGATGAACTTTACAATACTCAAAAAGATTTGATACAAATTTTAGGTCCCTTACTGACACAATTTGAACTTAAACTTGCTAGAATTTATGTTTTAAATCCTAAAACCAAAGAAGATGCTTTTAATAAAAGTATTCTTTGGATAAAAGAACATTTAGAATTTATGGAATTAGTTTATGGACATATTAAAGCACAAGAAAATGCTTTGATAAAAAATATACTTCCTTTAGAAGAAAAACTTAAAGAAAGAAAATTAGATAAATGGATGGAAAGGGTGAGAAGGTGAGAGAAGAGCTTTTTTTAAAAAATACTCAAGCTTTGTTTGAGGTCGATGAGTTTTTAGCTTGTACACTGAGATCACTTAAATACTTAACTTTTGCACTTATTCAAGATGAAAATGGAATAAATTTTAAAAAAGATGATATTTTTCTTTATGAAAATCCCAATAAAGAGCTTTTAGAAAACCTTACTCTGTTTAAAACCGAATATAACAAATATCCTGTTTTGTTTTTTTATGGCTTTGGAAATGGAATGTTTTATAAAACTTTATGTAAAAACAAACAACATAAACACATTATCATTTTTGAAGACAATCTTGAAATTTTAACTTTAGCTTTTCATTTATTTGATTTTAGCGAAGAATTAAAAAAAGAACAACTAATACTTTTTTATACTCCAAATATTAATACAGCACAACTCACCACACTTTTTACTTATGAAATCATTCAAAAAAGTGTAAAAATTTTTAATCTTTTTATCCATAATGATTTTTATCAACAATTTTATAGCACTCAAATACAAAATATAAATACTCAACTAATAGAAATGATACGATTTATCGTTTTAAACAAAGGTAATGATCCACATGATTCTTTAGTTGGAATCAAACATACCCTAGATAATCTCCCTAAAATGTTAAATCATGGAATTTTTCAAGAATTTCTCAAAGAAAGAAGAGCTAAGGTTAAAAATGCTATTATTGTTTCTACAGGACCATCTCTTACTAAACAACTTCCTTTATTAAAAAAGTATGCTAATAAAGCTACGATTTTTTGTGCAGATAGTGCTTATGTTATTCTTGGAAAATACGGTATAAAGCCTGATTATGTTTGCATGCTAGAGCGTGATGATATAGTTTCTAAATGTTTTGATAATGATTTTGGCGATTTTAACAAAGGCATACTTTTCATACTTGCTTCTGTAGTTCATAAAGAAGTATTAGATTTTTTAGAAAAAGATCAAAGAACTTATATGCTTGTACATCGCCCTTTAAATTTTGCAGCTAGTTTAAAACTTGATGAATATGGATATCTTGGAGTAGGACATAGTGTTTCAAATATGATCTATGAACTAGCCGGAGCTTTAAGATTTGAAAATATCATTTTTATAGGACAGGATTTAGCTTATGGCGAGGATGGAAGTTCACATCCTAAAGAGCATATACATGGAAGTCAAGGTGAAGAAATCAGAGGAGAAAAATATACCCTAGCTTATGGAGGAAAAGGCAAAGTAAGAACACAACTTACTTGGAATTTGTTTCGTCAAGCTTTTGAAAAAGATATATTTTGGACAAAAGAAAAACTCAATATCACCACCTACAACTGCACCGAAGGTGGAGCAAGGATAGAAGGAACCATAGAAAAACCTTTTCTATGGGCTTGTGAGAATTTACTTGATAAAGATTTAAATAAACCTTTTGATTTTCCAAAATTTCTAGATAAAAAACTAGCCAAAGAAAAATTAGAAAAAACAAAAAAATATCTCCAAAAAAGCATTTTAGAATCCAAAGAATTTATAAAAAAAACTCAAACTCAGCTTCAAAAGCTTAGATACACTTTAGAAAAAAATGACAAGAATTTTCAAACTCTTGAAAAAATCAAAAATGATCTTTTAAATCTTTTTAAAGAATTTAAAAAACTCAAGCTTTTTAATGAACTTTGTCAAGCTATTTATTTTCATAATGAATGCGAAATTTTAAAATTTGAAGTTTTAAACACAAATAAGCAAAAAGAAAATTTAATAGACTTTTTAAAAATACAACACAATTGGTTTATCCAAGGTTTAGGATACCTTGATGCTCAAAACAAAACCATAGAAAAAAGTTTAGAAAATTGGAATTTTGACGATATAATCAAAAAATAATTAGGATTTCCAATGACCTTCACCCCTACTCAAAAAGAACTCTTTAACAAAAACATTGAGGCTTTAAGTAATATTCTTTTAAAAGAAAGTTTAAAAGAAATTAAATCAAGTAAATTTGAACTTATCTTAGGTAAAGATAATCTAGATATCAATCTAAAAGATACAAGTGATAATACTTTTCTTTATGAAAATGTTATTGATGAATTAAACTCTATGCTAAACACTTATAATGATAAATATCTACTTTATCCTGTATTATATTTTTATGGTTTTGGAAATGGAATTTTATTTAAAGCTTTATTGCAAAATAAAAATCATCAACATATTGTTGTTTTTGAAAAAGATATAGAAATCATTTGGATAATGTTTCATATCTTAGATTTTTCAAATGAATTGCAAAGTGCAAGATTGATGGTTTTGAATACAAATAAACTAGAAATTCAAGATTATAATGAACTTTGTTCTTCTAAACCTTTCTTTCAATTTTCTAGAATTTATTTTTTAGAACTGATGAGTCATTATTATGAAAGATTTCATGAAGATATTTTAGGATTGAATAAAAAATTAGCAGAAAATTTTAAAAATTCTATTGTTTCTCATGGTAATGATCCAAAAGATGCTCTTCAAGGCATAGAGCAATTTGTTTATAATCTTCCTCAAATGATTACTCATCCTAGTTATAAAGAATTACTTTCTAAAAGAAAGGGTGTAAGTGATACAGCTATCATTGTTTCTACAGGACCATCTCTTACTAAACAATTGCCTTTATTAAAAAAGTATGCTAATAAAGCTACAATTTTTTGTGCTGATTCTTCTTATCCTATTTTAGCTAAACATGGTATAAAGCCTGATTATGTGCTTTCTTTGGAAAGGATTCCTTTAACTTCTGAATTTTTTAACAATGATTTTGGGGAATTTGATAAGGATATTTTGTTTGTTCTAAAATCCTATGTCCACCCTCATACTACAAAATATCTTCAAAAAAATAATAGAAATTTTATGCTTGTATCTACATATGCAAGTTTTATACAATATTTAAAATTAGATTATTTTGGATATTTTAACATGGGCAAAAGTGTAGCAAATATGAGCTACCTACTTACAGAATATTTAAACTATAAAAACATTATTCTCATAGGACAGGATTTAGCTTATGCAAAAGATGGATTTTCCCATACTAAAGATTATAAAAATCTTGATAAACATGAAGGACATTTTCAAAGAGATAAGGGCAAATTTCAATGTTTAGCTTATGGAGGTA